>JBEKVO010000006.1:0-255572 GCA_049513895.1 Rectinemataceae bacterium | reverse complement strand
CAGAGTGCGGTGTCGCGGATAAGAAAAGAGAAGAAGAAGAGAAAAGAACGTGGCTCCCCTGGCCACCTATCAGTCTAGTGCACCCTCCCGTCGCGCTCAACTGCGTGCCGGGGAATTACTGGGAGGTCATGCTTGTCATTGCTAAACCGGTTTATTTTCATATACTTCAGTGTTTAAGGGAGGCTCGTTTCCATGCGCATGAATCGAGTATCCGGAATTCTCCTTCACCCGACCTCCTTGCCCGGCCCCTTTGGGATCGGCGATATGGGATCCGCCGCTTTGAATTTCATCGAGCGAATGGCAGAAGCGGGTCAGCGCCTGTGGCAGGTTCTTCCCCTTGGGCCGACCGGCTATGGAGATTCGCCTTACGCTCCTTTTTCTTCTTTTGCAGGCAACGAATTGCTCATCAGCCCCGAGCTCCTTATGGAAGAAGGACTCATGGACCACGAGGAGCTGCGAGACCCTCCTGGCTTTCCCCGGGATAGGGTCGATTATGGCTCTGTGATTCCTTGGAAGCGAAGACTCCTCGATAATGCCGCCGCGGTTTTCATTTCCGGAGCTTCGCCCGAACGCCGCAAGGATTTCGCGCTCTTCCAGTCGGGCGAAGAGTCGTGGCTCCCGCGCTATTCCCTTTTCAGGGCGATCAAGGACGAATATGACGTCAAGGCCCGGGCCGAGGGCCGCGATGGCGCCCTCTGGAACAACTATTGGCCGAAGTCTCTCGCTATAAGCGATCCCGCCGCCCTCGCAGCCGAGTGCGAAAGGCGCGCGGCCGCCGTCGAGCGCTACGAGGTCCTGCAGTTCCTCTTCAGCGAACAGTGGGCGGCGCTCAAGGAAGCGGCCAACGCCGAGCGCATTATGGTCGTCGGAGACATACCCATTTTCGTGGCCCAGGACTCGGCCGACGTCTGGGCGGAAAGAGGCCTCTTTTCCCTGGACGCGGCCGGTCGGCCCATCGAGGTCGCTGGCGTTCCTCCCGACTACTTCAGCGACGACGGCCAGCTCTGGGGCAACCCTCTCTACGATTGGGACAAACACCGGGCCCAGGGTTTCGCCTGGTGGATACGGAGACTACGCGCCGCTCTCGAGCGCTTCGACGTCCTGCGCGTGGATCATTTCCGCGGCCTCGAGGCCTGTTGGGCGGTGCCCGTCGGCGAAAAGACCGCGCGCCGAGGCGCCTGGAAGAAAGCCCCCGGCGTGGAGCTGTTCGCGGCCGTGAAGGCGGCGTTGGGGGAAGAGATGCCCATCATCGCCGAGGACCTTGGCTTCATCACCGACGAAGTGAAGGCCTTGCGGGACGGTCTGGGCTTCCCGGGAATGCGCATCCTACAGTTCGCCTTCGACGCATCCGAGAGCGGCACCGCATTCGACCCGAAAAACGCCTTCCTGCCCCACAATTACACCGAGCGATGCGTGGCCTACACGGGCACGCACGACAACGACACCTTGGCGGGCTGGATCGCGCAGGCCGACGCGGCCGAGAGGGACTACGTCGAGCGCTACCTGGGCTTCGCGCCGGTCGATCCGGCGCAGGCCCTCCTGCGCGAGCTCATGAAGTCCACGGCCGCATGGGCGGTATTCCCTCTCCAGGACATACTCGGGCTGGGATCCGAGGCCAGGATGAACATGCCCTCGACCCTGGGGGGCAATTGGGCCTGGCGAATGGCCGAAAACGCGTTCAGCAGGAAGATCGCGAGCAGCCTTGCGGAGATGTCGCGGCTCTACGGGCGCAACCTGGATTAGGGCGTCAGGGGCGGATGACGATGCTCTCGAGCTTCTTGCGCGGACGAGGCGCGGGCGTTTCCTTCGGATAGCCGAGGGGCGTAAAAACCAGAGGCTCCCAGCCCTCCTCGAGCTTGAATATCTCGCGGGCGGCCTTCGCATCGAAGTTGGCGACCCAGCAGCTGCCGAGCCCGAGGCCCGTTGCGGTCATGATCATGTGGTCCATCGCGATCGTGGCGTCCGCGTCGGCGTAGTTCTTGCCGTCCTTCCGCACCCAAGCCTCGCCGGGGACGGAACAGACCAGCAGGACGATGGGTGCCGCGACAAACCAGTCCTTGTCGTAGATTTTTCGCAGCTCCGGCTCACGGCCCTCCGTATGCAACACGAAAACGCGGAAGGGCTGCTTGTTCGAGGCGGTCGGCGCGAGACGTCCCGCCTCCAGTACTCTTTCCAGCTTCTCGCCCTCAACCTGGTCGGACTTATACGCGCGGACACTCCGCCTCGATTCGACGCATTCGAAGAATTCCATATTCGCCTCCATGGCTGCATGTGGATTGTGGACGCACGGAAGGAAAAAGGCAAGCGCTGACTCGGTCGATAGGCTATACTCAGGCTCCATGTCCTCCCTATCCTTATCCCTCTTCCTCGCAGGGCTCCCGGCTTTCATCATCCTCCTGTACATCAGACATCTCGACAGGGCGAGGCCCGAGCCCATCGGTCTCATCGGGCGCAGCGTCCTCTACGGATTCCTGGCCGTCATGCCCGCGGCGGCCATCGAGTTCGGGATAGGGCTCGTCGCGCCGGAGCGCTCGACCGTCTCTTCTCACCTATTCTACGCCTTCGCCGTGGCAGGCCTCATCGAGGAATCGGTCAAGCTCTACTTCATCAGGCGCTACTTATTTCGAAGACGCGAGTTCGACGAGAGGGCGGACGGAATCGTCTACGCCATCTGCGTCAGTATGGGCTTCGCCTTCGTCGAAAACCTGCTGTACGGTTACCGCGATACGGGCGTCCTTCTCGTGCGCGCCATCTCGGCCGTGCCCGGGCACGCGCTCTTCTCGGGCATCATGGGCTACTATATCGGCCTATCCAAGATCGAGGCGGACAGAAGGGGAGCATGGATTCGCGGCCTCGTCTGGGCCGTCGTCCTCCACGGGCTCTATGACTTTCTCCTATTCTCGGGGTTGGGTCTCGTCGTCATACCTCTTCTCGTCGCGGGCTCTCTCGTCCTCGTGCGCCTATTTCGGAAGTCCGCCCGCGCCGACGCGGCCGATCGCATTGCGTAGACAAACGTTTTTTCAAAATGCAGACGCATTTTGAAAGACCTCGCTTTTCAAAGCCCCGACGCTCCGATATTATAGTGTGCGATTTCCCGACACGGAGTGTACATGAAGCTTCGCATCCTGGCCGCCGCCCTGTCAGCCGCGGTCTTCGTTCTACCGACGCCTGCCCTTCCCGCGCCGTCACAGAGGCCCGGTGACGCGCCCTCGTCTTCGGTGCCCCAGGTATTTCTCGCCGGCTACGACGCCGGGTTGTACAGAATCGAGGGCGGCGGCGAGAGGGCCCTGCCCCTCTGGCTCGACGGCGAAGTGCGCAAAATAATCAAATCGAGCGAGGGCTGGTATTTCCTCACCTCGCTCGGAGTGCTCTACAGCTCCGACCTCGGCGTCTTCGAGGACCGCTCTTCGGGGCTGCCCGTCAAGACCTATAAGCGCTTCGATGGGGGCCGCAAGAGCTTCACGACCGAAACCCAGGACCTCAAGGACCTGGAAATCGACGCGTCCGATCCCCAAACCCTTGCCACCTGCACGAAGGACGCCTCCTTCGTCTCGCGGGACGGAGGCAAATCCTGGAAGTCCTATGGCTCGCCCGTAGACACGACCGGCCTCAAGGCGGTATCCCTCGCGCCCTATCCCGGGTCGGGCGAGAGCGCTCTCTGGGCCTCCCACCCGATCAAGGGGCTTTTTGTCCGCAAGCTCGTCTCGGGCGGTTGGGCGAGCGCCAACGCGGGTCTCGCGATGATCCTGGGCACGACCAGCGTCGAGGAGATCGCCGACATCGCTCCCGGCCGGGGAGGCGCGGTGTGGGCCTCCGACAGTTTCATTCCGCGCGTGTATAAAATGGACGCCAAGGCCAAGGCCTTCGCGACGGTTTGGGCCGAGAGCTCCGATTTCGGCTGTGCCGAGTCCCTCGATCCCCTACCCGACGGCAGCCTTCGCTTCGTCGCCGACGGGTACGTCGCGCGCCTCGATCCGGGATCGGGAAAAGCCGAAAACGACGAGCGCGCGGCAATGGTCGCTCGAACGGCCGCCCGAGCCAAGCCCGATTGGCAGTGCCTCTGCGTTTCCTGGACGGAGGAGGGGAGGCAGTCCTCCCTCTCGGAGCTCTGGCTTCTTACATTCAAGGACCGCAAGCCCTACCGCGCCCAGGCCGAAAATCGGCGCGCCCTCTATCTGACGACGGGTTTCGTCGTACACCCGGCGTCGCGAGCCAAGTACGATAGCATCATGGACGCCCGCCGCCTCGACTCGGTCGTCGTCGACATGAAAGACGACTACGGACACCTCCGCTTCGAGCCCCGCGACCCCCTGCTGCGCAAGGTCGGCAAGGTCTCAAGCCCCCTCGACGTCGAGGCCTTCGTGCGGGAGTGGAAGGCGAAGGGCCGATACCTCATCGCGCGCATACCGGTGTTCAAGGACGGGGTCGTCTATAAATACGACGGCGGCAGGTACGCGGTGCGCGACTCGGGCAGCGGCGAACCCTGGCAGGGCTACAACCTCGTCAAGAAGGGCGCCGCGCCGGCACTCTTCGCGCCCAAGGGCGGAGCCGTTTCGGAGGAAGGCCCCCCGCCGCCCCAGCCCTTTCAGACCGCCGATCCCCAGGACGAGCGCGCCCTCATTCAGGAATACTGGGTGGATCCCTACTGCGAGGAGGTCTGGGCCTACAACGTGGCGATTGCCAACGAGATGGTGTCCCGCGGCTTCGACGAGGTGCAGTTCGACTACATCCGCTTCCCGACGGACGGCGCGAACATAGGCCAAGCCTCCTTCCGCTGGAAGGACGCGGGGATGGACAAGGAGAGCGCCCTCGCCTCTTTCCTGCGTTTTGCGAGGGACAATATTGCAGCGCCGATAAGCATCGACATCTACGGGGCGAACGGCTGGTACCGATCCGGAGTCAGGACGGGCCAGGACGTCGAGCTCATGGCCAAATACGTCGACGTAATCTGTCCCATGCTCTATCCCTCGCACTTCGAGCAGGGCTTCCTGGCGCAGACCCCGGCGACGGATAGGCCATACCGCATCTACAAGATCGGCGCCCTCCGCAACGCCTACATCGCGCGCAAGAAAGTGGTCGTCAGGCCCTACGTGCAGGCCTTCTTCCTCAACGTCAGCTACGATCGCGCCTACTACGGCCCCGAGTATGTGAAGCGCGAAGTGGCGGGCATTCGGGACTCGATCAACCTCGGCCTCACCTTCTGGAACAACTCGGGCAGGTACGACGATATTCCCGTCCTCGACGTGGGCCCCGACGGCAGGCTGGCCTCGGGCAAGGAGATCATCGCCCCAAGCCGATCGATCCTGGATTGATGACCGCGACCGTCATCTGGCGGCGCGGCGGTCGATGAGCCCGCGCGCCGGGAAAGGCCCGGGCAAGAGGCGCGGCGAGCCTTCGCGCGCGGCCCGGAAAAGCGAGAGGAATTCGCCCCGCGACACCTCATGCGCTCCCAAGCCGGCCTTGTAGTCGAGGGGCATGCCGAGGTCCCAGAGCGTCACCCCCGATGCTTCCAGGTAGCGCCCGGCCGCGGCGAGCTGCACCGTTCCCGAGCCGGACTCGCGGCGAAAGCCCGTTAGGCTCGTGTAGCAGGAGCCCACGAAGACGCCTATCTCGCCGGCCGCGAGATTCGGGCCGGCCATGAGCTCCATCGAGGAGAAACGGCAGCGCCGCTCCCGCCTGGAAACGAAGAGCTCCATCCATGTTTCCCTGAGGGGCGGCCTGAGCCAGTCCTCTCCGTGCGTGGCGACGCATGCTTCGAGGACCTCGCCGAATCGCGCGTCGAGGCCGAAGGAGTAGCGGGAACTCTCGCGGCGCGCCGTGCGCGTCACGATGACGTCGCGGGGATCCATCACCGACCGGACCGTATGCAGCTTGGGAATGAGAAACTCGCCCTCGTCGCGGGCGGCCATCGTGATAAAACCCGAGGAGCAGAGCGAGTCCACGAAGGCCGGCTCGAAGCTCATGCTCGCGCAGAACTCTTCCGGGTACTCCGCATCGAACCAGTCGGCGAGGACGTCCCCGTCCACCGGGGGCATGACGAAGGGAATTCTCGGTCCGGCATCCTCGCTCATGCCTGATTATAGGATGCCGGCTCTCATTTATGGAATGGAGGAAGTTTCCTCGTATTCCGCGACCAGGGAATCCATTAGTTCGCAAACCTTCACGATCTTGTCGACGCGGTACGCATTGGCCCCCGCGAATGCAAAGCCCTTGTCGAGGCGGCCCTTCTGCGCGTTGAGCAGGGCGAGGGAGATGCAGTAGGGCGCCTTCTCGAAATCGCAGGTGACTATGCATTTGAAGGGGCAGGCGAAGGGTTTGCGAAGGCCCGAGGCGACGTCGTCGAGAAACTCGTTGCGTATGGCCCGGCCCGGCATGCCCACGGGACTCGCGATGATCTCCAGGTCCTCCTCACGAGCCTCGATGTAGCTGTTCTTGAAGGCGAGGGACGCGTCGCATTCTTCCGTCGCGACGAAGCGGGTAGCCATCTGCACCCCCGCCGCCCCGAGATCGAGGATGCGGCGGATATCGGCCCCGGTGTAGACGCCGCCGCCGGCGATGACGGGAATCTCCCGGCCGGCATCTTCGCCGAAAGGCCTTACCGCCTCGACTACGTCGACCAGAATACTCTCGAGGGCGAAATTGCCGTCGGTGAGCTGGTCGCTATTGAAGCCCAAGTGGCCCCCGGCCCTCGGACCCTCGACCACCACCGCGTCCGCCGTGTACGAGTATTTGCTCTTCCATCTTTTAAGGACGAGGAGGGCGGCGCGACCCGACGAGACGATGGGCGCGATCATCGTGGAGCTGCCTTTTACGTATTCGGGAAGGTTCACCGGCAGGCCGGCCCCGGAGAAAATGATGTCGATCCCCTCCTCCACCGCCGCCTTCACCAGGTCGGAGAAGTTGCTCAACGCGACCATTATATTGACGCCGAGTATTCCGCGCGTGAGCTCCCGAGCGCGCCGAATTTCCTTTCTCAGGCCGCGGAGGCTCGCCCCCAGGAAATCCTTCAGGCCGTCGATCTCGAGGAGCCCGATTCCCGCTGCCGCGATGACGCCGACCCCTCCCGCGTTGGCGGTAGCCGCCGCCAAGCCCGAAAGGGAAATACCCACGCCCATTCCGCCCTGAACGATAGGGATTCTCGCGACGAGATTTCCGATTCTCAGGCTTTTAAGAACATGCTCACCCACGCCCGACTCCTGAACAGCATCGACATAACAACACAGACTGTATTTTTGTCGTTTGGTTGCGGAGAAAGGAGTGGAGCCTTTATCTCTCGACCTCCTCGGGCAGTTCGTACCACCTGATCCTGTCGCCCGCTATCGATCGTGCCTTCCATGAAAGGGACTTGTCCGAAGATTCCAGGAGGGCGGCGAGTTCGGCGGCGCGGCCGCCGATGAGGGCCAAGGCTGCCCGATCCGTGACCTGCCTTTGGCTCCAGCCGATCACGTTTTGCAAAGATGCGCTTACGCTACGCCACAAACCCCAATCGCGGGCGCAGGGCCGCAGGAAGGCCGCACGGTCGATCGCGGGGCCGTCGCCGATCCCCGGTTCGTGGTCGAGGAGGATGCAGGCCGAGTCGGAGAGATCCTTCTCGTTGGATTCCACGATCTGGAGCTTCGTGAGGAGAAGCTCCGCGAGAGGCAGGGCCA
Organism: Rectinemataceae bacterium; assembly: GCA_049513895.1. Taxonomy (GTDB): domain Bacteria; phylum Spirochaetota; class Spirochaetia; order Treponematales; family Rectinemataceae; genus UBA1306. Next base: position 247,923 of record JBEKVO010000006.1, on the reverse strand, counting down.
GGGGGTCAACGCCTAATCGGCCGTCCAGGGGAATCCTATGGCACATCTTGAAATCCCCGAGGAAGACGTCCGCCTTGAGTTCGCCTCTGTGGAAGATGAGGCGCTCTCCTCCGTTATAGAGATTGAACTCCGCCGCGGGAGACCATCCGGCGGCGCGGAAGGTCTCCTCGACGGCCGCCGCCCCTCCGCCCGCGGCATAATCCAGGTCACCGCAGGCGCGATCGAAGGGCGGGCGGCCCGAGGAAGGGCAGGTCAGGCGGATGCCGATTCCGCCCAGGAGACGGAGGGTCAGAGAGCGCTCGGCCGCCAAGCCGACCAGCCTCCTCCCCTCGGACTCGAGTTCTCGCGTGACGATCAATACGTCACTCCACGGGTATCTCGCCGTAGATCTTGGAAACGTCGATGCCGCCGCGTTTGCGGTAGAGCCTCATCCCGAGATAGATCGCCGCGGCCAGGATGTACAGGACGATCATGAAGACGACCGAGACGGTGTTCCGATAGCTGATCCCGTACAGGCCCTGCGGATCGATCACCCATTCGTAGAGGAGGTAGGCGAGGAAGGCGCAAAAAATGACGCCGAATACGGAGATAAGGGGCAGTTTCCCGATCTTGAATTTCGCGAGGGGCGAGGCCGCGTAGAGGTCCTTTTTCACGAAGGGGAGGATTATGGCGGCGATCCCCGTGCCAAGGAAGGTTACCGCTATGACGAGGGTGGAGACGAGGGTCAGGCTCGCGAAATTCCAGATGTTATAGCAGTACAGGACCGAAACGATGAGACCGGGGACTATCATGAAGAGGAGGGCGTTGATGGGCGTGCGGGTCCGCGGATTCACCTTCGCGATGGCCTCGGGGAGGAGGCGATCGAAGGATGCGGAGAAGAGTATTCTCGTGCTGGACAGGTATACGGTGCCCGCCCAGCCGAAGAACCACATAGACATGGCGGCCAGGACCAGCACTCGGAAGAATACGGAGGGAGTGGCCATAAGCGCGAAGAGAGCGGGATAGGGCCATACGGGCAGGACTGTCTTCGCGCCCTCGAGGCCCCAGCGGGCGCTCCAATACGTCGCGTTGGCGTTCATGTAGAAGCCCCAGCCCATAGCCTTGTCTATCGCGAGAAGGAGGACGACGGCGAGGGCGGTCGTGACCACGAGGGCCGATGCCATCCCCCTGAAGTTCTTCTTGAAATCCTGGGAACCCTTGACCTCGCCGTAGAGAGTCGCGCCCCAATTGGGCCAGAGGTTGAAGAAGGCGAGGAAGGGCATGAGCAGGAAGACCTGCGAGATGCCGCCTCCCCAGAGCGGAGTCGAGGCGCCCGCGGCCTGCCCCGCGGCCTCCACGGCCGCATGGGCGTCGGCAATCCCGAAGAGCTGGAGGGAGGACGCGTCGAAGACCGCCTTGAACCCCGTTCTGCTCTGGGAAAAGAGGAGGATGAGGACGACGAGAAGGCCAGCGTTGCCCACCCAAAAACAGACCTTCTGGACTCGAGCGTAGACCTTCATCCCCAGGGCGATCACGAGGAGGACGAAGAGGCAGGTGAACACGCAGACTCCGAGCCATGCCGCCGGGCTCGAGGCGATGGAGATCGCGGCGTCCTTGAAGCCGAGGACTGCGGCGAGGGGGACCAGGACGATGTGGCGAAGCATGTCCGCGTAGATGGGGGTCCAGAGCCAGAGGATAAAGCACCACCCCGTCATCGCCAGGACGAAGCCGACTCCGCCGCCCAGTATTCGACTCTGCCAGACATAGTCGCCGCCCGCCCGGGGCATGACCGAGATCAGCCCGGCGTACACGACGATCTCGGCCAGGATGATGAGGCCGCTGATCACCAGCGCCGGGATCATGCCGCCTTTGAAGCCGTAGGCCTGGCTGAAGGTGTACAGGCCGAGGGTGACCAGGTTGATGGAGAAGAACGCATAGATGAACGCGTCCATCACCGACCAGGAACGGATCAGGCCCGTCGCCTTCCTGAGGAAGAGCTCTGGTTTTTCGGACATGCTGTCTCCCATGCGGCTCCGCCCTTCAGCCCGTCGTCAGGACCCAGGAGCGGATGCCGTTTTTTGGATCGAGATCTATCAAAGCCCCCTGCAGCACTCCCTGTTCGTAGAGGCTGCCGGGATTTAAACAGAGAGTCTTGCCGATGCGGGCCACGCCCTTCGATTCGTGGATATGACCGTGCAGGGAGAGAAGGGGGCGCCTCTCCTCGATGACCCGCCTGACCGCCTCGCTTCCCACGGACACCGAGCTCTGGCCGGCGTTGAGGACGTTGAGTTTGTCGTCGAGTTCGGGCGCGTCGTCGAGGCCCGTGGCGCGGGGCGGGGCGTGAAAGCAGAAGAGGAAGCGCGAGAAATCCTCCTCGCCTTTCAGGATCGACGATATCCGCGAATAAAGCCTATCGTCCTCCTCCTCGCGATGCGTTCGCCACGGCGTCGGGTTGCACCATCCCGTCGATGCCATCCGGAATCCATCCACGAGCTCGATGATTTGACCCTCGGCGTTCCTCACGGTTTTAGACGAGCCTATGATCGCGTCGATCTCGAAAGCGTCGTCGTTGCCGGGACAGACGAAGCAGTCAATGCCCTCCTTGGCCAATCCGCCGTCGGCCAACTCCATCCACCGCGCCACGACGGAGAGGACGGTCTTCCGGAAGAGGGCGTCTATCTTCGCCGGATCCGCGGCGAAGGACTCCATCTCGGAGTCATCGGTCCGGAAGGGGTAGTAGCCCCTGCTCCCGATGGCCTTCTCCATGGACAGGACCTCGGCCTCGGTTTCGAGCAGGTGGCGCTCCTGGAGCAATACCGCCTCCCATCCTCCCCTCGCTCTTTTCACGATGGGTACGAGGGCCTTGCCCGTCATGTCCCCGCCCAGGATGAGAATGCCCGCATCGTAATAGGAAGCGGCCGCCAGGAATTTCTTCCAGCAGATTTCGGAACCGTGGACATCCGTGGCAAAAAAAATCCTTCTCTCTTTTATCAACTTCAGCGGATCGCTCCAAAGAAAATGTTGCTGGAGTCTATCTCCCTGGTCTTTTGCTGTCAAGTTTATAGTGGTTTGCCTAAAGATGTGTCCGCCTCCTGCGAAGCGATTTGTGGCAAACCACTCAATAATGCTTACCTTGATATCGTTCATGCGGAGCATGAACTCCTCTAATAGCAAGCATCATTAAGCGGCCAACTCTCTCGTCCAAGGTTTCAATCCGTGCTCGCCGAAGCTCATCGGCTGCCAGCCTCCCTTGCTCAGAACCATGATCTCCTCGTATCCCGCGGCCAATAGAGCCGCCGCCGCTCCGGGGAAGCCGAAATCCACGTCGGCGGCGCGGTGGCTGTCCGAGCCGAGAGTCACGGGAATCCCGAGTACACGGCATCTTCGCAGGGCCCAGGGGCCGGGATAGCTTTCGTCGATCCATCCGCGGGCCATGCCCCCCGTATTCAATTCGAGCATCCGGCCCGAGGCCGCGACGGCCCCGAGGGCGGCGTCGACGAGATCGCGATACCAGGCTTCCCCCTCGTCGAAATAGCAAGAGCCGCGGTTATACTTCTTCACGAGATCGAAGTGGGCCACGATGTCGGGAGGATCCTGCCGAAGCATCTCGCCGAGGCTGCGGTAGTAGTCTCCGACCAGGGCGCGGACGTCGCCTCCGTAGAGCTCCTTCAATCCGGCTCTGAATGTTTCGGGGGTATCGTCCAGCTGCCAGGGCTGACCCTCCCTGGTATTCCCAACGAAATGGACCGCTCCTATCCTGTAGTCGAAATCCGCAAATGCCGTGTCGGCCGGGCCCACGAGACCGGGGATGTAGTCCACTTCCAGCCCAGCCCAGATATCGATCCTGCCTCTGTACAGTTTCTTCAAGGACTCGATTTCTGCCCGATAGCGTCTGAGGGTCGAGTATCCGAAACCACTCCCGATGCACCAGGGCCGGGGAAAAGGCAGGGGAGCATGAGAAGAAAAACCGAGGGAAAGGACGCCATGGTCGAGCGCCGCTTCGACGCTGGCGAGCGGCCGTTCGGTTCCGTCGCAGAAATCGCAGTGGCAGTGGTAATTTATCCAAGCCATGGATATCCTCCTGTATGAGGAGTGTAGGCCGCGCCGGTTAGGCAGCGGTGATGTCTCCGTAAAAAATTGGATAATCGGAGAGAATCGTGAGCGAATCACCCAGAGTTTCGTTACGTTACTTTACCGGAACGGGCAACTCCAAGCGCGTCGCCGATCTCTGCGCGGCCGCCTTTGCCGAAGCCGGATGGAAGCAGGATATCGCGGCGATTCCCAATGGCGGCCCTCCCGCGGCGAAGGCTACCGCCGCCATCCTTGCCTCCGGCGAGTCCAAGGCGACAGCGGCGGCGCGGACCTTCATCGCCGGAGAGCGTTTTGAGAAAGCCCTCCACCTTATGAAATTCGGCCCCCTCGGCTCAGGCCTGATGCGCCTAAGCTTCAAGCTCGGAGTTAAGCGACTCTGGTCGAAATTCAGAACAAACGACGATTGCACCTCTTGCGGTCTCTGCGCGGGATCCTGCCCGACCGGCAGTATCGTCATGGATGGGGGCCATCCTCGATGGTCGAAGAGCTGCGAGCAGTGCATGCGCTGCTTCAACATCTGTCCTTCTCGCGCCATTCTCCAGCTCGAATCGATAGGGAAGGGCTCGACCAGGGAGCGTTGGATCGAGCCGCATTTTCAGCCCTGAGCGCGAAGAGCCGGGAGTTCGGCAATTCGCTCATTCAAATCTCACTGATAATACACGGCAGGTTAATTGTGCGCCCCTATGCTACACTAAGGAGGTGCACTATGCCTGTCTGGTACCAGCGCGCGACTTGGAGCCTGCTCAAGACCTTTTTTGTGCCTTCTCTGCTGAAGAACAATCATGTCGAGGCCCAGGGCATCGAAGAACTGCCCGATCCGCCCTTCGTCCTCATGGCCGACCATGCCAACGCCCTCGATCCCTACGTGCTCGGTTCCTTTTCGAGGAGCCCCATCCGTTATATGGCCAACATCGAGGGAGTCCATCCCCTCAAGGCAGTCCTTGCGGAACTCGTCGGCGCCTATGGGAGGCGCAAGGGCGCGAGGGACATGTCCGCCCTGCGCAGGACATTCGAGCTCGGCCTCTCGGGCGAGGCGATAGGGATATTCCCCGAGGGCGATCGAAGTTGGGACGGAAGCTCGTCGCCGATCAGGCCCGGGACCGGCAAGCTCGTGAAACGGCTCGGCCTCCCCCTCGTCCTCGCGAAGCAGAAAGGAAACTACCTGGCCCATCCGCGCTGGGCATCGCGGACCAGGCGGGGCGCCTGGAGCGTCGACTTCCTGGCTTTCGACGCGGACGAACTCCACCGGATGTCGGAAGCCCTCGTCGAGGCAGTCATCGCGGCCGCGATCGCCAAGAACGAGATCAAGGATGCGCTTCATGGGGGCAGGATATTTTCGGGTTGTGGCCTCGCCGAGGGCATAGGCCGACTCATCTGGCGCTGCCCCGTCTGCGGCAAGGCCGATTCGATTAAGGGACGCGGGAACGAGATCGGCTGCAGCCGCTGCGGCTCGCGCTGGGTCATCGACGCCAATTGCCGGGTCAGGCCGCTCAACGCGCCGCTCTCGCTGCATGCGACCGAGATAAGCGACCTGAAGGACTGGCACGACTGGCAGGTGGCGACGCTGCCCGAGCTGGCCGGCGATGTCTATCGCGGCGCCTTCAGGCTGCGATCGGAAGGCGTCATCCTCTCGCGGCGCGACGGGCCGATAACGCGGCGCATAGGCAGGGGACTGCTCTACCTCAGTGGAAGGGGACGGGGCGCCGAGCTCGTGTTCGAGGGCGACTCCGGGCGAGCGGTCTTCGAGGCCTCGGCCGTGCGCGGCTTCGTCGACAATTTTAACGCCTTCTCGGAGTTCGACCATCTCGGCCAGAGGTGGCGCCTCGAGTTCGGCGGGGGTAACGCCGCGAAATGGGAATACGCCCTTGCCCATGGGCCGGGGGAAGCGGCATGAGCGCCGGACTTTCGGAGCTCATGCAGACCTTCTTTCCAGACATAGTCCGGCGCGCCAGGCCCGAAACGGCGCACGATCTCATGATAGCCGCCGGTTCTGTATATTTCGCGCTCAACTTCCGCGAGAGAAGGAGGATCGAGGCCAGCGTGAGCGATCTCCTTGGTAGGGGGGAACGAGCCGAGGCGGCCAAACGGAAGGTCTTCGGCCACATTCTCGAGCACTACTTCGAGAAGCTCCTGGTCGCCAACAGGTCGCGAAGCTTCCTCGATGCCTTTTTGCGGAAAAGAGTCGAGGCGCGCGGGCTCGAGCGCCTCGACGAGGCCCTTGTCCGGGGCAAGGGCGCGATCGCGGTCACTGCCCATTGGGGCGCCGTCGAGCTCATCCCTCCCTTCCTTGTCGAGCGCGGCTACCCCATCTCGGTCGTTCTCGAGACGAGGACGCCTCGGCTCCGCGAGGCCCTCGAGCGCCTCGTCGTAGGGAGGGACGTCGACCTCATCATCGCCTCGCGGGGGGATAAGGTTCTCGAACGGATCTTCGGGGCCCTGGAACGTGGCCGAGTCCTCGTGACCCAGGTCGACGAGGTGGACGCGTGGAGGAAGCGCCGCTCGAGGACGATCCGGCTCTTCGGCAAGTCCCTCTTCTTCGACCACAGCCTCGACTTCATCGCAAAGCGATCGGACGCGCCATCGGTCGGCATTTTCTGCAGGCGATCCGACAGGCTCCGCTATTCGCTGGATTGCGAGGAGATCGCCCTCGATCCCAGGACCGAGGACGTGGCGGCCAAGGCCATGAAACTGTGGGAGCGCCGCACCATCGCGGAGCCCGAGCAGTGGTACCAGTGGAAAAAGTGGATGGACATGAAGGCGGAAGCTTAAGAAGAATTCTGCCCGCTATCAAGTCTATAATCGCTTGTGCTCAAGTTAGGCATTGAATCTGTCTAACTTGGACACTTTTCTTCACCAACTTGGACAATCCTCGTTTCCAAGTTGGACAGTCATTTTTTCCAAATTGTAAAATCCTCATGTCCCAGTTTGAGCTGGAGGCTAATCCGGCTTATACCGGATTAGCCCCAATGAAGCGGATTCTAGAACTTATAGCTGTAAGAGACGGCGATACGAAGATCGGAATAAGGAGCGACATCTTTCGGATTGGAACTGATTCCGGAATATGTGCCGACTCCACTAACGGTGCCGACGTTATCGACCTTGGTAAAGCGCCAGCCGGCGTCGATCGCGAAGGACCCGACCTTGGGTACGGAGATGCTGTAGTTCAGACCGGGCTGGATGTAGGTGTCGTGGAAAGGTTGGTTCGGAGCGGCGATGGTGTTGTAGGCAGGGTTGGTAGTGGTCATGGAAATACGGGCCTGGACGTAGGGCTTGAGGCCAGGGACGAGCTTCAGGAAGCCCAGGTCGTAGGTCAGCTTGGGCTCGAGGTAGGTGTCGTAGTACTGAGCACTGCTACTGTCGGCATAGGCGTTGTAGTAGTCGTACTGGACGTCGAACTGAACGCCATATGCCCCGGCGGAAATCTTGGGCAGGACGTCGGTCAGCCAGGGCGTGGGGCTCACGGCGTACAGAATGCCGACGCCGGCAGAAACCCAGGTGGTCTTGTCGAAGCTGTATTTGTAGGAGGCCTTGAGGTTGAGCGTGTAGATCACGTTGTTGCTGCTAGCGGGGTAGTTGGCTGAGTTCGTCGGAAGATAGCCGGACTCCTTGTAGGCATACTTCATTTCGGCGAAGCTATACGAGTCTGCCGGGTTGTAATAATAGATCGGAGCAGAAAGGGTAATGTCGGCACCAAAGCCGAGGTACTCCGCCAAGGGGGTGATAAGACCGGTGTTCTGGCCCGACTCGACAGACGTATTCGCGTTGCCGGAATAGAAGCCGTACCAGCCATCGTCGCCCAAGGCAAACTTCAGAGTGTTGGCGTTGTCCAACGGGAGGGAATATGTGTACTTGCCGTTCCAGTTGGCGGAAGGCGAATACTTTGTGGTCTGACCTTTGGAGGCTGCAATAAAATTGGCGTAGACCCCCGTGAGGTCGGTGTCATAGAAACCTCCGCCCAGGTCGATCTGGTTCTGCGGGGCGGGAGCGGGAGTTTGGGCAAAGGCGAGACTCGCCAGTGCGGCCAAAACCAATACTACGAGTGTGCCGCGCGAACGCCGGCACAGCCCTCGAGATAGAGAAAGCTTCATGTGATCCTCCTATTTGTCCTAGAAGCGTTTATGAGTCGCCCATATCGTAACTGTCGAGAATTAGAGGATTATTCGAATCGTATTAGTTATTTCCACATTTTTATTAAAAAACCGTTAATCCATTCGTCGCTGACTTCTCGCGATTACGCGAGGGGGAGCATGATGCGGAAGGTCGAGCCCTCGCCTTCCCAGCTCTCGACCGATACCTCGCCGCCGTGGACAAGGGCGATGTGCCGCACGATCGCGAGCCCGAGTCCCGTACCGCCGAGCTCGCGCGAGCGCGCCTTGTCGACGCGGTAAAACCGCTCGAAGACGCGCGGCAGGTCCCTCGCCGGAATGCCCATGCCCCGGTCGCGGACCTCGATGACGACGCGGCCGCCTTCCGAGCGCGCGCCCACGTCTACCGCCGTGGCCGGCGGCGAATACTTGACGGCGTTGTCTATGAGGTTGATGACGGCCTGCTCGAGCAGGCCCGCGTCGACCTTCGCCGCCAGACCCTCCTCGCAGGTTATGCGCACTTCGGTTCCCCGGGCGTCCGCCTTGGGCGCGATCGCCTCGCGGGCGGCCCGTAGAATCGGCACTATCGCGGCGATCTCGAGTTTGAGCCAATCGCGGCCCTCGCGTTCGAGGGAGGCCAGGGAAAGCAGGTCGCTGATGAGGCTTTCCATCCGCGAGGCGTTCCTCCCGATGATTCCGAGGAAGCGCTGCGCCTGCTCGCGGTCGTCCAGGGCGCCCTCGCTCAAAGTCTCGGCGAAACCCTTTACGAGCTGGACCGGGGTCCTGAGCTCGTGCGAGACGTTGGCGACGAAATCGCTGCGCACGCGCTCGAGCCGCCTGAGTTCGGTGATGTCGTTGAGCACGATGACGACGCCGTCTTCTCCCTCGGACCCTGCGGAAATTTTCGGAGAGGAAGCCTCGCGCCGCAAGGGCGCCGCCCCCGTAAGGGGAGCGACGAAGACTTGGAAGACTCGTTCGGAGGGCAGGAAAAGCGAAATCTCGGTCTTGCTTCCCTTCCCCGATGCGAGGCAATCGGCGGCCACCGCCTGCAGGCCGTTCGAGCGGGTCGCCTCGAGCAGGCCCGCCCCCGTGTCGCCCTCGAGCCCGAAGAGGGCGGTCGCAGCCGGATTGGCCACCGTAATTCGCAGATTCGAGTCGAGCGCCAGCACGGCCTCGGCCATGGAATCAAGGATGGCTTCCAGCCTCTCGCGTTGCGCGGCAGCCGTGGACATCCGTTTCCCTATTTCGGTCGCCATGGAGTCCAAGGTCGCCGCGAGAAGGCGAATCTCCTCGGGATCTTCCGCTTTGATCGCCCGCATCGCGGCGGTCGGGTTCGTCATCTCGCCCGATCCGTAGGCCCGCGCCGTCGCCGCGAGCTGGGCGAGGGGGCGGGCCATCATGCGGCTGAAAACCGCCGCCGCCGCAAATGCCGCCAGAGCGAAGAGAAACACCGCGAGGCCCAGGGTCCAGCGAGCGGGCGAAAGCGCCCGCTCGAGGCTAGGCTCATGGAGGGCGAGCCTCAATACGCCCGCGATTCTTCGATCGGCGCCCATTATCGGAGCGGCGCCGTAGAGAAGATCCCCGCCCACCGTCGCGGATACCCTTCGCGAGCTCGACACGCGCCCCGCGAGGGCGGAGGCGACCTCGGGTCTCGTCGAGTGGTTCTCCATCGTCATCGGATCGGCCTCGCTGTCCGCCAGGACCTTCCCGTCGACCGCGATCAGCGTGACTCGGTAGCCTCCCGAAGAAGCCGCCTTCGCGAAGGCGGCGGCGGCATCTCGATCCGACAGAGCCGTCGAGGGCAGAGTCGCAGCCAGGGCGGTCGCGGCCGTGCATAGGGCGCCGCTGTTCGCCTTTGAATAGGTAGCGCCGAGGACCGATAGTCCGATGATCGCGAAAATAACGGCGGCGGCCAGGACGGCCGCCAAAAGAAAGGCGAGACTGCGTTGGAACAAGCTCGAGGCCAAGGCCATCAATCCCTGATGCGGTAACCGACGCCCCGCACCGTCTCGATTTCATCGCCGCTTTCGCCGAGCTTGCGCCGGAGGGAGAGTATCTGCACGTCGACGGCGCGGTCGGTCACGGCGTAGTCCCTGCCCTTGACCGCGTCGATGATCTGGCTTCGCGAGAACACCCAACCGGGATTGTGGAGGAAAAACTCGAGGAAGGCGAATTCGGTGGCCGACAGATCGACCTTACGGCCCTTGACGCGGACCTCGTGCCGGGCCGAGTCGAGCTTGATGTCGCCCCGCGAGAGGAAGGTTTCCGCGCGAAAGGGATGGCTCGGCAGGTCCACGGTTCTTCGCAGGGCGGCCCGGATTCGGGCGGCGAGGACCTTGGGGCTGTAGGGCTTGACGACGTAGTCCTCGGCCCCGAGTTCGAGCCCCGCCACGATGTCGGATTCCTCGCCCTTCGCCGTCGTCATGATGACGGGCAGCCTCTTGCGGGCGGGGTCGGATTTCAGGGTCCGCAGCACCTCGAGTCCGTCCATTCCGGGGAGCATGATATCCAGGACGAGGCAATCGGGATTGGCCGTGGGGAGGGCGGCAAGCCCCGATTCGCCGTCAACGGCCATCACTAAAGTCCAACCCTCCTTGGCGAGGGAGAAAATGAGGAGTTCCCTGATGTCGGGATCGTCCTCTATTATCAAGATCGTCGCTTTTCCCATAGCCTAGTCGTTGAGCTCCACGTGGCGGCCTTCGACCATGAAAACGACAGCCTCGCAGATGTTGGTCATGTGGTCTCCGAGGCGCTCGAGGAAGCCCGAGGAGGCCAGGAGGCGCGACGCGCGCTCGACCTGGTCCGGCCTCTCGCGAATGAGCTCCAGGACCTCGCGGACCGTCTGCTTGTGCTCGGCGTCGACCTGGTCGTCCTCGGCCGCCGCCCGTCTAGCCGCGTCGGCGTCCTGGTTCAGGTACGCGTCGACCGCATCCTTTATCATCCCGCACTCGATCTCGGCCATCCTGCAGAGCCTCTCGATCTGGCGAAAAGGCGGCTCCCCCGATAGCTTGATGGCCGCCTTGGCGAGGTGGACCGCATGATCGCCTGCGCGCTCCAGGTTGTCGGTCACCTTGAACACGGTCACGAGCTCGCGCAGGTCGCGGGCCACGGGTTGCTGCGTCGCGATGAGGACGGCCGCCTGGTCCTCGATCTTGAGCTGCAGGGCGTTTATCAGTTCGTCGGAGGCCTTTACCTCGCGCGCCAGCTCGACGTTCTGGGTCTTGAGCGCCTCGACCGCCTTCCTGAGGCTCTCCTCCACTCTCGTGCCCATGGCGAGCACGTCGTGGTTGAGCCTCGAAAGCTCCTCTATGAAATGTATGCGCGTCTGCATGTTGTCCTCCGCGGTCAAGGCCTTCGGTCAAGGCCTTTGGCCTTGACCTTGCAGTTTCGCTTCGCGAAACTACTTGATTCTTGAGAGTCCCGATTCAACCGAAGCGGCCCGAGATGTAGTTTTCCGTGCGCTTGTCCTTCGGGTTGAAAAATATCTCCTTTGTTGGCGCGTATTCGAGGAGTTCTCCGAGCAGGAAAAATCCCGTGAAATCCGATACTCGCCCGGCCTGCTGCATGTTGTGCGTCACGATGACTATAGTATATCGCTTCTTGAGATCGTCGAGGAGAGTCTCGATCTTGGACGTGGATATCGGATCGAGGGCGCTCGTGGGCTCGTCCATGAGAAGGACGTCGGGCTCGACCGCGAGAACCCGGGCTATGCAAAGCCTCTGCTGCTGGCCGCCGGAGAGACCCAAGGCGGACTTGTGGAGCCTGTCCTTTACCTCGTCGAAAAGGGCGGCGTTGACCAGGCTCCGCTCCACGAGCTCGTCGAGGCGCCGCCGTTCGGCTCCGGTCCGCACTCGGAAGCCGTGGACGCGGGGGCCGTAGGCGATGTTGTCGTAGACGCTCATCGGAAAGGGGTTCGGCTTCTGGAAGACCATCCCGATCCGCTTTCGCAGGTCTATGACGTCGGCGGCCCCGAAGATATCCTTACCGTCGTAGAGGACCTCGCCCTCGATCCGCACCCCGTCGATAAGGTCGTTCATCCGGTCGAGAACGCGGAGGAAGGTGGACTTTCCGCAGCCGGAAGGGCCGATGAGGGCCGTGATGGAGTTCGCCGAAATTTGGATAGACACTTTGCGCAGCGCCTGTGTCTGGCCGTACCACAGGTCGAGATCACTGACATCGAATTTCATCGCGTTTCCTTTCCTGTCGTCACGCTCTCGACCCCATCCGTCCGATGAGCCGCCTTGCGCCGAAGTTGAAGATGAGGACGATGACTATCAGGACAGTAGCAGTTGAAAATGCCCTGTCGAAGGATATGCCTTCGGCGAAGAGCAGATATATGTGCGCCGAGAGAGCCCGTGCCGAGGAGAAGAGTCCCCGTGCGAGCTTGTAGTCCGAGCCCATGGTGAACAATAGTGCGGCGGTCTCGCCGACGGCTCGCCCAACGCCCAGTATAAGGCCCGTCAAGATGCCGGGCATCGCGGCGGGCACTACGACCCGGAATACGGTCTGGAGTTTCGTGGCTCCCAGGGCCAGCGAGCCCTCCCGGAGCGCTCCCGGCACCGACTTCAAGGCTTCCTCAGAGGTCCTGACGATCGTGGGGAGAATCATCAGCATGAGAGTAAGACAGCCCGAGAGCAAACCGAAGCCGAAGTGCAGGATGGTAACGAAGAAGAGAAATCCGAAAAGACCGAAGATGATAGAGGGAATGCCGGCGAGGGTTTCGGTGCCGAGACGCAGGATTTTAACCAGTAGACCTTGTTTAGCGTACTCGACGAGATAGACCGCGGCTGCCACTCCGATGGGCGCGGCCATTAGAACGGTGAGTATGAGCATAAAGAATGTATTCAGGATGATCGTGGATATTCCACCTACTTTTCCGGAAAGGCGCGGCTCGGTGACGAGATATTTGAAAGTCAGGTTCCATCCGTTCTCGTGGCCCACCCGCGTCAGGGTCTGTATCTGGCCGGCGACTGCTTCGGCTGAAAACAGAAAGGAAACCGCGCCGCTCGTGGAGGACAGAGCGGCAGCGTGCGCATCGGTAGCCTCGCCCGCAGGAGCCTCGATGCCTTTTATCGGGAAACCAGCGGCCGTGACCGCGGCTGCCAAGGGGGAACCCGCGGAAGGGGCGAGAAGTTTCACCGCCAGGTCCGGTCCGCCGAGCTCCTTCCAATTCCGGATAGAGCCGCTCGCGAGCCGCGAAACGGCAGCGTCGTCGATGTCCTCGATCGATTTATTGTCGACGATGGCGGCGACATCGTCGTTGATGGCCAGCGAGAGCCTCCGCACCCCAACGCTGGTCACTCGCTTGTACATCCCTGATGCCCGACCCGCGCTGAGAGCGGAAAGCGGCACTATCGTGGCTGAACCTGGGGTGGAGTCCACGGTGGCGAGGGCGGTCGGGGCGTCCGGCACCTTCTTCACGAGGCGCCCCCACAGAGGGCTTTGGCCCGAGCCGAAAATGAAAGTCCCCGACGCAGCTCCGACCTTCCCATGGTCGTCGACGACGATGGGCATGAGATCAAAGTCGTCTTGGCTGATCTTGGACCAGTTGATGTATTCATCGGTAAACATGCCATAGAGCATGGGGAAATCGAGGGTCTTTAAATCGGTCTCCTGGTTGACGACGAGACAGAGCCCGTCGGGGGCCGCTTCGGTGTAGGGAAGCACGGTCGATCGCGTGTCGTTCGAGAAGCGCAGTCCCCTGACGAGAATGAATCCCAGGATGAAGCCGAGGATGACGATCGTCAGGAAAGAAAACGCCCGTATCGTTCCGAAGGCGAACCTCTGCCCCCTTATGCGAGCGCGGTGCGAACCGGTTTTTTTGTCACGCACCCTGTGCTCCTTCCACGCCAGCGATTGAGCTCTTGAGGGCGAGCTGGACCGTGAGGTTGAGCGATAGTATGAAAACGAAGAGGACTATGCCCGTCGTGAAAAGGCTGGTGAGGTGGTCGCCCTTCGCATAGCTCATATCCGTAATAATGTTCATCGTCAGCGTGCGCACTTTGCCGGTCAGACCGCTCGGCATTATTGGAGCGTTGCCGCCCACCATGAGTACGGCCATCGTCTCTCCGATGGCACGGCCCATGCCCAATACAATGCCCGCGATGATGCCCGAGCGCGCGGCGGGGACGAGCACTTTGTAGATCGTCTGCCAATGCGTCGCGCCCAGGGCAAGGGAGCCTTCCTTCAGTTCGCTCGGGACCGCGCGGAGGGAGACCTCGGTGATGTTGATGATGGTGGGCATGGTCATGACCGCCAGGACGATGGAGGCGGACAGAAGGCTGTAACCGGTTCCCCCGAAGAGGGTCCTGGTGATTGTGGAGATGAAGGCGATGCCGAACAGGCCGTAGATTACCGAGGGGATGCCCGCGAGCAGCTCCACCGTGGATCTTATTATCTTTGAGGAACGCTTCTCCGTCAGCTCTGCGAGGAAGATGCCGACGGAGAGGCCAACGGGAACGGCAAAAACCAGGGAAAGGCCGGTAACGAATATCGATCCGAGGATAAAGGACAGGATGCCGTAGTGAGGCACGGCAGCGGTCGGCTCCCATCGCGTGGAGAACAGGAACTCAAGGACCGAGGTCTTGGAAAAAAGCGGCAGTCCCCGCTGGAAAAGGAAGATCGTTATGAAGAGCACCGCCAGTACGGATAGGAAGGCGCATGCGAATAGGATCCCTTCGGCGCCTTTTTCGAACAACTTCCGTCTTTTCAAGCACGGCTCCTTACGATGTCAGCATCTGGATGAGGAGAGGATCGATTTGGATCGCGTAGAGCAGGGAAGGCGGATCGAGGCCTTGCCGAAAGCGCGTGGGGCCGCTTCCCATGGTTCGAATCCCTCCTTCCATGCTCCTTGCGAGCCGCGATTCCCCCATCCTCCGGATTTTTGAACTTCGGCCTGGAACTGTCAGTTCTTCGGGAGAGGGATGTAGTCGGTGGACTTGACGATTGCCTGGCCCTTGTCGGAAAGGATGAAATCAATGAAAGCTTTCTCGACTGAGCCCTCCTTGGGCTGTCCCATCGTCACGAGGAAAAGCTGGCGGGAGAGGGGATACTTGAACGAGAGTACGTTGGCGACCGTATCCTTGATGCCGCCAACCATGAGCCTGTGG
Organism: Rectinemataceae bacterium; assembly: GCA_049513895.1. Lineage (GTDB taxonomy): Bacteria > Spirochaetota > Spirochaetia > Treponematales > Rectinemataceae > UBA1306. Next base: position 232,658 of record JBEKVO010000006.1, on the reverse strand, counting down.
CCGCCGGCCTTCGTGACCTGATCGGCGAAGGCCAGGCCTACGTAACCGATGGAGCCCGGAGTGGTGGAGACCTTGGCCGCGACCTCCCCGTTCTCCTTGGTGACGATGACGTTCTTGGTGTAGCTGAGCTTGACGGGCTTGAGGACGAGGTCATTGAAGGAGCCGTACGTGCCGGAAGCCTCGTCGCGGTTGACGACGATGATCTGCATATCCTGCCCGCCGAGATCCTTCCAGTTCGTGATTACGCCGGCATAAACCTTGGCCAGGTTCTCCTTGCTGATGTTGGAAACCTTAACGTTCTTGTTCACGACGATGGTGATTCCGTCGTAGGCGATCGCGATCGGATTGGCTCCCTGGTTCTTCTGGTCGTCGCTGACGATGGCCGAGGAGCCGGACAGGGTATACTGGCCCTTGAGCAGGGAAGTGAGCCCGGCGCCGGAACCGGTAGCCTCGTAGGAGATCTTCACGTCGGGATTGTCTTTCTGGAACTGCTCGATGGCCGCATAGGCTATCGGGGCGACGGTGGTGGATCCGCCAAAGGTGTAGGTTCCGGAGAGCTGGGCGAATGCGCTGGAAGCGATCGCGAGCGTAAACGCCGCCGCTAGGGCGATTGTCAGTAGTCTCTTCATTTCGTACCTCCAAATAATTCGATTCGAACCCGTAACCGGGCTGCTGGATCGACAATACGGGAGCGCAATAAAACTTCCATGAGATTAATGTTAAAAATTGGTTAACCGTGGGTCCGGCAAAGTATATTGCCGAAGAATTGATGGACGCGGACCTCGAAGAGGAACAATATTATATTCCTGTCGCGGATTAAGCGCGATAATTATTCTAAAGGAAGGTGACCCCCATGTCCAAGCTCACTCGCGAATCGATCGAGAAGGCCGAGAAGCTCCTCAACAAGAAACAGGGATATATGGAAGAGCTTGATAAACAGGAGATCCAAAACCGCATATCGCGCGCCGCTTCCCTCGATTCCGAATTAAGAAAACTCAAGGACGCGGTCAAGGAAAAACGGCTCGACATCGAGGAAAACGCTCGCGCCCTCGCTCGCCTGGCCCGCAAGGCAAAGAGGTCGGCCGAAACGGTCGAGGCTGCCAACAAAGCCAATGCCAAGGCGACAAAGCAGAGCTTGTCGGCCAAGCCAAAGAGGAAATCCGCGCCGAGAAAGAAAGCGGCCGTGAAGGGAGCTACTGCCGAGTCTGCGCCACCAAAAACCGCGCCCGGCGCATAATTCAAGGCCAAACGCGGCAAGACCGCGGATATCTCGGAATAATTGATTCCTAACGACACTTTAATGCCAGTTCGCTTTTTCAAAGGCATAGTATCGATGTGTGATTCCCAAGGAGCAAGACAGCCATGACCGAAACCTGGGAGACCGCATTGAGGTGCCTCTGCTTCGCCTTTCAGCCGATCGCCCTCTCATCCAACGGGTACGCATACGGCTACGAAGCATTGCTTCGAGGATGGAAGGAAGCGGGCTTTTTCAGCATAGGGTCGGTTTTCGACTGCGCCTACATGGAAAACGCTCTGGTCGAGCTGGACCAGCGCCTGCGCGCCAAGGCCTTCTCCGACTTCGCCTCTTGGGCCCCGGCCGGGACAAAGCTTTTCTATAACGTGGATAATCGGATATTCCAGTCGCCCGATCCCGCGAAAGACGACGTGGTAGGGATTGAAAACTCCTTTGGCCTATCCGCTTCACGAATTATCCTCGAGATCTCCGAACGCCACGAGCTCGAAGGGGGCATCGGCTTTACGCAGATGATCTCGCTCTGCCGCGGTAGGGGTTTCCGCATCGCGATCGACGATTTCGGATCGGGCTACGCGGGCCTCAAGCTCCTCCACATGTCCGAGCCCGACATAGTGAAAATCGATCGCCATTTCATCGAGGGCTCCGGCGGAGAGCCACGCAAGGCCGTCTTCCTCGAAAAGATCGTCGGCATGGCCCACTTGATGGGCGTAACGGTCGTGGCCGAGGGCATAGAGACCGAGGCCGAGCTCGGCGTGTGCGTGGAGGCCGGCTGCGACATGATTCAGGGCTACCTCCTCGCGCGGCCGTCCATCGGCCAGGCTGCCTTCGAGGCCTCCTTCCCCGTCCTCACGGAATCGAAGGCGGAGACCCGACGCGGCCGCGCGAAGATCTCGCCCGTCACGCCGTCGACCATGCGCCACATCGAACCGGTTCGCGGTTCGAGCGGATTCCTCGGCGTCCTCGACAGATTCCGGAAAGAAGTCGACCTGGACATTCTGCCCGTGGTCGACGAATCGCAGGAGCCCGTCGGCGTCTACCTCGAGCGCGACTTTCGCCCCTACGTCTATTCGCCCTTCGGCATCGCCCTTCTCGAACACCTCGAGTCGGGTACCGGCGCCTCCTCCTTTCTGCGCAAGGCGCCCACCGCGGCGGCGAACGCCGACATCGCGCGCCTCCTCGAGGTCTTCAGCGCAATGCCTTCCTTGGGGGGCGTGATTCTCACGCAAGACTCCCATTACGCCGGGCTCCTTCCGGCGGCGAAGCTGTTGTCCCTCGTCGCCGAGCGGGAGCTCTCCGAGGCCCGCGACCAGAATCCCCTTACGAGGCTGCCGGGCAATCTCCGCGTCGCCGAAGTGATAGCCCAGCGCATCGCGGAAACGACGCGCGGCCGGGCATTCACCTACTTCGACTTCGACGATTTCAAGCCCTTCAACGACCACTACGGCTTCCGCCTCGGGGACCGGGTCATACAGCTTTTCGCGGACATACTCAGGTCGGTGTTCGCCAGGCCAAGCTCCTTCGTCGGGCACCTCGGCGGCGATGATTTCTTCTCCTTCGACTACGCGGGATCCATTTCCGAGGCGCTCGTGCCAGTCGCCGAGGCATCGGAGCGCTTCAGACACGAGGCCGTCTCCTTCTATTCCGCCGAGGACAGGGAGCGCGGCTGGATATTGGGACGCGACCGTTCCGGCGAAGAGAGACAGATGCCCCTCATCGGCGTCAGCGCCGCGGTAGTATTCGCGGTCGAGAATACCCGCCTTGAACCGGAATCCCTTTCGGACCTCTTCGCCGTCCTTAAAAAAGAGGCCAAGCTATCTGCCTCGCATACGGCGCATCAGATCATCGAGTGTAAGGGCGGCGATAAATCCGACAAAGCCAATGCCCCCAGAAGCATGGGCCCGGCCTTTGCCGTGTTCGCACCGGCCCTGCTTTCATCCATGTAGGAGGATACAATGTCGCTACTGTCCGGAAAGAACCACGGTCTCGTCGCGGTTTTACTTTCAGCCGCCTTCTTCACTTCGGGGGTATACCCCTCCGCCTTCGCGGATACCGCGAAAAGCGCCGAGTACAGAGTCTCATGCCTCAATGTCACGCCGGGGGGAACGGGCGCCGAGCTCAATTTCGCCTGGCTCACGCAGGACGCCGGGAAGGCTATCGTACAAATCGCCAAGGCCTCCGAAAAATCCGGCGCCGACTTCCCCGTCGCGAAGTCCAAACTCTTCTCGGGACTCCAATCAAGGGTCAGCGCCACCCTTTTCAACGGAGACGACAGGAGCATGCCTACTGGCGCCTTCGCGGATAAAGTCACGGCTACCGGCCTCTCCGACTCCACGGCCTATCTGTATCGCGTGGGAGACGGCAAAGTCTGGAGCGACGTCTATCCCATCGAGACGAGGGACCAGAAGAACTTCGGCTTCCTCGTCGCCGGGGATCCTCAGCTCGGAGCGAAGGCCACGGGTTCCAAGACCCTCGATGCCGACTCGTCGGGCTGGGCCGATACCGTCTCAAAAGCAACCGTAAAGTACCCGAACGCCAGCTTCCTCGTGTCGCTCGGCGACGAGGTCAACGACTACAACAAGCGCGAGCTCCAGGACGCGGAATATCTCGCCTATTTCGCCCCACCCCAGCTCAAGGGCCTGCCCGTAGCGACCGTAAACGGCAATCACGATTTTCAAATGGGCGAATACTACGGCTTCCACTATAACCAGCCCAACCTATCGCCCGTTTACGGTATCTCCTACGGAAACGACGGGGACTACTGGTTCGCCTACGGCGGCGCCCTCTTCCTGATGCTGAACAGCAACACCGAAAGCGCGGCGACCCACGACGTCTTCATCCGCGAGGCGGTGGCCAAGAACCCCGACGCCAGGTGGCGCATAGCCTGCTTCCACCACTCGATCTACAGCGAGGCCGAGCACGTAACCGATCCTGACGTCGTCGACCGAAGGTCCAATTACGTCCCGATATTCGACCGCTACAAGATCGATCTCGTCCTGCAGGGCCACGACCATTCCTACACCAGGACCTTCCAGATGCGCGGCGGTAAGCCCCTAACCGATCAAAAGCAGAACTCCGAGGGCGCGGTCCTGGATCCGACCGGCACGCTCTACCTGACCTTCAATTCCGGATCGGGGAGCAAGTTCTACGATTGGAAGGATGCGGCACCAGCTGTATACAGCGCGGCTCGTTGGCAAGGGAAAGTCCCCTCCTTCGGCTATATCTCCATCGCAGGCGGCGCCTTGACCTTCACCGTCCATCGAACCGACGACATGTCCGTCATCGACGCTTACTCGATCGCGAAGACGAAATAACGGATAGCCCGTGTCCCCGCGAAGACAGTCGGCCCTGCGATGGTCCGCCGTGGTTCTTGTCCTCGGCTCCTACATCGCGGGGGCAGCCTGGTTCGCGGGACACACTCCCATCTACCATCTCTACAAGTCCACGGGTGGGGCGCGCGTAAGTTACGAGAAGGCCCGCGTACTCGCCGTTAAGGCCGAAGAGCTCGAACGAGAAAAGAGCAGCGGCCTCGACACCGGTTACCAGGACCTCGAGGTCAGGATCCTCACCGGAGAGAAAAAAGGGGCAGAGCTCGATATCCGAAACTTCCTCAATTACACGACCAACATCCGCCTCAGGCCAGGCAGCGCGATAATCGTCCACATGGACGTCGCCGATGCCGAGCATTACACGGTCTCGGTGTACAGCCTCGACCGCGGGCCGGCCCTGCTCGCTCTCGCCGTTATTTTTTTTGCGGCGCTCTGCGGCATCGGAGGGAGACGGGGAGCCCGTTCGGTGCTCGGCATCGCGTTCACCTTCGCCAGCATCGCCTTCCTCTTCATCCCCCTGCTGTATCGCGGCTGTTCGCCCACCCTATCGGCCGTGGCGGTCGTGGCCGCGACGGTAGGCGTCTCTCTCGTCCTCCTCGGGGGCATCGACGCGAAGACCCTGTCGGCCGTACTCGGCTCCTACGCGGGTCTCGCGGTATCGGCCCTCGCCATCGTCGCTTTCCAGAGGCTCACGCTGATATCCGGCTACACGACGGCCGAAGCCGACTCTCTCCTCGCCATCGGCGGGCAAAGCGGAATGAAGGTGGGGGAGCTCCTCTTCGCGGCCATGCTGATCGCGTCCTCGGGGGCCATAATGGACGTCGCGATATCGGTCGCCTCGGCAGTCCGCGAAGTCAGGGCCTCCAATCCCGGCCTGACCAGGACCCGGCTCTTCGCCTCGGGGATGAACGTCGGACGCGACATGATGGGCACCATGGCTAATACCCTGATCCTGGCCTTCACCGGGGCCTCTCTCAACACCCTCATCCTGATCTATTCCCTCGAGCATTCGTTTTATCAAATCCTGAATTCCAACACGATTGTGATCGAGATCGTCGAGGCCCTTACCGGAAGCCTCGCCGTAATTCTCACCGTACCGGCCGTGGCCATCATCGCCGCCTTATTAACGCGAAGCTAACATGGTACTAACCGGGACCTTGCACGACTAAAGTATCCTACGCGCAGGATGCGCAGAATGATCACCGCCAAACTGGCCTCATCCATGGCCGATATCGCCGCTCGCTGCCCCTCCGAGAGGCTATGGGACGAGTCCCGCTACGTCATCATCGCGGACCTTCGGATGGGCGACGGCGGCAAGAAGGACGAGCTCGCGATCGCGAAAAAGGCCCTCTTCGCGATCCTCGGCCGCTATTACCTGCCGCGAGGCTACACCCTCGTCCTCAACGGCGATATCGAGGACCTCCGCCGTTTCTGGCTCAAGGACATCCTCGCCGCTTGGCCCGAGATGTACGCCCTCTTCGACGCATTCAAGGAAAAGAACAGGCTGCGCAAGATAGTGGGAGAGCGGGACCTGGGCCTTCTGCGCCTGCGCTCCTATCCCTACGAACTCTCGCAGGGCCTCAGGCTCGACGGCGAAAGGAACTCGATTCTGGTACTGCACGGGCACCAGGCTTCACCTCCCTTCGTCGGCCGTGATTACCTGTCGGATTTCATGGTTCACTGGCTCGGTTCTTCCAAGCGGCCCAAAGCCGAAAACGTCGACGAGGACAGGCAGGAGCGTTTCAAGGCCGAGCGACGACTCTACCGAGCGTCTTCCCGTCTGGGCATCGTCGCGATCCAGGGGCATACGCACCGGCCCCTCTTTGAATCCAGGACTAACCGGGACTCGTTCCACGCCGAGGTGGAGCGCCTTCTACGCGAGAGAGGTCCGAGCGAGGGCGGCTCAAAGATCGACGAGCTCATCGGTATCTATCGGAGGGAGGAACGGAGGGCCGCCGCTCGCCGCTCTCTTCCCTCGGGCCCAGGCTACGATGAGCGGGGTCTCGTCACGCCTTGCCTCTTCAGTCCCGGCCGGATAGTCGGCGCGAAAGTCCAGGGCGCCTTCGGATTGCGCATGCTCGAGCTGGAAGACGGCTTCCTGAGTCTCGTGCGCTGGGCGAAGGCGAAGCGCGGCAAGGAAGGACTACCGCTTGGCCATACGGTCGGCGCCCCGGCGGCCGAGCCCCAGGCCGTCGAAGGAACGCCCTATCTTCGATTCGAGACGCGCAGCACCTCCATCCACGGTCTTTTCGAACGCATCAATCTCTTCGCTCCACTCAGAGGCGAAGACAAGAAGGAAGATGGGCGATGAATTTTTCGGATTTTCTCGGCAGTTTCCGCGAATTCCTGAATTCAAGCCCACGCTTACCCATCGACGAGGGTTCGAGCTACGTCTTCCTCAGCGATCTCCACATGGGCGACGGGGGCGAAAGCGACGATCTACGATCGAACCGCGAGCTCGCGACGACCGTTCTCGCGCGCTGGTACCTGGATCGCGGCTACACCCTCGTCTTGGGCGGCGATATCGAGGATCTGCAGAAATTCAAGCTGGCCTCAATCCGAAAAGCCTGGGCCGGAATGTACGAGATCTTCGACGCTTTTTTCGCGCGAGGCGCCCTTTGGAAGCTCGTCGGCAACCACGACCTCGCCCTGCTTCGCGAAAAAGAACTCCCCTATCCATTGCACGATGGGCTCGCCCTAGATCGAAAGGGGCGCAGCCTCTTCTGCTTCCACGGCCACCAGACCTCGAAGCTCTTCGCCAAACACATGTACATCAGCGATTTCGCCGTGCGCTATCTCGGCAAGCCTTTGAAATATAAAAACGCGAGCATCTCGGGCGATTCTCGACAGCGCTTCAGGGCCGAGCGCCGAATCTACCGCGCGTCGAAGCAGCTCGGCATCATCTCGATCTGCGGACATACGCATAGGCCCCTCTTCGAGTCCCTGTCCAAGTACGACAGCCTTCGCTGGTCAATCGAGGAGCTCCTGCGCGAGTATCCTTCGAGCTCCGACGATCGCAGGGCGAAGATCGCCCTGCTCGTGGGCCTGTACCGCTCGGAGTGCGAGCGCCTGGGCAAGGCCGAGCTTCGCTGGGGCCTCTCGAAAAGTCTCTACGAGGAGAAGTCCCTTCTCATCCCCTGCGTCTTCAACTCCGGCTGCGCGACGGGCAAGCACGGGATAAGCGCCATCGAGATCGAGGGGGGCCGCATATCCCTCGTCCACTGGGCACGGGAAGGAAGCGCCAGGCCCTACCTCCTCGAAGAGGCTCTGCTGAAGGACGGTATCGAGGGGACGGGCTTCTCGCGCTACACGCTCAAGCAGGCCGACCTGGACTACGTCTTCGCCCGAATCGACCTCCTGGGAAAGGGCTAAAGACCGCGTTTCACGCAAAACAGCTCCCGATTGCGGAGGGAAGAATTGAATATGATCTTCGCGATGCTCCCCGCATTCGTAACCCGGGATCCCCTGCCCTATGCTTTCCTCTTCCTCCTTCTCTTCGGCTTCATCACTCCGATCTGCGAGGAAATCGCGGTCGCCTTCGTCGGAGTAACGATGAAGGCAACCAACACCCGCTTTCTTCCGGCCATCGCCGTGGCCCTCGCCGCCATCCTGATCCAAGACACGGCCTTTTATTTCGCCGCTCGCCTATTCGGAGAAAAAATAATCAGGCACAAACTGCTGGCCCGGCTCATCAAGCCGAAGAACATCGAGGACGGTGAACGCTATTTTACCCGCCGTGGTCCTTTTATCGTGTTTTCGTCGCGCTTCGTCGTGGGTCTCAGGGCGACTGTCATAATAAGCGCCGGCCTTCTAAGGATGCGCTGGTCCCGCTTCGCCCTCTATGATTTTTTCGCCGCCGCGATAATGACTCCCGCTTGGCTCTTCATCGGTTTCGCCCTGGGCTCTCAATTCGATCGAACGGTCGGCCACCTGACGAAGATCTTAAGCATCATGGGTCCTGTCGCCATTTTGATCGGGGCCTTGCTCATCTACCGGAGCGTCAAGGCCGACAAGGCCAAAGTCGACGCTGAGCCCTTCTCGAGCGCCGGAAGAGAGCCGGCTTCTCGCGGCTCCTCGATGTAGGCTGCGGCCTGGGAAGACACGCCCTCCTCTTCGCCCGCGCGGGTTTTTCGGTCACGGGCTTCGACCTCTCGGAAATCGCCTTGGCCAGACTCATGGAACTCGCAGCAATCGAGCGGCCCGAGCCGCTATTATTCGGTGCTGGCGGGGTAATTTCCCCGCGGCCTCGGGCTCCTCATCGCTGCACGTGCTGTCTCGCCTTGAGCCGCATCGCGCCGATCTCGAGGAGTATCGCGGCCAGGAGGAGGAGGTAGGTGATGTAGCCTACCTCGCCGAGATTGAAGTAGAAGCCCGACGCCATGAAGAGGTCATAGCCGATGCCCCCCGCCCCGGCCGCCGCACCCATCGCCACCGCGTTTGCAAAGTTGATTTCGAAGCGGATGAAGGTCCAGGTTACCAGGGAACTCATGGAGGAGGGAATGACGGCCTGGCAGACTATCTGCGTCCAGTTGGCGCCGGAGGCCTTGAGAGCCTCCACCACTTCGACGTCGACCTCCTCGAAGGACTCGGAATAGGCTTTCAGGAGGTATGCGAAGGAGTGGAAGGTCATGCCCACGACGGCCGCCACGCTTCCCAGGCCCGCGCCGATCGCGAATATGAGTACCCAAAGCACGGTCGGTACCGCGCGTATGAGGGCGACGAATGCCTTGAGGACGTTGGCGACGGCGGGCCTGCTCAGGTTCTTCGCCGCCAGCGGACCGACGATGATCGCGAGGGTCGCGCCGAGCAGGGTCGTGAGGAAGGCCAGGCCCAGGGTCACGAGGATCGCATGGAGGGCTTCAGGAAGGCTGAAATGAATGGAACCTGGCCGCGAGAACATCTTGACGAGATCGGAGAGGAGTTTCAGAGTCGCGGGGCCGGTTTTCAGTCCCTTGGTATCGAGGACGAGGAATCCAAGCACGGTCACGGCAACCATGATGAACAAGGTCGCGTTGAGCGCTATTCTCGATGCGCTGGGGCGGCGAAGGGAGACGCGGGGCTTGTCCGGTCCTGCGCCTAAGCTCAAAAGATTACCCTGCGCAGGGCGTTGGAGCCGGTTTCGATGGCGATTACGACGGCGATTATACAGAGCACGACGAAGGCCGCAGAAGGGAAGTTGAGGCTCTTGTAATAGAGATCGAAGAGGAAGCCGATGCCGGTGCCGGTGAGTATGCCGACGAGGGTCGCATCGCGGATATTCGTCTCCACCATATAAAGGATCCAGCTCGCCACCTGAGGCATGATGGAGGGCACGACTGCCTGGGTCACGGTCGCCAGCCAGGGGGCGCCGGAGGATTTCAGGGCTTCGACCGAACTCTCGGCCGTCTCGTCCACCGTCTCCATGAAGGCCCGCGTCAGAAAGCCGAAGGTACCGATGAAAAGGGCGAGGAGTCCGGTGAGAACGTTTTGGCCGAAGGAGAGGAGGAGTATCATCGCCCAGGCTACGACGGGGACATTCCTGCAGATCGAGGCGATAAAGCGGACGCCGACCGATACCAGGGGGTGGAGCCTGGTCGTCTTCGATCCCAGAATGGCCATGGAGAAGGCGAAAGCGGCTGCAACGACGGTCGCCATTACGGACACGAGGACGGTCTCGGCCAGCTTTAGGCAGATTTTTGGAGCATTGCGCAGGGCCCTGCCGTCAGGGATGAAGTTGGCCGCCATCCACCCGAAGGCCTTGGGAAAGGACTTCAGGCTCCCCGCCCAGTCGAAGGCGGTAAGGAGGGTCGAGCCGAGGGTCAGAGCGGCGATGAGGGCGAAGGAGGCTAGCGCCATGAGGTTGCGGTGGCGAAATGTCTTCCTGACCTCCAGGGCCGGGCTCATTCCGGGGATTCCTCGAAAAGTATGTCGCCCGCGTCGGAGCCGTAGATCTCGGCGACCGTCTTCTTCTTGAGCTTCCTGGGATCGCCTTCGTAGACGACCGATCCCTCGCGGATGCCGATGATCCTATCGGAATACTTGATGGCGACGTCCACCTGGTGAAGGTTCATGAGGATCGTGATCTTCATATCGCGGGAAATGCGATGCAAATGGTCCATGATGGTCTTGGACGAACTCGGGTCGAGGGACGCTATGGGCTCGTCGCAGAGGATGAGCCTGGGGTCCTGGACAAGGGCGCGAGCGATCCCCACCCTCTGTTTCTGCCCGCCGGAGAGCTGGTCGCAGCGCTTGTGCATCTGGTCGGCAAGGCCGAGTCTTTCGAGGACCTCGATGCCGTGGTTCTTCTCCTCGTCGCTGTATATGCCCAGAGAGCCCTCGATCGTGGACTTGTAGCCCAGCCGCCCGTGAAGGACGTTCTCGATGACGGTCTGTCTGGGCACGAGGTTGAAGTGCTGGAATACCATTCCGATGCGCGTCCGAGCGCGGCGCAGATCCCGCCTGCCCAGGGACCGAATGTCGATCCCGTCGAACTCGATCACGCCCGAGCTGGGCTCGATCATGCGGTTAACGCATCGAAGGAGGGTGGACTTGCCGGCGCCGGAGCGGCCGATGACCGTGACGAATTCCCCCGCCTTGACCTTCAACGATACGTCGGAGAGGGCCCTGACGTCTTTGTAGTACTTCGTGAGGTTGTAGATCGTCAGAATCGCCATCGACCCTCCCGGGTGACGTTTTACTTCATGAGCGCGCGGATGTCGTTGTACCAGACGGCGTCGACGGCGAGAAAGCGCTCCTTGTCGGTCTTCTTCCATAGGCCCTTGAAGGCGGCTCCGCTGTCATCCTTGTAATCCTTGGGCGTGAAGATCTTGGGATTGTTCGAGGTCGAGTCGGCGGTGAAGGCCGCGCGGAGGGCCTTGAACTGAGCGTCGGTGATGAGGTCCCTGTTGACGATGATCGGGGCCTGCCTGACCGTAGCGGCGGTGAGCACGACGAAGGCGGCGCCGGGGACGGTGTCGAAGGGAGCTTCGGCGCCCGGTTTCACGACGTACACCGCACCGGCCGTGTTGGCCTTGCCGGAGACGAGGTCGAAGTAGCTGTCGACGTCTTCGTCGTCCACGGCGCAGACGTCGGCCTTGCCGGCCAGGACGTTGTAGATCGAGCCCTGGTGGGACTGGCCGAACACCACGTTCGAGAAGAACTTATCCGATCCGCCCTCGAGGAATAGGTCCTCGACCTTCATTTCCGGGATCCATCCCATCTGTTTGGAGAAGCTGGACTTGATGAGCGTAGCGGGGACCATGAAGCCCGAGGTCGAGCTGGAGGAGACGAAGGACATGGTCTTGCCCTTGATGTTGTCGATCGAGTAGACGCCGTTCTTCAGGTACTGGGCGGCGTCGCCGACCCTCACCGCGATTCGGCTGTAGTAGATCGAGTCGTCGAGGGTGCCCTTGGGGCTCGAGGTGGTGACGAGGGGCACTACCTTCGGGTTCTTCTGGCTGGCCTGGATGTATCCGACGGCCCCGGGATAGCAGAGAGCGGCGTTGCCCGTGGCGATGGCTTCGATCGCGATGACGTAATCGGTCGTAAGCTTGTCGTTCACGGGGGAGCCGGTGGCCTTCGAGATGAGATCGTCGAGAGCCTGGCGGCCGGCCTTCCAGTCCTCGCCGGAGTTGTTCGGATACCAGACGACGGTCAGCGGTTTCGGGGCCGCGAATAGGCCCCCGAAAACGACGAGCGAGAGAGCGAGGATGCTCAATACCTTCTTCATCTTGCCTCCTATTGCGATTTCCGCGGCCCCGCCCGATCGATTCGGCATGAAGACGGGACCTTCCAAGAGCAAGGGTAAACGATGATTGTTAGGAAATTGACGCGGAGCCTTTAGCCGTCGGTGAATAGTGTGTGAAGAAAGGGTTAATCCGATCCCCGCCCGGGGCCGAAGAGAAGCCTCTTCGCTTCGTTCATCGCCTCCAGGGCGCCGAAGGGGGCGCGGATGTCTCCCATCTTGTGGACGGAGCCGAGGTCGCCGTGGTCGTCGCTGCCCCCCGTCAAGACGAGCCCCGGTCGGGTCTTGGCAACCGCGAGTATTTTCCGGTGTTCGGCCAGAGAATGGCTTTCGTGGTAGAACTCGATGCCGTCGAGCCCCGCCTCGAGGAGTTCCTCGAGAAGATCCCAGGAATCGAGCTGACCCGGGTGGGCGAGTACGGCGATACCGCCGTCGGCGTGGACGGCCCGCAGCGCCTCGAAGACGTCCGCATAGTCGATCTCTCCGGCACAGGGTCCGCCCTTTCCGAAAAGCTCGCGGTATGGCGGGCCGTACACGCTTTCGGCCAAACCCTTGCGTACGAGGACTGACATCGCATGCTGCTTGTAGAGCACTTCGGCCTCCCCCGCTGCCTCGATTACCTCCTCGATCGATAGCGGGTAGCCCGCCGCGGCCATGATGGCGACCTGTTTCCTGGTCATCGCGTCGCGAGCCGCCAGTATGGGACCGCAGAGTTTTTTCAAATTGACGGCGGGCGAGGCGAACTCGTAGCCCAGAAGATGGGCCTTTCGTCTCCTCTTGAAGTCGTAGGCCGATATTTCCGCTCCCGGCACGAGGGTGACGCCCAACTGCCGGCCCAACGCAATCGTTTCCCCGATACCCTCGGTCCTGTCGTGGTCGACGAGGCTCAGGTAGTTCAGGCCTCGTTCCCGAGCCATCAGGACGGCTTCCCTGGGGGAATAGGAGCCATCGGAACGGCTCGTGTGGACGTGGAGGTCGCCGATCATATCTCGCCCGCAAATCGGCCCAGGCTCATGCTGTACTCACGATCGCAGAGACCCTTCATGAACTGGATGTCGTGGAAGATGCCGAGCATCGTCGTACCCTCGGCCTTGAGCTTCTCGATAAGGTCCCTGACCTTTCCCTTCGAATGGTCGTCGAGGCTGGCGGTGGGCTCGTCGAGGAGGAGGAGCTTCGGGTGTTTCACCATCGCTCTCGCGACGTTGAGCCTGAGCTTTTCCCCTCCCGAGAAGGTGCTGGCGTAACTGTCCCAGAGTTCCTCGCCGAGTTCGAAATGGGTAAGCATCCTCGCGGATTCCTCATGGGCGCGCTCGGACGACATCCCAACCTCGAGAGCCGCGTGCTCTATGGCTTCCATAGCCGTCGTCCGAGGCACGAGGTTGAGGAACTGGCTCACATAGGCGATCTCGCGCTTGCGCAGGTACAGGATTTCACGCTCGCTCGCCTCGAAAAGATCGATGCGGCCGAAACGCTCCGAGCGGTACCAGGCCCTGCCGCGGTCCGGCAGGTAGCTGCGATAGATCAGCTTGAGTATCGTCGACTTGCCCGAGCCGCTCCTCCCCGTTATTCCCACGAACTGGCCGGCCTCGACGCGGATGTCGATGCCCTCGCAGGCCTTGATGCACTTGCCCAGCTGGTGGATCGTGAAGGACTTGGCCAGGCCCTCTATGGAGAGCATCGCGTCGGTCACTCCGTGCCGGCCTTGTCGTAGGCTCGAACGAAATCCTCGTACCCGCCGCAAAAATCCGAGAGCCGCGCCTTTATCTCTTCATGGGACCAATCCCACCAGGCTATCCTCGTCATCGCCGCGGCTATATCCCGGGGAAAGCGGTCCTTGATCCAGCGTGCCGGCACGCCCGCGACGACTGCGAAAGGCGCAACGTCCTTCGTCACCACCGCCCCGGAGCCGACGACTGCCCCGTCGCCGATCGTGACTCCCGGCATGATGATCGCGCCATGGCCTATCCAGGTATCGTGGCCGATCCGCGATACCATGGACCTGCGCCATGCGAAAAAACCTTCGTCGTCTCGGTCGGCGAGGCCGTAGAGGACGCGGCGGTAGGTGAAGTGGTGGAGGGTGGGCCTGTCCATGGGATGCATCGTGGGGCCTATGCGCACGGCCGCGGCTATGTTGGCGAACTTGCCCACTATCGTGTTCTGCAGAAAGCAGTAGGGCCCGGTATAGGAGTAGTCGCCCAGCTCGACATTCTCGTAATAGCCTCCCTCTCCCACCTCGGTGTATGCCCCAAGCCTCACCTCGGCGAGACTGGATCCATCGTGGACGAGGCCTCCCACCGGCAATGCCTTTTCCATAAATCCTTCCTTTCCTGTAGCGAAGCTCTGAGGCCCATTTTACGAGGCCCTGTAATTCGTAGTCATGATGATGGACCCCGCCACGACGACCATCACGACCACCGGAAAACCGTCGCCTATCTTCTCCACAAGGATAAGATCGGCCTTCTTCCCCGGCACGAGGGAACCGAGCCTATCCCCCATGTTTACCGCCATCGCGGGATGGAGGGTGGCGAGTCTCGTCGCCGCAGGAAGCCCCAGACCCTGCTTTTCCGCGAGGCTGAATACCGAGTGCAGGAGGGCGGCCGGGTAATAGTCGCTGCAGAGTATATCGACGCAGCCGCCCCGCACGGCCTCGACCGCGGAGAGGTTGCCGGAATGAGAGCCGCCCAGCAGCACGTTGGGCGCTCCGACGACGGTGCGCATGCCCAGTCTCCTCGCCTCCCTCGCCGCCTCCAAGGTTATGGGGAATTCGCTGATCGTTGCGCCGAGGCCGTGGACGAAGGCGAGCTTCTCCAGGCTATCGTCGTCGTGCGATGCCACCGCGATCCCGTTCGAGAGCGCCAAATCGGCTATCGCGCGGATGACCGATTCCTCGAGCTTCACCTTGCCCTGCAGATGGAGTATCTCCCTGTCGATCTCGTCGTCGGAAAGGCCGCGATAGCCCTTGATCGTGCCGCGATACATCCCGAGGTCGCGGTACTGACCCTGTCCCGGCGTATGATCCATGAAGGATATCAGATGCACCTTCCCGTCCCGGATGTAGCCGCGTATCTCCTCGACCCTGCGGAGGTTGTCGATCTCGAAGCGCGCGTGGAACCGGTGTCGGATTAGATGCTTCGATTCGTGCGAGGAGTCGATGATGTCGATGAAGCGCTTCGTGTTCTCCGGATCCCGTATCGGGTTCGAGTCGAACACCACATGGTCGAAGAAGGAGAGGGAGTGGAACATGGTGGTGATGCCGTGGGTGGCCAGCTCGCGCTCGGCCTCGCGGAGGCTCAGGGAAAAATCCATGAGGCTGGTCGGGCGAGGGGCCGCCATCCTCTCGATGTAGTCGGCGTGGATGTCGACGAAGCCGGGCATCAGAAAGGCGCCCCGGGCGTCCACGACCACCCCCCTGGACGCGGGGAGCCCGCCGCTGGGGACGATATCGGCGATCGTGTCGCCGTCGACGATGAGGTCCATGCCCGTCAGAACCTCGTTCTCGCCGACTATGGCACCGTTCGTTATCGCGTACATTCCGCCGCCTTTTTGTCGACCCGCTAGAGCATCGAGTGGACCAGTTCCTGGGTGTAGGCTTCCTGCGGGTCCTCGAGTATCTGGTCGGTGAGCCCCTCCTCGACGACCCGGCCGCCCAGCATCACCACCGTCCGGTCCGCGAGCATTCTCACCACGCCCAGGTCGTGGGAGACGAGGAGCATGCTTATCCCGAGCTCCCTCTGTATCTGCTTGACGAGGTCGAGCACCTTCGCCTGCACCGACTGATCGAGTCCCGTCGTCACCTCGTCGAGGAGAAGTATGGGAGGGCTGTTTGAGAGGGCCTTCGCTATCTGGACTCGCTGCTGCATCCCGCCCGAGAAAAACTCCGGCGCCTCCCTCATGCGGAACGCGGGGATATTGACCTGCCCCAGGAGGGCTACCGCGCGCGATTCCATCGCGGACACGTGGCGCTGACCGGCGGCGATGAGCTTTTCGGCCACGTTCGAGATGGAACTGAATCGCATCTTGAGGCCCTGCGCCGGGTTCTGGTAGACCTTGCCCAGGAGGGAGTCGCGAATGCCCCTTTTGGCCTGGGCAGAGACCGTGAATATGTCGACCTCGCCTCCCTCGAAACGGGACAGATAGGCCGAGCCCAGGCTCGGTTCCTGATCGTAGTAGAGACAGTTGAGTATGGTCGACTTGCCCGAGCCGCTCTCGCCGACGACGCCCAGGACTTCCCCCTCGTAGAGGGTCAGCGAAATGTCGCGGAGGGCATACACCGTGCCGCATGTCGGGCAGTAGTTGCGCTCCAGCGTGTTTCCCCCATCCTCGCGGCAGCGGGGGCAGCGAGGACCGTACCACTTGGAGAGTCCCTCGACGTGCAGCGCTCTCGCATCGAAATCGGCCGTCATGAGGGCCTCTGCCGCGCCGCGCAGTAGCTCGTGTCGTTGCACTGGTAGGCCGCCGCTCCCGTCGCCGCGTCTATGATCTCGTCCATGAAGACTCCCGTGGCGCCGCAGTTGCGGCAGAATCTGCCCTCGAGCGACTCGACCTCGAAGGGATGGTCCTCGAAATCGAGGGAGGCGACTTTCGTGAAGGGCGGGACGGCGTATATTTTCTTCTCACGCCCTGCCCCCAGGAGTATCAGCGCCTCGGAGCGGTTCATCTTGGGGTTGTCGAAACGCGGAATTGGACTGGGCGCCATGACGTAGCGATCCGCGACGGTGACGGGGTGATCGGCGCCCGTGGCAACGCGGCCGTATTTCATGATCTCCTCGAAGAGGGCAAGGTAGACGCCGGAATACTCTTTCTCGGCGTGCAATCGCTTTGTCGCGTATTCGCTCGGCTCGACGAAGCGCAAGGGCTCGGGCGTAGGCACCTGGAGCACGAGAATCTGGCCGCTCGCCAGTGGGACTTCGGGAATACGGTGGCGGGACTGGATTATCGTCGCCTCTCGCGCATCCTCGGTCGTGGCGATGCCCGTCGTGCCGCTCACGAGGCGTTTGATGCTGACCGCGTTCACCGACTCATCGGCGCCCTGGTCCATCACCTTGATCACGTCCTCCCTGCCCACGAGTGAGAGGGTGATCTGCAGCCCGCCCGTTCCCCAGCCTCTCGCGATGGGCATCTCCCGCGATGCGAAGGGCACCTGGTAGCCCGGTATCGCCACCGCCTTGAGGATGGCCCTGCGGACCTCTCGTTTTGATCCCTCGTCGAAGAAGGCGAAGTTGTACAGTTTCTCCCGCGTCATTTCGAGCCTCGGGCCTTACGGACGCCGTCCAACTTCGACTGGAAGCTTACATAATGAGGAAGCTTGAGATGCGAGATGAAACCGGTAGCCTCGACAGAGTCCACGTGGAGAAGGACGAACTCCTCGTCCTGCGTCGTGTATTTTTTTTCGCTCGCCTCGAGGCATTGGTCGAGTAGGCTCACGGCGATGGCCTTCGTTTCGTTCTGTCCAAAGGAGGCGCCGAAGCCGAGATCGAACTCGATCTCGGTCTTATCCGGTCCGCGGCGAACGCTGACAGGGACGAGGGTTTCCACCGCCGTGATCCTGACCTCGCCGACATAGTAGGCATCCTCCCGAGCCTCGCCAGTGGAGGCCGCGAAAGGGTCGGGCACGTAGACGGCGACTTTGCCCACGCGCAGCTCGCCCACCGTCGGATGGAGGGTGGCCCCATAGCCCCGGATGGCCGCGTAGCCGAGGGCCGTGACCGCGCCCGTCTGGCCGCGCGCTAGAATCTGGAGCCGCTCCGAGCGAGAGGCGGGGAATTCGATGGCGCGCTTGGTCACGTCCCTGGGCTCGGCGTCGTCGATGGGCCGATATTTGAGGAGACCCAGGGCCCGCACATAATCTATCGCGGATACGGGAGAGGCTTCCTCCGGGGGGTTCCCGAACTCCCGGCCAGACGCAATCTCCGGGGCGCCCGTCTCGCTCGCGCCAAGGTAGTCCTCGACCCAGCGGGCCGCCTGTTCTTCCGTCTCCTCGAGAAGCCCCGAATCGATGAGCCTGTGCGTATAGTCGCAGGAGGCTCCCAGGATTTGACCGCCGGGAATATCCTTGAAGCTCGCCGAAATACGGCGCTCGACCCGCATTCGCCGCGTATCGATCGCCAGGGAATAATGCGAGCGCGGCAATGTGGAACGAAAAGCGCGCATGAGGAAGACTGCCTCCTCGGGACTCCCTTCCGCCTGCTTGATGGAGATGGCAGCCATGCCCTCGTCGTAGAGGCTCGCCTCCGACATCACCTGATCGATCAGAGCCCGCATCCCGGCTTCTACCGCGGCAACGTCGAGGATTCGCCCCTTCCTGAGCCGCCCGTATTTGAGGCGCTCGATTGAAGCCTCGATGGCTTCCGACCCGCCCCTGACCGCCACGTATCCCATATCAGCCCTCCTCCCGGATCGCCGTCGTCCGCGGAAGGGCGACGAGCCGTGGTAGCTCGTCCACGAGGATAAGGTCCACGCCCAGGGGGAACTCGATGTTTTTCGCCGCTCGTGCAGCAAGCCATCCGGGACCGGGTTCGACGCCGAGACGAGCCGTCGTCTTGATCCCGGGACCGGAAAGGAGGAGGGCTCCTCCATCGGTCAATGAAAGGACCTCGACGACGAGAGTGGCCCCCAGATGCGGATCGACGAGGCTTCCCCCCTTGGCGGAGCGAATCGCATCGACCGCCGCGGCCGTTTCCACAACGAACACGAAATCGGCCTCGTCGAGCGCTGCCTCCTTCGCATAGGTCATCTGCGATAAGGCCTTCCCGTTATGACCCGCAATCGCCGGAGAGAGTGCAAAAGTAGTCTCCGCGTCCAGAAGGGCCAGGGCAACGAGGAGAATCCCTTTATTGAGGGAAATATCCAGGTCGAAAAGCCCCGCCTCGCGGCTCAAGTCGACAATCGTTCCCGGGCTCGACATCGCGCTCAGTATCTTCCTGAAGACAATCTGGACATCATGCACCGGATCGAGCCTCATCTCCTCATCCTTGATCCATGGATTCGAAGACAACCCGCGTGCGCGCGATCCTGGCGGCCTCGACGGCTTCGCGCTCCGCGATTTTTCGCTCCTCCGCGACGAGGAGGGCCTCCCAGAGCGAGGACTCCTCGAGACCGGCATTGCAGGCCGCGTCTATTATCGCCAGGTCCCGGGCCGCCTCGGCGTCCTTCCCGGCGATGATGCCGATTCCGATGCAGCCCTCGATCTGCGCCTTGGCCTCGGTGACGAGAAGCTCTCCGATATAGAAGAGGCCGTTCTTGGCGGTTTCCCGCATCTTCAGCATCACGAGACCCCCGCGAGGCTCCTCGACAATCGCCACCGATCGCCCTTTTTCGATGCTATCCCTCAGTCCACGCCGGAGCTCCGGAGAGCCTTCGATGAGGATTCTCGTTCTTCGCGCGCGCTCCACAATCCGACCCTCCTCGGCATGAGGATCATGGGCCTCGATCGTTATTTTTCCGTTGTGATCGGATGAGATTTAGATGAGAAAAAATCCCTATCCTTGCTCAATCCCGAGAACTAACGTTACTCTCACGCACCATCCAGGGCCGAGCCCGTCGGGAGCCGGCTTTGAAGAGCACGATGGCAGCGACGGGGAGGAGGGAGACATGAGCGGAAAGGCATCGAGACTGCGGAACGTGCAGGCAGTCGTTCTGGACTGGGCCGGAACGGCGGTGGACTTCGGCTCTATCGCTCCGGTCCAGGCTTTCGTGCGTGCCTTCGAAGCATTCGGTCTGTATCCCACCATGGCGGAAGTCAGGTCATTCATGGGCCGAGCCAAGCGCGATCACGTGAGGGCCCTCCTTGGACTCGAGTCGCAAAGGGAGCGATGGAAGAGCCTTCGGGGGCGCGAACCCGACGAGGAGGATGTCGACGAGCTTTACACCGCCGTCGAAGACCTTCTTCATACTATCGCCGCGGAGCGCTGCGAGCCCATTCCCGGACTCGTCGATTTCGTCTCGGCCCTTCGAGCCGCCGGAGCGCGCATCGGAAGCACGACGGGCTACTCGAGCGAGGTCATGGCGGCCGTGGTTGAGGCCTCGGCCCGCGCCGGATACAGGGCCGACTGCGTCGCCTGTCCCCGTCCCGGCACGCCCGGGAGCCCGGCGCCCTGGCTGCTCTTCGAATGCGCGAGGCAGCTCGGCGTCTACCCGATGGACAGGATCGTGAAAATCGGCGACACGGCCGCCGACATGGAGGAGGCGAGAAACGCCGGAACCTGGGCCGTCGGCCTCTCGATGTCGGGCAACGAGTGCGGCCTCGACCTCGACGAATACCGCAGCCTCGACGGCGGCCGCGCCCACGAGATCAGGCAGGCTGCCGCTGCCCGGCTTTTCGACGCCGGCGCCCATTTCGTCGTCGACGGCCCTTGGGACTGCATGGCCGTCGTCGAGAAGATCGACGAGCTCATGGGCGCGGGTATTCGATATGGAGCCGTCCCCGACAACCCCTATCTCCTCCTCACCCCAGGCCCATTGAGCACCAGCAAGGGCGTTCGAGCCGCCATGCTCCGAGACTGGTGCACCTGGGACAGGGATTACAACGACCTCGTCCGGGAACTCCGCAATCGGCTCGTCTCCCTTCTGGGGCCCAAGGCCGGCGAAGATTACTCCGCGATTCCGATGCAGGGCTCCGGCACCTTCGCCGTAGAGGCTGCCCTGACGAGTCTCGTGCCGCGGGAGGGCAGGCTACTCGTCCTCGCGAATGGGGCTTACGGACGCAGAATGGCGGAGACCGCGCGCCGCTGCGGGATCGAGGTCGTGGAAAAATACGTGGGCGAGCTCAAGGTTACCGAGCCGGGTGAACTCGCCGAGATCCTCGCCCGCGATTCAAGCCTGACCCACGTCGGGGCCGTCCACGTCGAGACGACGACGGGCATCTTGAACCCGGCCGCCGAATGGGCCAGGGTCGCCCGCGCAAACGGACGCGTCTTCATTCTCGACGCGATGAGCAGCTTGGGCGGCATGCCGATGGACGCCCTGACCATCCCCGCCGATGTCTTTGTCTCGAGCGCGAACAAGTGCCTCCAGGGAGTCCCCGGCTTCGCCTTCGTGATCGCGCGGAGAAAGCTGCTCGAAGCCTCGGGCGGCAGGGCGCGAAGCCTCAGCCTGGACCTTTTCGACCAGTGGAAGAGCTTCGAGGAGGGCGGGGGCAAATGGAGATTCACGAGTCCCACCCACGTCGTCAGGGCCCTCGTAAAGGCACTGGACGAGCTCGACGAGGAGGGCGGCGTCCTCGCCCGCCACGCGCGCTATTGCGAGAACCGGGATGTCATGCTTCAAGAGATCGAGGGCTCGGGCTTCAAAGCCCTCCTCCCCGCACCCCTGTGCTCGCCCATAATCACGAGCATCCTCTATCCCGAAGATCCTTCCTGGTCCTTCGATGCTTTCTACGAGAGGCTAAAGCAAAAAGGCTTCGTCCTCTACCCCGGCAAGATTTCCGAGGCTCGGACCTTCCGCATCGGCACTATCGGGCACGTATTCCCGCGGGACTTTCACGCCCTTGGCACTGCCGTCCGAGAAACCCTGGCCGAGCTTTTCCCCCGTCTCGTTCGGGACCGATAAGGTCGAGGCTGCAGAACTCATTTTCGGGTACTTGTCGAGAAGACAAAGTATAGTATAGGACTACTTGATATATTATTCCATTTGTATAATACTCCACTTATTGGTATTTATTAGGAGAAGCAATGTCGCTCAAGCATGGGATACTCGGCCTCCTCACCTACAGTCCGATGTCCGGCTACGACCTCATGAAGGCTTTCAACCAATCGCTCAAGTTCTTCTGGTCGGCCCAGACGAGCCAGATATACCGAGAACTCGAGTCCTTGGCCGCGTCGGGATGGATCGAGACAGCGGGAGAGAGCCAACGAGGTCACATGGTCAAGACCGTATTCGCCATTACCGTCGGGGGGAGGCAGGAGTTGAACCGCTGGCTTCGAGACAAGCTTGAAAAGCGCGAGAGAGAAAGGAGTCCCTTTCTCCTGCGGCTTTTCTTCGGCTCGTTTAGCGGAGTCGACTCCATCCGCGAGCTCGCCGAGTCGCGGAAGACCCAGGCCGAGAACAATGCCGCCGAGCTGCGACAGGTGCTGGAAACGGTCATTCCCGCACGCAGAACCCAGACGAAGGACGAGCTCGCGGCATTCTGTTGGTCGCAGGCGGCCGAGTACGGACTGGCACAGTTCGAGGCGGAGATCCGTTGGGCCGAGGCCTGCCTCGCCAAAATCGGCGCATATAAAGGGAACAACCGATGAACAAGGTACTGTTGCTGAACGGGAGCCCGCGCGGACGCGGCTCCATGAGCCTCAAGCTGGCCGAGACCTTCGTCGAGGGTTATTCGAGCCAGCAAAAGACTGAGGTCGAGAGGATCGACCTTGCCGAGAAGGACATCCGGCCATGCACGGGCTGCTACGGCTGCTGGAAGAGCGGCCGGGGCCTTTGCGTCCAGCAGGACGACATGGCCGATCTTCTTCCGGTTTACACCCAGGCAGATCTGGTCCTCGTCTCGACTCCGGTCTACCACTTCGGCATGACCGCCATACTCAAGGCCTTTTTCGAGCGCAGCCTGCCCCTCGTGTATCCCTACATGGTCAAGAACGGCCCTCTTTACATGCACCCCCAGCGGGTCGCCATCAATCCCGAACAAGCCGTCGGTCTCTTCGCGACCTGCGGCTTCCCCGACGAGGACAACTTCAGGGTCATGAAGGCGCACTTCGAGAAGCTCCTCGGCGAGCGGCTGCGCTTCGAGTTCCTCTGCCCCGAGGGAGAACTCCTGAAGGTGCCCCAATTGCGGGAGGCTGCCGCTCCGCGTCTTTCCGCGCTCAAAGAAGCGGGGGCCGTTTTCGCGAGGACGGACGCCGTGCCCGCGACGGCCCTTGCCGTCGTCGCCTCGCCGATGGTGGACATCGCGGCCTTCGCGAGACTCGCGAACTCCAGCTGGTCGGTCCCCGGCGAGCTCCCGCCGACCGAGGCTGCCCTCGCGGGACTTGAGCCATATAGCCCGGTTAAAAATGCCTTGGAGACCGGCATGGCCCGAGCGCCATCGGCCGCCACGAGCCCCGCCCACCCATTCCTCGAGCAGATGCGGGCTTTCTTCAATCCGAAGGCGGCAGCCGGCCTTGAAGCCGTTCTCGAGTTCGAGTTCACGGACCTCGGCGAAGTCTATCAGCTCGTGATTTCAAGGGGCGAGTGCAGCCTCGAAACGGCCTCGGTATCGAAAGCGACCACGAGGATAGTCGTGCCCTTTTCGACCTGGAAGAAAATATCCGAGGGCGAATTGAGCGGCGAGGAAGCGCTGATGAAGGGCGCCTATCGCGTCGAGGGCGACTTCGACCTCATGATGAGGATGGGCTCGCTTTTCGGACAATCTCCCCATGGCGACTCCGAAGCGGGAGCGTCGAAGGCGAAGCGGCCCAACCTCATGGCACTGGCCTTCCTGCCCTGGTACTTCGGCTGGTTCCTCGGTGGTACCTCTTTCTGGCTTGGGCAGGCCCTGCCACTCGCCCTCTCGCTGGCCTTTCTCGCGTACCGCGAGAGGCGGCGAGAGGCCACCTGGTTCGAGCGGGGCACGCCGATCGCCTTCGCCTTTCTCTCGACCCTGGCCCTCGCCTCTCCAGGGTTTTTCGCGGTACGGTGGAGCTGTATCTGCAACGCCGCCATAGCCCTCGTCTGGACGCTCAGTCTCATCTATGGTAGAGCCCTGACCTCCGACTACTCGAAGGGCGATTATTCCCAATCAGTAAGTTCCGGTCCGATATTTCGCAGGATCAACTTCAGCTTGACAGCGCTCTGGAGCCTTCTTTTCTCCCTGGAAGCAGCCGCCGGCTGTTGCCTCCAGAGCTTGCTCCCGGGGATAAGCCAGGGGACGATAGCAATAGCTTCCGGTCTGCTTCTTCTCCCTGCGGGAATCTTTACGGCCTGGTTCCCGCGATGGTATCCGGGGCATTTAGCACGCAGAGGCGGCGACACGGCCAACAACGAGGCTTGACATCCTTGTCAAACAGTTTGTCTCACAATCCGCCTCACGGTCGGTAATATGAGAAGTTAGGCGACACATAGTGTGAGACAAAATGCCAGACAGACAGACAACATCTCGAAACCCGGATGCGCATTTCTTTTCAGAATGGAATGGACGGCCCTTATCTGCGTTTGTCTGAGCTCGGTTAATCTCAGTAGAACAAACATTAAAAAAACAATGTTCGCTAAATTAACTTCTCCTTTCCCAATCTTCAATAGACACCTAAAAGCACCGGTCTCTTCTTTATAGAAAAGACTTTCCCCTCAGGATAGGGGCGATCCCGAAGTATGTCGCGATGCTCTGGGCACAGTCAGAAAATGTTTTCCTAACACCGAGATTGCGACCAGGTCGACCGGATCCGTACAAGAGAAGGGGAACATACTCTCGTGTGTGGTCGGTCCCGATATATGCCGGATCGCAGCCGTGGTCAGCACTTATTATCAGGATATCTTCGTCGGCCATGCTATCAATAATACTGGCGATGGCCGTGTCCGTGTTAGCAACGCTACGATAGAAACCTGGGACATCACGGCGATGCCCATACAACATATCGGTATCAACCAAGTTCACAAAGATGAAGGTATTTCGTCCAGGCTCCGATGCGACAATTTCTGCGAGGGTATTAAGACAAGCCGGATTGCCCTTCACGGGTATGTTTTCCGAGAGTCCCTGACCGTTGAATAGGTCGCCTATCTTGCCAATCCCGATCGTCGTTGTTCCTGCCTCGAGCAGGGCGTCCAGGATGCTCGACTCGGGTAGATCGATGCTGAAATCTTTGCGGCCGTTTGTACGCACATAGGCACCGCTCTTTCCCGAAAATGGTCGCGCGATGACACGCGCTATGTTGTAACGATCGGCAATCTTTCTCGCCGCCTTGCATGCGGTGTAAAGTCTCTCGGGAGGCAGGACCGACTCGTGGGCGGCAATCTGGAGTACGGAATCGGCGGAGGTATAGAGGATCAAGTCGCCACTCTCGAGGTGGCGGTCGCCCAGGTCTCGAATGATATCGGTACCGGACGCGGATACGTTTCCGATCATCCTTCTTCCTATTCCACGTTCGAGCTCGTCTACGAGGTTCGGGGGGAATGAGGGGAATGAGGGGGGAAAAGTGCTAAAAGGCTTCTGCAGCTGAATGCCTGCGAGCTCCCAGTGACCCGTAGTCGAGTCCTTGCCGGGTGACATCGCCGCCAAGAGGCCAAATGAGGCCCGGGGCTGGACGACGGCCTCGCATCCCGGTAGGCTCTTCCCGAGTAATTCCGCGGCATTGCCAAGTCCCAGAGCCTCCAGTGTAGGCCAGTGAAGGTCCTCCGTCCTCTCGCAGACGTGCAGCGCCGTATCCGCGCCCTCGTCGTTATATGCGGCAGCGTCCGGCAGGGCCCCCATGCCGAAGCCGTCGATGACGAGGAGTATCGCTCTCATTCCCTGCCCGACGAAGAAACCATCGAAGGGTAAAAGGCATCGATCCCTTTCTCCTTCTTAAGATCGTCCCAGCCTCTGAGGATGTCGACGGCCTCGTTCGCGACCTGACAGGCCCGCATCTCGCCACCGTTGTCGCCCCAGGTATTGGTAACGCGATTGGCGATCACGGAGAGAACTGCACCCATTCGCATCCCGTGAAGATAGCCTACGACCAGCTGGCCCGCCGTGTCCATCTCGATATTTGTGACGCCAGCTTGCTGAAGGTCGGGGACGATGTTGGCAGCCCACGAGGGCCAGTAGCCATTCTCCGAAAGAGGCCTACCCTGGCCGATGTAGAAAGAACCGACAGTGCAGACGAGGCCGAAACCGTATTTGAATCCGAAGCGATGACAAGCCTCCGCGAGTGCCATGACGACTTCAGGGTCGGCGAAGGCAGGGAACTCCTTCTCGATATACGAATCCGAGGTGCCATCTTTCCGTACCGCGGCCACAGGGATGATCAGGTCGCCGCAATCAAAGCGAGGCGTGATTGAGCCAGTCGTTCCAACACGGATGCAGGTCTTGACTCCCACCTCGTTTAGCTCGTGAATGCATATCTCCGCTCCGGCGCAGCCAATACCGGTCGAGGTCGACGCGATGGGTTTGCCTTTATAGGTGCCTTTCAGGGTGCGATACTCGCGATAATTGGCGATTTCCTTCCACTCGTCCCAAAACTTCGCGATCTTCTCGGTCCGGCCGGGATCGCCTGGGATAATGACATACTCGGGTATTTCACCCTTCCGACAACGGATATGGTAGACGGCCTCCCCTTCGGTCGGCGCCGTTGCCTTCACCTTCTCCATTCTTCCCTCCTGGCAAAATCGGCCCGGGCCTCAAGGGCGCATGCCTCATGTGATTCAGGTGTTCAGAGTAAGCCGGGGCCATCCCCTTCTTCCCAAGCGAATACTTCCCAGATATTGTCCTCGCAATCCTTGAAATAGGCCGCACGGGATCCCCACGCGTAGGTAGTTGCGCGACTGATGCAGCGAACCCCGCGCTTTCCAAACTCATTAGCTATCGCGTCGACATCGGAGAGCTCGGGTACGCGGACAGCGAGCATAAAATGGTGGCCTACTGGGCCGAGCTCCTCGATCGGAATGGCCGTTGCAACACCTCTTTCGTCCCACATCGTCACAGCGCTACCACGGAAATCGAACTCCACGTAGCCCTTCTGGTGCCGCTTGATCTTGAAGCCCATTTTTTCGGTATAGAATCTTTTCGCGGTCTCAAAATCTTTTACGAAAAGACAGATGTCGTTCAACTTGTTCATAAGGTCGAGAGCGGACGGTTCACCTGCAATTTCAGCCATGAAGGTAACCCTCCAACAGCAGGATATCTACCAAGCCGTGGAAGGGAAGGCGAGTCCCCCCGCGCAGTAGTCGTGCAGTGTTTCCCGAAATTTCGCCAAGGCAATCTACGACGAAATCCGCGGCTTCTAAATTCTCGTCCTTCGTATAATCATTGACAGTCGCGACAACGTGAAGCCCCGCGGCCGAAGCAGCCTGTACACCTATGCGTGAATCTTCGACGACGAAGCTATACACGGGATTAGCTTTCAATCGCTCGACAGCGAGAAGATAAATCTCTGGATCTGGCTTCTTGCGCTTTACAACGTCGCCTGCGAGTACAAGATCGATTCTGACTTGGGATAACATGGATTCGAGGATAGCACGGGCGGCCTTCTCATCTGATGTTGTACAGATTCCAATGGGAACCCCCTCGGCATTGCACTCCTTCATGAGACGTTCGACACCAGGGCGGAGAGGTAACTCACGTTTCCTTATGAGTTCTATGAGAATCTCGGTCTTTCTCAGGTGCAACTTTTTGATGAATTCTTCCTGATCCGCGAGGTAGTCAGACCGTGAAAAACCCGCTGCATCGAAAAAGAAGCGAAGGCGCTCCTTCCCCCCTCCTATCTGGAGCAATTCGTGGTAGTAATCGACACCCCATGCCGCGTCAATTCCAAATTCACGAAAGGCAGCGTTGAAAGCCACCCGGTGACCATCACGTTCGGTGTCGATGATGACACCATCCATATCAAAGAACAGCGCAGCGAGTTCCGCCATGTATCGATCCCTCCTGCCTCTATGCTTTGTTCTTTGAACCGAGGATGTCCATCCAGGTGGTGATAACCTCCATAATTCCCTTCATTTGGACCGAGGACAGTGCCCCAGGATCGTAGTCCTTCAGGTGGAGCTGAAGGTACTCGTAAGCCTGATCGATCCATACATGCTTGAGTTCGGTGGAGACATTATATTTAGAGCCGCCTGCGGCGATGAGCTCGCGAACGATTGGTTCACCGAGTCCCGTGCCACCGTGGATTACAAGGGCAGCGCGATATCGGTACTCGTTGACAACGCCATAGATAGTCCGCAACCGTGCAATATCTATTTTGGGGTTCTTTGTCTCATAGATCCCATGGGCGGTACCGATTGCAGGGGCGAACATGTCTACGCCGGTTTCGAGTAAAAAACGTTCGGCAAGGTCGGGATTGCAGAGCGCCGCCTCGTTCGAAACGACCTTGATTTGGTCTTCGACGCCAGCCACCGTACCGAGCTCCCCTTCCACCGAAATGTCGCCACGAGCGTGAGCATACTCGGCTACCTCATGGGTGGCTTTCACATTCTCCTCAAATATTTTCTTCGACGCATCGATCATGATGCTCGTATAGCCCGCATCGACGCAGCGCTTGCAGTATTCGACATCGGTACAATGGTCCAAGTGCAGGACGGCGGGAATGGATACGGCAGATGCAATAGCTCTGAATGCAGCCACTACGACCTCGGGGCCAAGGGCCTGTGAGGGTTTTACCGATGTCTGGATAATCACGGGCGACTTGTTAACAACCGCAGCTTCGAGTACGGCTTTCATTTGTTCGATACAGGTTACATTGAAGGCACCAACTGCATACTTGCCGAAATTGGCCTTCTTAAGGATTTCTTTTGCGCTTTCGATAGCCATATTTGCACTCCCTATTGCCTGCGGCTAGCGCCGCTATTTACGAACACCTCACGGTTGACAGTACCTTCAGGTATTTCCCCATTAAAATATTCAAGGATTGCCTCAGCCGCGGTGAGCGCAACGCGAAGTTTGCACTCTCTCGAGAGTGCCGCCGAGTGTGGCGTTAATAGAATGTCATTCCGAAGGCAGAGCGGGCTTCCCGCGGGTAAAGGCTCGTTCTCGAACACGTCCAAAGCAGCACCACGAATCTTACCAGCATCGAGCGCGGCGACGAGCGCAAACTCATCGATGATACCTCCTCGCGAGGTGTTTACGATAAAGCTGGTTTTTTTCATGAGAGACAGTCGCCGCTCGTCAATTAGATGCCTCGTTTTCGGATTGAGGGGGACATGTATGGAAACAAAATCGGCACGGCCTATGACCTCGTCGAGGCCCTTCATACACTCAATGTCCTCGAGCTTGGTATTCTCCGGGAGAAAGGCGTCGAAGCCGATGATCTTCAACCCGAAAACGGTAGCAAGACGGGCGACTTCCCTGCCGATCTTTCCCAGTCCGATAAGCCCCAGTGTTTTCCCTGAGATATCGATTGCAGAACCCTCGTCGCGTACGGACCAGTTTCCGTTTCTCACTTCCCCGTCGAGTCTGCACAAATCTTTCGCGATCGCGAGTAGCATCGCAACTGTATGTTCCGCGACGGAGACGGTGTTCGCATTAAGCGTCGCGCAGACGGCTATACCTGCACGCGTCGCTGCGGCGACGTCGATATTGTCGTAGCCTACGCCCGTCCGCGAGATAACCTTAAGACTGCCCGCCGACTCGATCGTCTCCGCGCTCAGCTTAGTCGCCGTACGAACGAGGAGTCCTTCACAGCCACGGAGATATTCGCGCACAGTGAGATCATCCGGGCTTGGGGAGAAGACCAGCTCCACCCCCTTTTTTAAGATTTCAAGTGCCTCTTCCGGTACCTTTTGTGCAATGAGCACTTTATTCATATAAGGCCCTTCTCAACGAGATAATCCTTCATTATGGTCTTGTCCTCACTGCTAATCGGTACTAGTGGTCGTCTCGGGTCGCCCCCACGAAAACCTGTAATGTTCATTGCAGCTTTGACCCCGCAGACTCCGTATTTACCTGACACTTTCCGGTTGATGCCGTAGACGAGGTAATGGAGCTCCTTGGCCCGTACGGACTCGCCTTTACGAATAGCATCGTAGAATTCACAACAGAGCTTCGGCAGATAGTTTGACATTGAGATAATGCCGCCCTT
Organism: Rectinemataceae bacterium; assembly: GCA_049513895.1. Taxonomy (GTDB): domain Bacteria; phylum Spirochaetota; class Spirochaetia; order Treponematales; family Rectinemataceae; genus UBA1306. Next base: position 202,673 of record JBEKVO010000006.1, on the reverse strand, counting down.
CGCGCCAAGATTAAGGCTAGAATAGAAAAAATCTGCAGAGCCTGCAAGCACGGCGAAATTTTCCTCCCCGACCACGGCGGCGAGGTAGGAGTTCATTCCTGCGGGCGAACTGTCCTTCATGCCGACGATGTTAGGATGACAGGAAAGGGTCTTTATAACATCGGGCGGGATCAGAAGGCCTGAGGCGAACTCGGGCGCGTTGTAGACAAGCACGGGTATGGAGACTCGGTCGGCTATTTCTGTAAAATAGTCGATTAATACTTCGTTCTTCATGAGCTTAGGAAAATAGTGAGGAGGCAAAATGCTAAGATAGTCAGCACCCAAGTCTATCACCTTCTTGGAAAACTCGATAGTTGACTTTGTCGATTCACGGGAAACTCCAACCATTACTATCTTATCTTTTCTATTTTCCATAAAAACCTGGACGACCGCGAGTTGCTCATCGTCGGAAAGGCTCATGAACTCACCGTTACTGCCAAGCGCCAGATAGCCGGATAGTGAGTTCTCGTTCAATTTATCAATGTTGTTTTTAAGCCAATCGAAACGAATTTCGTCTTTTTCGAAAGGCGTAACTACCGGGACGAACACCCCCATTAGCCTAGAATCACCCATTATTGAACCTCCTGTAATGGTATTTTTTAGCGTTATTAAATTCTATCGTTTTAGATCCGCTCACGTCTCGAAGAGAGAACAAGCATCACGATAGTCACAATATAAGGAATCATAAGCACAAAAGAAGGCTCGAGCTGTAGCACTTGGAAGCGAATGCCGATCGCTTCGGCAAAGCCGAAAACCAAGCAGGCAAGGATGACGAGTATAGGGTTATTTCTCCCGAAGGCCGCCGCACAGATCGCGATATAACCGCGACCTACCGTCATGTTTTCAGACCAGAGTCCCTGCAGATTTGCGATGGAGAGACAAGCGCCGCCGAGTCCCGCAAAAAATCCAGAAAGCGCGAAGCAGACGATCTGTATTTTCTCTACGTTGGTGCCGATCGAGCGAACCGCCTCTACATTCTTGCCTGTGGCACGTATAACGAGGCCCACCGGAGTCTTATAGAGGACTACCCAGACAAGGATGGCAAAGAAGAAAGCAAGGTACACGGGTAGACTGTGCCCTGAGACGATTTCCCGCAGTACGGGAATGGAATCCAACAACGGTATTCTTAGGCTTGGGAAAGAAGGCACACCTTCTCCAGAAAAGGAACCTCGCATGTGGAAAACCTCTTCTAAAAGAAAAACCGTGATGCCCCAAGCGAATATATTTCCGCCGATTCCAACGACGATGGCATCTCCTCGGAACCTGACGATAAAGAAAGCAAGCATAATACCGAGGAGCATCCCTCCCAAGCCCGCTGCCACGAAGCCGAAGAAAACCGAATGGGTAAGGTATCCCGCGACGACTGCAACGAAAGTACCGATGAGCATGCTTCCCTCGATGGCGATGTTGTATACCCCCGCGCTCGAGATAAAAACCGTGCCGAGTGCCGCAAAAAGCAGAGGAGCCGCCATCCGTATCGACGCTGTGACAATGCCGATATCAAGGAAACTATTCATTTTGTCGATCCCGGCGTTTTGATTTTGCAGATAAAATATTCGCCTGCATTGCGATAAAAAAGATGATAAACGCCTGCGTGAGCGTGACGACAGCGCGCGATACTTCAGTGAAGCGTTCCATGCGTAAGAGTGCCACTTTTAGAAAACCGAAAAGAAAAGCAGAAATACAAATGCCCAGCGGCTGAAGCGAGCCCAGCAGAGCTACCACGAGACCGTCCCAGGCGACGCCACCTGAGAACATACGCGTGAAGAAGGCGGTGCTCACACCGTAAACCTCGACGTAACCCGCAACTCCGGAAAGTGCACCGGATATTCCCATGGCTACAATGATGTTTCGAGTCGGCGAACCACCGCCATATTTTATGAACCGTGGATTCTTCCCTTGAGCCTTTAGAGCAAATCCCAGCGAACTGTGCCGCATAATGTACCAGTAGATAATTAGGATTCCCAACGCCAGGTAGAGACCGTTGTGCATCTGACTGCCCGGTAGTATCTTCCCGAATTGAGCCGACTTTATCACGTTGAAAGTCGACAGAGTTTGGCCACCCATCGATTTGTCCTGCCAGATATTGATTGTAAAAAAATCGGTTAGAAGAACTGCGACAAAATTGAGCAAGAGACTAACGATGAATTCGTTGACGGATAGATAGGCCCTAAGGAGTGCAGGAATCAATGCCCAGAGAAATCCCGCGGCTATGGATGCTAATAACCCGATGATAGTGACACAAAAACCGGGGCAGCCCTTCAGAGAAAAACCGATAAACGTGGAAAAGAGCGCGCCGAGGTACATCTGACCTTCCATGCCGAGATTCCAGAGACCTGCCTTCAGCGAGAAAGATGCGGCTACGCCCAGGATCAGGAGGGGGATTGCCCAGCGGACAAGTGAAGCAAAGCCGGCACTGCTCTTGAATATACTCGCTATAATCGTCGCATAGGCATTAACGGGGTTCTTGCCCGCAAGTGCGATGAAGACGCTCCCGAGTGCCAGGGCGACCGCTAGTCCAGCAATGGGCAAGAAGAGCGGCGCAAAGCGCGAAAGGCGAAAATGTACCGACTTCATTCGCATATGCTTTCCTCGGGACGCAGACCGGCCATAAGACAGCCGATTCGCTTCTCGTCGACTTTTCCATTTCCTTCGATCTCTCCGACGATTTCGCCGTCATAGAGCACGAGTATCCTGTCGGCAAGATTAATTACTTCTTGGAGATCGGCAGACACCATCAGAATCGCACAGCCAGCGTCTCGCAAGGCCACGAGCTTTCGATGGATGAATTCGATAGCTCCCATATCGACACCCCGCGTTGGCTGTGAAACCACAAGGAGTCTTGGACCACGAGACATCTCACGAGCCAAAACGGTCTTTTGCTGATTCCCCCCCGAAAGTGTCCCGATGTTCGCACCGGCCCCCGGTGCCATTATCGAGTAATCCAATATGAGTCGCTCGGAAAATTCCTCGATGGCCCTGTGTTTAAGCAGGAGTCCTTTCCAGAAGGCAAAACGGCTGTCTCCATAATCATCGACAATAAGGTTTTCCCAAAGAGTCATATCCTCGCAAAGGCCCGTCTTTAAGCGATCCTCGGGGATGTAGGCTATTCCGCGATTCCTGCGAGAAGCCAGGCTCGATCGGCGTATATTGTTGCCAAGGAACTTGATCTCCCCATCCGTCGCAGGCCACATCCCAGCGATACATTCCGCTAACTCACTCTGTCCGTTCCCCTCGACCCCTGCGATACCTACAATCTCATCAGAATGGACGGTGAAATCCACGCCCCTAAGAGCGGGAAGTCCACGCGCGTTGAGCGCGCGAAGTGAATGAACGTGAAGGATAATCTCCCCAGGATTCGCCTTGGCCTTCTCGACTTCGAAGAGAACCTCCCGCCCAACCATCATGCGGGCGATGTCGTGTTCGGTGACGTTGCCGGCCTTTTCGTTGCCGACGACGCGTCCCTTCCGCATTACGGTAACGCTCTGGGCGACAGCTTTTACTTCTCGGAGTTTGTGGCTGATGAAGACAATGGTTTTCCCGGAAGCTGCGAACTCTCGCATCATGTTGAAGAGTCCCTCGGTCTCCTGCGGTGTAAGAATGGCGGTGGGTTCATCAAGGATGAGGAGCTCTACGTCTCGGTAAAGTGCCTTGAGTATTTCAACCCGCTGGAGATCCCCCACCGTCAAGTCCTGGACTTTAACTCCGAATGGCACTTGGAGATGGAATCGATCCATCAATTCCCGTACTCGCGTCTCAGCCGCCCTGATGTCGGTGAATAGAAGTCGCTTCGTGGGAGCGACGCCAAGAATAATGTTTTCGACGGCATCAAGTGTAGGAATGAGCATAAAATGCTGGTGAATCATTCCGAAACCGGCACTGATCGCCTCGCGCGGGCTTCGAATTGTCAACTTCGTCCCCTCAACGAGTATTTCACCTTTTGTCGGATGCTGCATGCCGTAGAGGGTCCTCATGAGCGTCGTCTTGCCCGCCCCGTTCTCTCCAACCAGCGCACGTATCTCCCCTCTTTGAAGTGAGAAGTCGACATCGTCATTCGCGATGACACCAGGGAACTCGTTCCTGATACAGCGCATCTCGACAAAGTTTTCCATTGGACCACCGATGATTCTTGGACTAAATGGCTAACCATCCTCGGAGCCACACACTGCAACCGAGGATGGTTATTAGCCTTATTGGTTTACCTTTAGTTTCCCGGTCCTAATATCATCCTGGACCTGGAGGAGTTTTTTAATCTGATTTTTCGTATAACCGTCGCTCTCGGTAGGCACGTAATGCATACCAACGTCTCCAGTCGCAATCGTGCGGACCTGCACCTGCCCTCCGGCAAATGTGCCCTTGACGAGATCAGCGATGATACTGTAGGCGGAAAGTCCGAAGTCAACACCATTCTGCCCGATGACTGCCTTCCCATATTTTGGTCGAAGATCCATGACCCCTGATAGCCCCGTTATGTAGGCATTGCCAGCCTCTTTGCAAGCTTCAGCGACACCCCAGTCAGACTTGGAAGCCCAGCCGCACATGACATCGTAGCCTTGTGATATGAGGCTCTTACCGACTTCTTTGCCCTTTGCCGGATCTTCGAAGCTACCAACGACCGCGAAGGTAGTTTGCACGCTTGGCTTTATCGATTTGGCCCCGGCGACGTAGGCATTATAGGCCTCACGACCATCTGGGATATCCAGGCCCGACGTAAACGCGACCTTGCCGGTCTTGGTCCGCATCCCCGCCATGACACCCGAGATATAGTATGCTTCGCTATCCTTGTACTTGATAGCGAGGACGTTGGGCGGCGGATTGTCTAAAAAAGCAAAAATCATAGCGAACTTGACGTTCGGATTCTCTTGAGCCGCCTGGAGACCAGGCTTGGTCAAACCCTCGAAGACTGTTATGACGAGATCGGCCCCCCATTCGCGAACCATAGTCCTGAACGTATCGGGGTATTCGGATGCGTCTCGCGTTTCGACGATCTGAACCTCAACTCCCGGCAGGTCTTTCGCAGCCTTCTGCACGCCCTCGACGGTCCTGTCGATCAGGCCCTGGTCGCCCCTCCTCTGATCGAGGATGAGGACCACCTTGACCTTCTTGTCAGCCGCGAAAGAGAACTCCGGGACGAGGATCAACAACGCGAGCCCGAAAGCCAACCACTTAACCACCTTCCACATAAGTACCTCCCTTTCAGTGTCCCCGGGAACATCGGCCCCCGGTCCCTCTATGCTCTCAGATCAGATGGGCTCAAGGATGTGTTTGAAAAAGCCTCGTCCCTTCTTCCTGAACAGCCCGTGTCAATGCGGCATCGTCGAATCGAAGAAGCCTACCACCTTCCACGACTATCTCGCCGTCGACGAAAACAATGTCCACATCCTGCGCCTTCACGCAGCTGACTATGTTCTGGACGACATTCGATCTCGCGCCGTGGTATATCGGTACGATGTTCGGCCTCATAACGTCGATGATCGCGATACTTGCACGCTTACCCTTTTCAATCGACCCATAGATATTCTCGACGCCCAGAGCGCAGGCTCCACCCATTGTTGCCGCATAGAGGGCGTCATAGGCAGAGAAGCTCGAAGCGCCATTAAACACACGCTGGACAAGCATGAGATTTTTCATCTCCTCGAACATGTCAGAGGAATCGTTCCAGAGTGCTCCATCGCTCCCTAGTCCAACCTTGACTCCATGTTCAAGCAATTCTGTCACTGGGGCGATACCATCGGCGATCTTCATTTCCGCCGTAGGGCTACTGACGATAGAGACACCCTCCGCCGCGAGGATGTCGATGTCTTCGACATCAAGATACACGCCATGAGAGCCCACAAAGCGATCCGATAGAAAGCCTTGTTTTTTTAAAAATTTTACCGAGCTAATCCCGAATTTCTCTATGACTATTCTTTTTCTAGTGACCGTCTCTGCTAGATGGAGATGGATTTGAAGACCTAATGCGTCTGAGGTCGATCTTAAGTACGACAGCAATTCGGGTTCAAAAAATTCTTCCGAGGGACCTTGCAGGATTGGGCGGATTCCGCCAGCATCGAGGGCATCCATAATGCGGCTTATCTCTTCTTCGCTTCGGAGTTCAGATGCCAGAAAATCCTTGCGATAATCGAATGCGATCGCTCCTTGCAAACCCGTTTCCGAAAAAGGACTCACGAGATCGTCGCCTTCGTCGAGCCAGAAAAGAAAGTCACAGAGATATGTCGTGCCGCCCCGCAGAGCCTCGGCGTACTGGGCCTTTCGAGAAAGTTGTCGTAAGCCTGAAACGAGATCTTTACGGAACCACCTGTTCCTGCCGATAAAGGACTCCCCACCCTGGGTGTGCAGGTCGATTCCGTCCCCAAGACCTCTGGCCAAGAATATATCACCATGAACATGGGCGTTGATGAGTCCCGGCAGGGCGACTTTGCCGGCTCCTTCGATGTGCCGATTGGCTTGGAGTGAGCGGAGAGATCCTTCGCAAACCTCTGCAATCACATTGCCCTCGATGACAATGCTAACGACGCCCATCTGACGTTTGGCATTCATTGTGAGGCAAAGAATGTCATGAATGATCGTCCTTCCGCTCAAGCCGAATCCCCTTGTAGAAACAGTATTAGACAGAGGAATGATCTTGTCAATCATATTTTTCATTAATTTGATCGTTTCAATCATAGTTTATCTATTGAAGTGCTTGACATGGCACTTTCCTCGGCGTACAATCGCGTGACAGACGGAACAGAATGAAAAGTCGTCAGATCGGGATTCTTGAGCTGCTCTCTCGCAGCGAAGAAGTGACTCTCAACACACTAGTAATGGAATTCAAGGCTTCGGAGGCGACGATCAGGCGTGATCTCGCCCAGTTGGAAGTTGAAGGGAAAATTATCAGGACCTTCGGGGGCGCTAGAATAGCCAGAGATATGTTCCTTTCGGCTAAGAGTTTTCAGGAGCGCACGAAAAAGGAAGTCGATGAGAAGAAAAAGATTTCGGAAAGCGCTATAGCTTTGATCACGCCGGGTATGACCATCGCCCTCGACAATGGCACAACGACCTGGATGATCGCCACGCTTCTTAGGAACATCAGCCCCCTTACGGTCATCACAAACTCGCTTCCCATTATCAACGCAATGAGCGACCTTCCGGGCATCGATCTCATCTCTGTCGGTGGCAGGCTGAGACTTCGGAATCTCGACTTCATTGGCAATATCACGACTGAAATTCTGCGAAACTGGCACACGGATATCGCATTCGTCAGCGGAGATTCAATTCGGCCGCTACAGGGAATCTATAAAATAGAAGATGCGAGTGCGGCCATTGTACAAGCCATGTGTTTCTCATCGAACAAGATAGTCGCAGTCATGGATCATACCAAAATCGACAAGCCTATCGGTTCGTACCTCGCGCTGCCCGCTTCCAAGCTCAATCTTCTGATAACAGACCAGATGGGAGCAGCAGTAAGTGCAAATACTTTTACAAATACACCATACGAAGTCATGCTCGTCGAATGAGCCTGTATTAACACGAAAGAAGGAGATCCATTATGGAAGATATTGCGATGCTTATCGGCGACGTGCCGATAGGCCTCTCAAGTAGTAGAGAAAGACAATCGTTGGTCAATCCGGCAACGGAAGAGCCTTTCGCCGAGATACCTCTGGCGACAATGGAAGACATAGATCTTGCAGTTGCTGCAGCTCGAGACGCATTCCCTGGATGGTCTCGACTCTCCCCTTCCGTACGAGGGAATTATCTGAGAAAAGCTTCCGATCTTCTCTCCACCCGCAGTGAAGAGATTGGCAGAACAATGACGCTCGAGATGGGCAAGCCGGTAAGTGAAGCGATCGGAGAAGTGCAAAAAGCGGCTCTCGCGCTTCGTTACTACGCTGAGGAGGGGGAGCGCGTCTATGGACGTATCATCGCCAACGAAAACTCGCAGTTCGAAAGTTCGGTTCTCTTCCAGCCGTTGGGCCCAGTCGCCGCAATCACACCCTGGAATTATCCAGTCGAACTTCTCTGCTGGAAAACCGCGGCGGCACTGTCGGCGGGATGCACTGTCGTGGCAAAGCCAGCTTCAATCACGCCCCTTTCTTCGCTGCTTTTTCTCCGCTGCATCACCGATGCAGGTGTCCCGTCCGGGACTGTGAACATAATTTTCGGCTCGGGTTCGAATGTCGGTGACCGACTAATCGGAAACCCAGCGCTCAAGAAGGTCGCCTTCACAGGGTCGACGGAAGTCGGGAAACGAATCGTTTCGATGTGCGGCGGGATGATGAAAAAGGTTTCGGCGGAACTCGGAGGACAATGCCCCCTTATCGTCAGCAACCGCGCACGGCTCGAGGCGGCGGTGGAGGACGGAGTTCGAAGAAGTTTTCGTAACAACGGACAGATCTGCATCGCCATCAATAGGATATTCGTCCAGGAAGACATATATGAGACCTTCATCAGACGATTCGCCGAGGAGACCGCTGCACTAAAAATTGGCGACAGTCTTCGTGAGGCTGACTGTCAACTCGGCCCCATGGCAACGAAAAGCGGCAGGGATAAAGTCATCGAGCACTGTGAGGACGCTCTAGCAAAAGGCGCGCGCCTCATCTGTGGAGGCAACATTCCCGCGGGCCGCAACAAGGGACTATTTTTCGAACCAACAATCCTCGCCGATACAAGACCGGAAATGAAGGTCATGTGTGAAGAGAGTTTTGGTCCCATTGTCGGGATAATGCCCTACACTACGAAGGAGGAGGCCTTGGCTCTCGCAAACGGGACAAACTATGGCCTCGCGTCGTATGTCTATACGGATGACTTCTTCGAGGTCGAGTATTTCGCTAGGAATCTGGAAAGTGGAAACGTGGCGATCAACAATCCGGACGCCGGCGTGATGAACGCTCCTTATGGCGGCTGGAAAGATTCGGGTGATGGCTATGAGCACGGCCCCGAGGGGCTCTTTAGTTATCTCAGAATCAAGCACGTGCGGAAGAGGATCAGCTTCCCATCGTAATAGGAAAAAGAAGGATATATCATGGATGATTTCGTTTTCTATAACCCTACGAAGATACTGTTTGGCCGCGGTACCGAGAACCGCGTCGGCGCGGAAGCCCGGAACTACGGCACAAAAGTCCTTATCCACTACGGTGGCAACTTTATCCAGGGCTCTGCATTTTACGCAAGGATACGGGAATCACTGGAGTCGGCTGGTCTCGAGTCAATCGAGCTTGCTGGGGTTCTTCCTAATCCTCGACTCAGCTTGGTCCGTGAAGGAATAAAGCTTTGCAGGGAAAAGGGCATTGGCTTGGTACTTGCGATAGGCGGCGGTAGTACGATCGACTCGGCAAAGGCCATCGGCATCGGTGTACCATATGACGGCGACGTCTGGGACTTCTTCACCGGCACTGCTGTAGCTACTGGGTCACTTCCCGTTGGTGTCATTCTCACAATACCGGCAACAGGCAGTGAGGCGAGCAACGGTAGCGTGATTACGAATGAGCAAGGGTGGCTTAAGCGCGCGGCCATGGCAGACGCTATTTATCCGCGGTTCTCCATATTGAACCCAGAACTCGCATTCAGCCTTCCTCCTTATCAAGTTGCCTGCGGCATTGCCGATATCTGCTCCCACCTTCTTGAGCGATATTTCACGAACTCGGTGGGGGTAAATCTCACGGATCAGTTAATTGAGGGCGCACTGCGAGCAGTGATCCGCGCCGCGCCAACTGTACTTTCACATCCTACTGATTACGATTCATGGGCCGAGATCATGTGGTCCGGAACGATAGCGCACAACGGTCTTCTCAACACGGGAAGGGTTGGCGACTGGGCATCACACGACATCGAGCATGAGTTGAGCGGCATCTACGACGTGGCACACGGGGCAGGGATGGCGGTGGTGTTCCCTGCTTGGATGAAATACGTGAAGAATCACGATATTCTTCGCTTTGCTCAGCTTGCCTCCCGTGTCTGGGGTATCGAACAATCTTTGCGTGATCCCGAACACGACGCACTAGAAGGTATCGCCAGATTTGAGGCGTTCTGGAGCTCACTCGGCCTCTCAACAAGGCTTCCGGGAATTGGCATTGAGGCCGAGAGAATCGACGAGATGGCTGCGAAATGCACACGGAACGGGACGTCGAAAATTGGCAATTTTGTCGCACTCAGCAAGGGAGACGTCGTTGCAATCCTCAGACTTGCCTGTTAGGAGCCACTCCCGACTTGTCTCGGGTGGACTTCCCCCGATTTCGTAGACACCTAGCTCCCGGCTTTAACCTGTTCCATGATATATCCCTCCCCTTCGAAAAAGCAGGGAGCCGTTCCGACTGTTGCGTGCGGCCTTGGAAAGCTCTAACGTGGATGCTTCTAAAAAGCATGACAGCCGCCTCTATGACGATCTGATAGGTCCCGGCGATTCCATATTTCGAATGGATTGATGGTCTCTCGATAATCGCACTTTATCGGGGATAGGTGGCAATACCGGAAATACCTCTGATTTCCATGAAAGACAGGAGGAGCCTATTAGTGCGCCCATTCTGAAGTGAGAATTCTTTCCCATCTCTCTTCTACCCTAGCCGCTTAGCGAGCTCTCGCTTTCCCTCTTCCGCGAACTCAGGCATGTTCTGTAGCATCTGCAGGAGGACTCGGTCAGTCGACCTTCCGTGGTATAAGTCGAGCACCGAGGCAATGCTGACCCCTGCGGCATGTTGTTCCACGAGTTCGAATTTGCCTCCGACGTGTACCAGCCCATCCTTCAGGGTGCGCATGTGAAATCCACACCTCCCGCTTTCTCGCGCGAGTCGGTGGAGGGAAAGGATTCCCAGGATTCGGTCGATAGTTGGGCAGGGATCGCGCGGCAAGGTGACCTGCGTCAGTGCGGCGCCGATCCGTACAATATCGCCAATGCAGATTTCCTCTTCACGAAGGCCCTCAACGGCCAGGTTTTCGCTGAAACTGCCAAATGGCAGATCGTACCCATGTACGGATTTCCACCATGCATAATGGCCGGCCGGATACACGCAGACCGCGCGGTCAGCGCCTCCGTGAAAAAGGTTGTTGGCTACGTGGTCGCCCTCAAATCCGGTTAACTTGAGCATAGTGCTATATCAATACGAACGCCCCACAGTCAGAGCGCCTTCACCTGTTGTCGCGCTTAAAAGTGCTGCGTACATGAAGGGGCTGGATTCTCTTCACGTCCTATTCCAGGTTACCCGCATTTGCATAGAAGGTAAGCACTCAATGCCCCGCGTAGCTCGAACGCAGGAGTAGATTAGGCAGGAACACCTCTCGCTCTTCAGAAGATCGACATAGCGGTAGACGATCGAAGAGATATGCGAGATATTTGAAGGGTTCATGGCCATAAACCCTAACCGCCACAGTCCAGTGTTTCGGCGTGCCCCTGTGGCCTTCTCGCATGAGCTTGAGCCAGACCTCCTGCCCCGTAGGCCATGAAGATCTCATCCTAACTACGGTGAATTTCGACCAGCAACGATTCATCCAACTTTCGACGCGGCGGCGGCTTCGTCGCGTCGAAATAGGCCGGGCTTACAGAATAGTCTTCGAGGAAAAACCTATTCCCGTCTCATAGGTGAAGACCTCAGCGCCGCAGAACACGCCATTCGTCTCGAGCCAGCCGCCCATATTGCTCAGGGTTATATTTCCGCCGGAATCGAGTGCTATCGCCCTATCGGGGTTGTTCCAGGGTATGGGATGGTGTGTATGACCGAAGATAACCTTGCTCGGATACGGCAGCTTATTAGGCCTGTCTTCGTTTATCTCGTCGATCTCCCGCGCGCAGCTCGAGTAGTAGCGCTTGAATCTCTCTTTGATGTCGGGGCGCGTGAGGAATTTCTCGTCCTTCCGCGCGGGCTCCGACCGCAGCATTTTCCTGATCTGTGCCTGCTTCATCAACCGGAGCCCGAACGAGGCGATGGTCTTGAGGGGAAACTTCATGCCGATCCTCTCCAGGGCGAAGTCGATCGCGCGGTCCGCATAGGCATCCAACTTGACGGCCCTCTTGCCTTCCACCTCCTTCTCGAGTTCCCGGGCAATCTCTGTCAGGATCCCGGCTTGGCCGATCCCCGTGCAGCTCAATTGATTGAGGGGGAAATTAAGGGCGCTCACGGTCTCGATATCGAGGTCGCCCGGCTTGAAGCGGTCGGAGGCGATCACGGGTACGGTCTCCGAGCCGAGGGACCAATAATCTTCGAGGTAGTGCCCGTGCGTGACCGCGACGACCTCCTTGCCCGCGGCGATATACAGGTTGGGGAAGGCGAAGAGGAACTTGGTCGGCTCGCTCGCGGTGATGTTGTCGAGGAACATGCCTCCGTAAGGCTCGGTGCCAGCATTTCTCCGGACGCCGTGGAGGACGAGGTCGCCGGCCGAGTTGCGGTCGTCGATGACCGCGGGTATGGAGTGGGCGAGCGATACCGGTAGCTCCTTCCGCGGATCCTCTAGCCGCTTGATGATGCTGCGTTGATGCTGAAGGATGTGCCACATGTCGGCGTCGTGGTTACCTGGGAGGTAAAGAACCCGCTTGGCAACTCCGTCCTTCTTTATCAGCTCGAAGAAGGCCCTCGCGTATAGATAGGCCTTCTCGTAGGGGGCGATAGAGAAATCGAAGATATCGCCCGCGAGCACGAGATAGTCGTTCTCCTTCCCGGCGGCGTTGAAGAAGGCTTTGTATCGCGTCCCGGCTGTCAGCCCTTGGGTCGGATGCTTCTGCACGAGCGTCGAGTCCTCGTCCCCGAAATGCGTGTCGGAAATCATCGCGAGTCTCATCGATTCCTCCTTTTTCTAATCAAGCCGCTGATCCGGGGCGACAGCTAAGGGCGGTCAGCCCAGGCGTCGCCGTTTCCCGAAATAAGTCTCGATCCAGTTGAGTAGGAGAAGGCCTCCGGTCCGCCGGTCCGCACGGATCTTCTCGTCTAGCTCGTCGGGATCGTTGCTTTCGATGCCGAGATCCTTCTTCAGCTCGGCGTACAGGCCCACCAACAAGTGATTGGCCTTCTGCACCTCGCCGCGAAGCGCCTCCCTGAAGGTCGACTGGGGACTCTTCGGCCTGTCGAAGGTGAAGGAGATCGAGCTCCCCGTCGCGCCCACTGAGGGAGCGTAGCCCAAGGCGCGGGCGCTTTCCAGGAATCCATCCGCCATGGCAGCATCGTCGAAGGCTATGGCCACGTCCATGGAGAGCTCCTCGGGCTCGACAAAGCTTCCCCACTTGAATCCGGTGAGCCACCAATGCCGCTTCTCGCCCATGCTGAAGAGCGGCTCGCCCTTCGCTCGCAGACTCAAGTCGAAGCGCAGGGGGAGCATCGCCTCATTCGGGACGCATCCGTAGTGCTCGCCGCCCAGAAGCTCACCGAAATCGAGGGGCGAGCCCTGGGGCCTGCGATAGACGCCGATCTCGCAGCCGGACTCGATCCCGTACTGACCCTTCCACAGCTCGATCATCCACTCGTAGCCGCCGTACGCGAAGCGGAAGGGCTCGGCGTCCAGGACCGAGCCCATCCCGATGGCTGAATCGTCGAAAAGCCTGCAGTAGCCCATCGAGCGCTGAAAGTTGCCCATCGTCGAGGTGATGATATCCTCGCTCGGGAGGTACTCGAAGCCGGCGAGGAGGACCGCCTTGCAAGGCCTGCGATAGTAAGGCGACATGCTCCGCATGTCGCAAACTTAAGGAAGGCTTGGTGAGAGGCCTTCATTGCGACGCTCCCTTTGGTCGTGTCGCCTTATTAATGAAGGCCGCTATAACAGGCGCTTGATCGGGGAGACCAGCTTCCGTATCCCCCTGCCCCTCCGGACCTCCAGCTCCATCATGCTCGATCTCAGCTCGTCCAAGCCGGATCGCGTAAAGGCATCGCCGACGAGATACTCGCTCTCGAATCTCCTACGCTTGAGCCCGAAGGGGTCCATGGCTCGCCTCCTCGTCTTTATGCGATTATATATCCTATATTCCGGACGGTCTTCCCCAATCTCGAGGAAACCCTGATGGGCTTTTCGTCCCGTGGGCCAATATATCCCCAGGCAGTAGCCTCGCTCCGGCGCGAATTCTGCTGTTGGTCCTTTTCTCGGATACCGTCATGCACCGATCCGGCGGAACGCGGTACAGTGCTCCCAGGCGCCCGCAAGAGATCGTCATGAAACTCGAGGATTGGGAATTGCCATCAAGGCATATCGATAGGGACGCTCTGGATGGGCAGCTTCAGACACCCCTGTTCGCGAGGCCCGACCTCCTCGGCGAGGTCATCAACATCACCTACCCGATCCAGAAGTGGATGAAGGAAAAGGCACTGGGCAAGGCGTACACTTGACTTTCGGCGGCTCCTTTCGAGGTTTTGCCGCTAGAGCGCGGAGACGTTTTTGAGCCGTCCGGCATCTGGAACGAGACGTAATACACGTACTTGGAGTTCTTGGCTTTGCGGCGGAGAAGTTGGAATGGCTTCTTTGGTCTGGACACGCCCGGACTCCTTCGGCTTCCGCAGCATGACCGCTGAAAACCAAAGAATAAACCAAAGGGCAGGAGACTGTAAGCCCGGTGTTTCCTAGGCGTAAGCCTAATTATTTTTTAGATAAATAAATAAAACTGCCCAGAGCGGGACTTGAACCCGCATACCTCTCGGCACTAGAACCTGAATCTAGCGTGTCTGCCAATTCCACCATCTGGGCGTTTATCGAGTTATCCTAGCCCGCGGCGGCACATGAGGTCAAGGTCAGAGTCATAGCTCATCGCGGCTTCCGTCTTCTTGCATACTCCGCCCTGCCGGTTTAACATGCGAAAACGCGGCAGCATGAAACCACACCGCTTTTCAAAGAGGACATTCGAAGATGGACGAGCCTCGAATACGTGAAATAGCCCAGGCGGCGTTCGCCGAAAGACGCTCCGCGCTCACCGAGCTGGAGGGCATGGATATCCTCGACGCGATGGGTCTCGCTACTCCGCGGCGCCTCCTCGTCGGCTGCGCGTCGGAGGCGGCTATGGTCGTTGCCGGGGACGGCGATGTGGCCGCCCCCTTCCCGGGCGCCAAGGTCGTCGTCAAGGTCGTGAGCTCCGCCATCCTGCACAAGACCGATGTCGGAGGCGTAGCGATAGCGCGCAACGCGCCGGACGATGTCCAGGCGGCAGTCGCCGCGATGGAGGCGCGCTTCGTCGGCCAGGCCGTCGAGGGTTATTCGATAAACGAGTTCGTCCCCTACGAGCCGAGCCTCGGGCGCGAGATCATCGTGGGTTTCCGCCTCGCCCCGGACTTTGGCCCCGTCGTAAGCGTCGGATTCGGCGGGATCTTCACCGAGTACCTTGCCAGGATTTTCCGGCCGGGCGCCGCGACCATGTTCCTGTCGCCGACCGACTCGGGAACCGAATCGATCGCGCGGGAGCTGTCGCACAACGCGCTCCAGACGATCCTCGCCGGCGGGCTCAGGGGCACGAAGCCCGCCATCGATGTCGGAGTCCTCGCCGAGCTCGCGGGCAAATTCGCCCGCGCCGCCCCGATCCTCGCGGCCGCGGGGATACTCGAGTTCGAAGTGAACCCCTTCGCCCTGACCGGGTCGGGCAGTACCGCGCGCCTTGTCGCCCTCGACGCCCTCGCGAAACTAGGCCCCCTGCCACTGGGGCTCGAGCTCGCGGGCGGCCGCATCGTCAACCCGAGGCAGGAAACCCGTCCTCTGGCCAAGATCGATCGCCTCCTCCGACCCGCGAGCGCCGCGGTGATCGGAGTCTCCGAGAAGTCCGTGAACAACGGCCGCATCATTCTGCGCAATCTGCTCCGTAACGGCTTCGACTCTTCGCGAATCTACATCGTCAAGCCGGGCGCTTCCGAGATCGACGGATGCCGCTGCGTGCCCGACGTCTCCTCTCTTCCCGAGAAGGTGGACCTCTTCGTCCTCGTCGTGCCCGCGGCCGCGGCCCCCTCGGTCCTCGCCGACCTCGTCGAGGCGGACAGGGCGGAGTCGGTCATCGTCATCCCGGGCGGCTTCGAGGAGAAGGCGGGAACGGAAGCCATTACGGAACGAATGGCCGCCGCCCTCGAGCGCTCGCGCGCCTCGGGAGGCGGGCCGCTCATCGTGGGAGGGAACTGCCTCGGCATCCTCTCGGTCCCGGGCAAGTACAATACCCTCTTCATTCCCGAGCACAAGCTGCCCAGGCGAGCGGGAGCCCCCGATCCCGTGGCCCTGATTTCCCAATCCGGAGCCTTCGCGATCACGAGGCTGTCCAAGCACCCGGGGCTTGCGCCAGAGTACGTCATCACCTGCGGCAACCAGATGGACGCGACCGTGGGCGATTTCCTCGAGCGCTTGGCCGAAGACGAGTCGATTCGGGTCTTCGCCGTCTATATCGAGGGCTTCAAACCCCTCGACGGCGAGAAGGTCCTGCGCGCCTGTTCCCGCATAACGTCCTCGGGCCGGACAGTGATCATATACAGGGCGGGCCGGAGCGAGGCCGGAGCGGCTGCCAGCGCCAGTCACACCGCGAGCATCGCGGGCGACTACCCCGTCACGCGCGCCCTCTTCGCCCAAACGGGTGCGATAGTGGCCGAAACCCTCGGCGATTTCGACGACGCGTTGGCCGCCTTCACTTTACTTCGTGGGAAAGAACGCGGCGGCAGGCGGCTCGGCGCCCTCTCCAACGCGGGCTTCGAGTGCGTGGCCGTGGCGGACAATCTCGGGGCCCTGGAGCTCGCCTCCTTCTCGCCGGAGACGATGAGCCGGCTCGCGGCAGCCTTCGCGAAGGCGGGCATCGGCGGGATCGTCGACGTGCACAACCCGATCGACCTCACGCCGATGGCGGACGACGAGTGCTACGAGGAATGCTTCCGCGCCATCCTGGACGACCCCGGAGTCGACTGCGGCATCGCGGGCATAGTCCCCCTCACCGCCGCGCTTCACAGCCTGGCCTCGGGCCCCGATTACGCCGGCGACCTGAATCGAGAGGACGGCATCGCCGTAAGATATGGCCGTCTCATGGCCCTGACGAGCAAGCCCTGGGTGGCGGTCGTGGACTCAGGTCCTCTTTACGACCCCCTCGCCCGATCCCTCGAATCGCGGGGGATTCCGACCTTCAGGAGCGCCGATCGCGCCCTCGCGGCCCTCGCCCTATGGGTCCGCGCATAATAGCCTAGAAAAAAGCGTTCTTTCAATTACCGGACGAAAAGCGGGAAAAGATCGTTCGGGCTTGTCTCGCCGAATTCGGCGCCCACGACTTCGAGAGGGCCGCCCTCGACAGGATAATCGAGGTGGCGGGAATCTCGAAGGGAGGCCTGTACGAGTACATATCCTCGAAAGAAGAGCTCTATCTCTTCGTCGTCGAGCTCTCGTACACACGCCTATACGACTACCTCCACGCGAACCTCGGGCAGGATGCCCGAGGACCTCATCGATCGCTTCGCTGTCGTCTCCCGCGCTGCCATCGATTTCTACGTCGAGCACAGGGAGATGATCGACATCATCGCGAGGACTTCGCATACCGACGAGGGTTCCCCGGCCGAGAGTGCGCGCACCATCTTCGACGAGCACTTCGCCGGCATCTTCGACTCGGCCGGGGACCTCGGGCTGGCCTTCCCGAAGGATCGCCTGGTCGAGCTCATGAAATGGACACTCGTGAAGACACGGAACGATTTCCTTCGCGAGATGTCCTTGGGAGCCGCGATTCCGACCGTCGTCTCGTGAAGAAGGGCAAATTCGTCCCGTATACGCTCAAATGAGAAATCGGATTCGATAGTTCCGCGGACCTGCCACCATGCCGAGTACTTGCCACGTTACCTTGTACCTATTTATAGTTACACCCTTGATTCGATAAATTCAGGAGGATCCTCATGCGAATCGGACCCGTCGCGAAGATCGCCGCCTTCTGCATCCTCGCCCTCTCGTTATTTTCACCGGCCTTCGCCGCCGACCCGATCAAGATCGGCCCGATCAAAATCGGGGCGATCTTCGGCATTACCGGCCCGGCCGCCTACCTCGGCGCCCCTGAAGATAAGACGGCGAGGATGGTCGTCGACGAGATGAACAGGGGCGGGGGCATACTCGGGAGGCAGATACAGCTCATCGTCAAGGATTCCGGCGCGAGCTCGGAGAAGGCGATCTCCTTTGTCAAGCAACTGATCGACGAGGATGGCGTCGCCGCCATAATAGGCCCGACGACTTCGGGCGAATCGTTGGCCATCAAGGATATCTGCCAGAAGGCCGGAGTGCCCCTCATCTCCTGCGCCTCGGCCGAGACCATAACGACTCCCGTCGCCAAATACGTCTTCAAGGTCCCCCAAAAGGACAACTACATCGTCGAATGGCTCTACGGCACGATGAACAAGCTCGGAATCTCGAAGATCGGCGTCATCGCATCGAACACCGGCTTCGGCAACGGCGGGAAGGCCCAGCTCGAGAAGTACGCATCGAAGTACGGAATCACGATCGCGATCTCCGAAATCTACGACAGCAACGCGACCGACCTCTCGGCCCTCCTCACCAAGGTCAACGCCGCGGGCGTCCAGGCCGTCGTGAACTGGTCCATCGAGCCCGCACAATCCATCGTGGCGAAGAACATGCGGCAGCTCAAGATGAGCGCCCAACTCTTCCAGAGCCACGGCTTCGCGAATATCAAGTACGTCGCCGCCGCGGGAGAGGCCGCCGAAGGGATCATCTTCCCCTCGGGCAGACTCATCGTCGCGGCCGAACTTCCCGATTCGAACCCCCAGAAGAAGCTCCTCGCCAAATACAACGCCGACTACAAGGCGCTGTACAAGGAGGACGCGAGCACCTTCGGCGGCCACGCCTACGACGCCCTGACTATCCTGAAGGCGGCCATCGAGGGCGCCGGGAGCACCGATCCCGACAAGATAGTCCAGGCGATCGAAGGCCTGAAGAATTTCCCCGGCACGGGAGGCGTCTTCAGCTTCTCGCCTTTGGACCACAACGGCCTCCTCATGGACTCGATCGAGATGGTCACCGTGAAGAACGGGAAATTCGTGCTTTATAAGGGGAAATGAGCAGAACGGCCGCGCGCTATGCCATCCGAGCTTTTCCTGCAGTATCTCTTCTCGGGCTTGATCTACGGCTGCATCTACGCGGCGGTGGCCATCGGCTTCAACATCATCTACAACGCCACGGGCATCATCAACTTCGCCCAGGGCGAGTTCGCGATGCTCGGGGGCATGATCGCCTCTTCCCTCGTGGGCCTGATTCCCCTCGCCCTCGCGGTGGCGGCCGCGGTGGTCTTGACCGCCATGTCCGGCCTCGTCATCGAGCGGGTCATCCTGAGGAGGGTCGCGCGCGGCGGAGTCCTCAAGATGGTCGTCACGACTATCGGCCTGTCCATAATCATCCGCGAGGCGGCGTTCCTGGCTTGGGGCGAGTCCGTCCGCACCCTGCCCTTTTTCTCGGGGAACGAGGTCTCCTCGGTTTCCTTTCTCGGGGCGCATTTCTCCCCGCAAATATTCTGGGTTCTCGGCGCGACCGCTCTCATAGTGTCAGGCCTCACGGTCTTCTTCCGATTCACGCTGATGGGGAAGGCGATGCGCGGCTGCGCGGCGAGCCGCGACGGGGCGAGCCTCTGCGGCATCGATCCCGATAGGACGGTCAATATCGCCTTCGGCATGAGCGCCGGGATCGGGGCCCTCGCCGGTTGCGTCGTCGCCCCGCTCACGCAGACGCATTACGCGATCGGGGCGGGACTTGCCATCAAGGGCTTCACCGTCGCCGCCTTCGGGGGCTTGGGCAACAGCGTCGCGGCGGTAATCGCCGGCCTCTTCCTGGGCATGCTCGAATCCTTCTCCATCATCGTCGTGCCCGAGGCCTATAAGGACGTCGTCAGCATCTGCGTCCTCCTTGCCGTGCTCTTCGTGAAGCCCTCGGGACTCTTCGGATCGCGCGCCGCCGGCGCGCTGAAGGAATACTGAGCATGCGCGCAGCGCGTTATTTCCCCGTAATCGCCCTCGCCGCTTGCGCCTTCCTCCTCCCGCCCCTCCTTACCGCCACGAAGACCGCTTTCCTCATGACCCAACTCACCATGTCCGCCTATTACGCCCTCGCGTCGCTCGGGCTCTGCGCCCTGATGGGATACGCGGGACAGATATCCCTCGGCCAGGCCGGCTTCTTCGCGATCGGCGGTTACGCCTCGTCGTTTATTTCTACCCGCGACATCACGCCCTTCGCCTCGGGCGCCTTCGCGAGATCCCTCGATATCGCGGGCCTCCTCGTCCGCGGAACGGACCCCTACGGCAACGCCGTCCTATCGCTCTCGCCCTGGATCGCCTGCATATGCGCCGTCCTTCTGGCGGCCCTCATCGCCGCCCTCATCGGTACGCCCGTGCTCCGGCTGAAGGGCCATTACCTGGCCATGGCGACGCTCGGATTCGGGCTGGTAATCGAGAAAATAGCCCGCGGCACGAAAATCCTCGGCGGCGCCGATGGGCTCTCCAACGTCCCCGGCTTTCCCATCCTGCCGGGACTCGTCGTCACGGGTGGGCGCGCCGCGCGCGCGTCGAATTTCACTATCGCCTGGATGATCCTCGCCCTCGGGCTGCTCGCTCTGATCAATCTCGTCGGCTCGCGCGCCGGCCGGGCGCTCCGCGCCCTCCACGACGGGGAGGAGGCGGCCGGCGCGATGGGCATCGATACGGCGAAGTACAAGCTCGACGTGTTCATCCTCGGGGCGGTCTACGCCGCGATCGCCGGCATGCTCCTCAGCCATTTCAATGGAAGCATCGGCCCAGGCGAGGCGAACGTGATGAAATCGGTCCGCTACGTCGCCATCGTGGCCGTCGGCGGGATGGCGAACCTGACGGGAACCCTCGTCGCGGGGCTCGCCCTCAACTTCCTCTCTCTGCGCGGGGTCTTCGGCAGTCTCGACGACGCCGTCTTCGGGGTTATCCTCATCCTCGTCATGCTCTTCGCGCCCAATGGCAAGACCTTCCTCTCCAAATTGACCCGAAGGAAGGGTGCGGCCGAATGAGCATCCTCGAAGTCGAGGGCTTGAGCCGCTCGTTCGGGGGATTGCGAGCCGTCGACGACGTCGGCTTCCGCGCCGAGGAAGGCCGCATCACCGCCGTGATCGGCCCGAACGGGGCCGGCAAGACCACCCTTTTCAACCTCATCGCGGGGACCCTCGCGCCGGACGAGGGGAAGGTGCTCTTCGAGGGCTCGGACATCACCGGGATGAAACCCTTCCGCGTGGCGCGCAGGGGGATATCCAGGACCTTCCAGGCGATCAAACTCTCCAGGAAGATGACCGCGCTCGAGAACGTCATGATAGGGCGGCACGTCAGGAGCCGCGCCGGCTTCGCCTCGGGGATGCTCGCCGCACCCTGGACGAGGGGAGAGGAGCGCTCGATCCGGGAAGAGGCGCTGAAGGCGATCGAGCTCCTGGGTATCGCCGACTACCGCGATCGGGCGACGGGCGGCCTCCCCTTCGGCATCCAGAGGTCGGTCGAGCTCGCCCGGGCGATCGCCTCCGAGCCGAGGCTCCTCCTCCTCGACGAGCCGGCGTCGGGCCTCAACGTCCGCGAGACCAAGCTGCTCGCCGAACTCATCGCGAAAATCCGCGGAAGGGGAATCACGATCCTCGTGGTGGAGCACGACATGTCCCTCGTGATGGACATTTCCGACGCGATCGTGGTCCTCAACTTCGGCAAGAAACTCGCCCAGGGCAAGCCCCGCGACATACAGTCGAATCGCGAAGTGATAGACATCTATCTAGGCGAAGAAGATGCTTAAAGTCCGGAATCTCGAGACCGGTTACGGCGACCTCAAGGTGCTCAAGGGCGTATCGCTCCACGTCTTTCCCGGCGAGATAGTCGCGATCATCGGTTCGAACGGGGCGGGAAAGTCGACCCTCCTCAATAGCCTTGCCGGTCTCGTAAAGCCCTTCGCCGGCGGCGTGATCCTCAAGGGCAAGGACATTACGGGGGCGAGGCCCGAGAGGATCCTGGCGGGAGGCTGCTCGCTAATTCCCGAGGGGAGGAAGCTCTTCTCCCCGATGACCGTCCGCGAGAATCTCGAGCTCGGGGGCTATGCGGTCCGGCGCCGGTACGGCGGGCGGACGGGCAGGAACGAGACGGAGGCGGATATGGAGTCGGTCTTCGCCCTCTTCCCCCGGTTGCGAGAGAGGGAGCGCCAGCTCGCGGGCACCCTGTCGGGAGGCGAGCAACAGATGCTCGCGATAGGGAGGTCACTCATGTCCCGCCCCGACCTCATCATGCTCGACGAGCCTTCGATGGGCCTGGCGCCCCTCGTCATCAAGCTGATCTTCTCGGCGATAAGCGCCTTGAGCGCCCGCGGAAAGACGATCCTCGTCGTCGAGCAGAACGCGAAGACGATCCTGAAGATCGCGAGCCGCGGCTACGTCATGGAGACGGGAAGCCTCGTCCTCGAGGGGACGGGAGACGAGCTCCTCGCCAACCGCGACGTCCAACGAGCCTATCTGGGAAAAGAATATTCGTCCATCGCGGACGAACGGGAGCGCACATGACTCAATCCGACGCATACGAAAGGATCGATAGGGAGGATCTCGAGCAGGTCCAGGTCGAGCGGCTCCAGGCGACCCTCAATCGCGCCTGCCAGAACGTCGCATTCTACCGCGAGAGCTTCGAGCGCCTCGGGGTCGACATCGGGAAGATCAAGTCGCTCCGGGACCTGGCGGAGCTCCCCTTCACGACGAAGGAGGACCTGCGCGAGAGCTACCCCTACGGCATGTTCGCCGTGCCGCTCAAGGACATCGTGCGGATACACTCGACATCGGGCACCACGGGGAAGCCGGTCGTCGTCGGCTACACGGCCAACGACATCGCCGTCTGGTCCGGCTTGACCGCCAGGGTGCTCCGCGCGGCCGAGGTCACCGAGCACGATCTGGTGCAGATCGCGTTCAACTACAACCTGTCCTCCGCGGGCCTGGGATTCCATTACGGGGCGGAGAAAATCGGCGCCTCGGTGGTCCCCTCCTCGGGCGAGAACGTAGGCCGTCAGGTGACGGTGATGCGCGATTACAAGACCACCGCCCTCGTAGGCACTCCGAGCTACGCGCTGCACATATCGACCTACCTTCGCGAGCGGCGCATCCACCCGGGCGAGTTGCGCCTCCGCGCCGGCCTTTTCGGCGCCGAGCCCTGGAGCGAGGCGATGCGCGACGAGATAGAGCGGGGGCTCCACCTGAAGGCCTACGACAACTACGGCCTCACCGAGGTCATCGGCCCCGGGGTCTCCTTCGAATGCTCCGAGCGCGACGGACTCCACGTCAACGAGGACCACTTCATCATGGAGGTGATCGATCGGAACACCCTGAGGCCGGTATCCCCCGGCGAGGAGGGTGAACTCGTTTTCACGACCATAACGAAGCAGGGCTTCCCCCTTATCCGCTACAGGACGGGAGACATCTCCGGCCTCGTAGAGGGCACGTGCGCCTGCGGCAGGACCCTCGCGCGAATGCGCCGCGTCTCCGGGCGGATCGACGACATGATCATCGTCGACGGCGTCAACGTATTCCCCTCCCAGATCGAGGACGCCCTCCTCAAGATCGAGGGCATCGAGCCCCACTACCGGATCATCGTCGATCGGGAGGAGGGAGCCGACGGCATCGAGGTGCAGGCCGAGGTCTCGGAGGACTTCCCCTTCCTCGACGAGGCCGCGAAGGTGGAGGGCCTGCGCCGGAGCCTCGCCACCCGCCTCGAGGAGACCCTCGGCATACGCGCGCGCGTCAGCTTCGTGGAGGCCAAGAGCATCGAGCGTTCGGAGGGGAGCAAGCTTAGGCGCGTGATCGATCGCCGGCCGAAGTAGGGGCGAGCCCAAAGAGGAAGCGCTTGGCGTTGCTCAGTGTCAGGGCGAAGGATGTTCCTAACATCATGTAGCTCTCCGACCGCTCGAGGTAGACGCTGTATTCCCATTGATTGGTAAAGCGTCTATATTGTCTGGCGGTTGCACTGTCAATAGTAAAGAGCGATCCCCAATGCGAGCTCAGTCTGTCACGACGCGCGCGCTCTCCCAGTCCTCCAGCTCCTGCAGGTCGACGTCGAGCCCGATCTCGGAGAACAGCTCACGGGACGCCTTCGCATAGGCTGCCGCGGGCAGCCTGTCCAGGGTCTTGCGCCTGCACTCGGGGCTCGAGAGCCGCTTGGCCACCTCGAACCCGATACGTCCGAGCTCGGGCTTGAGGTTGAGGTCCCTCCCTATCCGGAGCCCTTCGCTCCAGAGCGCGAACGCCCTCCATTGCCTGCCCGTCAGCCACGCGAAGGTCCCCGCGAGCCGCAGGGCCTCGGGGTAACGGAACGCGTACTTCGGCCCGTATTTGCGTATCCCTTTCAGGATCGGCCTGGTCTCCTTCAGCACCTTCGAGCGTTCGGATGCGTCGTCCGCGCAAACGTACCGGCGGATATTGCACGAAAGCATGCTCATGAGGGGCGGCAGCACCTGCAAGGGAAGCGGGATTCTGTCCTTCGCCACAAGAGCCGCGAGTTCATCGATGACCGGCTTCGCGTCCCGCGTGTCGCCGCGCGCTATGATGGCATTCGCCTTGTAGGCGACGAAGATCTTTAGAACGGCCTCCTCTCCGATCCTCGCCGCCGCGGCGATAAGGGCTTCCTCGTTCTCCAGCGTAGGTGAACCGGTCCTTGTGAAATGATCGCATAAAACAAGGTTTTCCAAATATTTGGTCAGGGATCCTTCGTCCTCGTAGGCCTCTGCGATGCTCCGCGCCTTGGCGGCTATCCTTCCCGCTTCGGCGAAGTCGCCGCGGCAGATCGCGCAAATCCCCCGGAACGCCACGTAGAGGCTGCTTCGGGAGAAATCGCCCTGGCGCACGAAGGAATCCACGAGCTTGTCGTCGTATCGGCACTCCCCTTTTCCTGACAGAAGGTTGAGAAAATTCTGGGCGTCCATGAAAACGGAGCGGTCGGTATCGGACTTTAGGTGAGGTTCGACAAGATCGAGAATCTTGTTCGCCAGCGGGAAGGACAGTCCGGTCACCGACAGCAATTGGCTGGTGATGCAGAGGAGGCTCAACCCAAAGGCTACGTTGAACGGGTCACGCAGAAGGACCCATCGCACTGCGTTGAAGCCGTTCAGGAAAAAATCGGTTGAGTCGATGTTGGCGACGGCCCACTGCCGATCGTTCATTATCTTGATTATCTCCATTTCCCTCTCTGTCGGTAGCTTTCTCGACCGAGTGGCAGGGAGATAAAGGAACCTCAGGATCGAGAGAAATCCGGCTGCGGCCGCGACGGTCTTCCCGACGCGCTTCTTCCGCCGGATGCCGTAGTGCTCGAGCGCGGTGTCGTAATGCTCGACCGCCTTCTGCATGAGCCCCTTGTTCTGGAACGCCTTTCCGATGATCCTCTCGAACTGGGCGAGCCTCGCGGGAGCGGCGTCCTTCCCGGCCTTCCGCTTGTAGATGTCGAGCGCCTGCTGGAAGAAGACGAGGGCCTCGGAGGAGGCGGCCGAGTCCATCGCGGCCTTGCCCGCCATCTCCAGGTACTTCTCGGCCTTGTCGAGCTCTTCGGCCTGCATGTAGTGGTATGCCAGCACCCCACAGAACTCACCGATCCGCCCTGCGAACAGCTCCCCGATCGCGCGGGCCACGTTTAGGTGGATTTCCTTGCGGCTGCGGAGGAGGATCGAGCGGTAGATCGTCTCCTGGACCAGCACGTGTTTGAACAGGAATTCTATCTCTTCCAGCCGTACTCGATGCCTGAGGATCTGGAGCTCCTTGAGCTGCTCGATGCAGGTCCCGAGGTCCGTCCCGTTCCTGCACACCCGCGCAAGGACGCGGAAGAAGAAGCTCCTCCCGATGACCGAAGCGATACGCAGGAGCTCCCGCATTGCCTCGTCGAGCTTGTCGACCCGCGACATGATCACCGCGTCGATGCTGTTCGGTATCTCGATCGACTCGAGTTCCTTCGCCACGGCGGGTCCACTTTTCCCCGGGTCCATCGCCCCCACGTCGATGAAGGAGCGGATGGTCTCCTCGATGAAGAAGGGGTTGCCCCCGGATTTCTCGACGATTTTCGCGATCACTCTTCCGGGCACCCCTGCGTCGCGCAGGAGGTTGCGGACGAGCTCACCGGAACGGCTTTCCTCGAGCGGCCGGAGCTCGATGTCGAGGAGCTTCCCGTCCAGGCTCTCGGCGAGGAAGGTCCTGAACCGCTCGGTCGTTTCGGCGTAGCCCGGGCGCCATGCGCAGAGGAACATGACGGGATGACTCGAAGTCAAACCGACGATGCCCTTGAGGAACTCGAAGGTGCTTTCGTCGGCCCACTGCATGTCCTCGAGCACGAAGAGGATCGGACGGAACGAGCTCGCCCTCGCGATGATGTCCCTCGAGTGCTTCACGATGAGCTTACCAAGGGACTCCACCTTGACTCCCTCGAGGAAACCCGCGCAGCGCGCGGAGGATCGATAGCCCATGAGGGTCCCGATGTAGGGTACCGCTTCGTCGGCGTCCTCAGGATCGATGGTATGGATGGCCGAATCGAGCTTCGCGAACGCGGCTTCCTCCGGGTCGTCCTCCGCGATGCCGGCCCAGGATTTCAGTATGTCGATGATCGGGTGGTAGCTGAGGTTCCGGCCGACGCCGATCGCGTGACCTTCCAGGACCGTGAGTCCCTTCATGTAGTACTGGGCGCGCAGCTCGGCGGTCAGCCTGGACCAGCCCTTCCTTCCCCTTGACGCCGATAGGCCGCAGCGGCTTGAACCGGAAGGACTCGCGGGCGTAGCGCCAGGTCTGCGGCCCTACGACGATGCGCCCGGAGCCGGAGATGCCCTTGAGCCGCGAGGCGAGGTTGACCGCGTCTCCCATGACGGTAAAATCGCGTTTCTCCTTCGATCCGACCTCGCCGGAAAGCACTTCGCCCGTGTTCACTCCGATGTGCAGGCCCAGGGGCTTGGCCAGCTTGTGGCGCAGGTTGAGGATCTTGATCTCCGCAAGCATCTTCAGGCCAGCCGCGATGGCCTTCTGAGGGGCGTTCTCGAGGGCCCGCGGCGCCCCGAAGAGGGCCATCACGCAATCGCCGATGTACTTGTCGACGATGCCGCCGTAGTCGGATACCACCGCTCCGAGCACGGCGAAGCAGTCGCCCATGATCGTCGTGACCTCTTCGGGATCGAGCTTTTCGGACATCTCGGTGAAGCCCGAGATGTCGGCGAAGATGATGGTGGCCTGTCGCCTTTCCGATTCTATTTTTTCCATATCGGCCTCTGGCGGCTATTCGCGGCGCGACCTCGACTCCCGATTCGAACGACGTGTCCTCGGGGCATCCACGCCTGAAACGTCTGATGCGCACATTATATTACCCTCATTTGCAGCGTCAAGCCGACATTTCCCAGATAGTCGGCCCGAGTTGCTTTCCAAAGGTATTTCCTTAGCCCAATATCTCATTTTACTGTGTACTTGAGCCGCGTCAAGGCCTGGTCCCCTCCGCTGCCGCTATCCAGCCCCTCTGGAACGGGAGGAGCGCTTCCTCACTGGCCGAATCCCCTCTTCACGCGATGGTCTCTATCGTTTATCCTTGCGCGACAGTGAGGTCGTAAAATGGGAACTGGTGAAATCGTACTGCTCGGGGACGAGGCGATCGCCCTGGGCGCCGTCCACGCGGGCTTGGGTGCCGCATACGGCTATCCGGGCACCCCTTCGACGGAAATCCTCGAGTATTTGATAAGGATATTCGAGCGCGAGGAAGGCCCTAGGGCCGCCTGGTGCGCCAATGAGAAGACCGCCTACGAAGAGGCCCTCGGCGCCTCCTTCGCCGGGAAGCGCGCCCTCGTAACGATGAAGCACGTCGGCCTCAACGTGGCCGCCGATCCCTTCGTCAACTCGGCCCTCGTCGCTATCAAGGGAGGCCTCGTCCTGGCCGTGGCCGACGACCCCGGAATGCACAGCTCGCAGGACGAGCAGGACTCGCGCTTCTACGCCGATTTCGCGATGATCCCCTGCCTCGAGCCGACCGATCAGCAGGAGGCCTACGATATGACCCGCGAGGCCTTCGACCTCTCGGAGCGCTTCCAGGTTCCCGTGATGATCAGGATCACGACCCGTCTCGCCCATTCGAGGGCCGGCGTGCGGGCCGAGCCGTCGCGCGCCGGGAATCCCCTGGGCAAGTCGACGGAAAAGGCCGCATGGACCCTCCTGCCCGCGAACGCCCGGAAGCGATACGAGCGCCTTTGCGGCATTCAGGCTGAGCTCGAGGCCTGGTCCGCCTCGTCTTCCTGGAACAAGGCGGAAGTCCCCGCCGCTCCCGGTAAAGCGGACTTCGCCGTCATCACCGGGGGCTTGGGACGGAACTATTATGAGGAGAATCTCGCCGACCTCGCGGCCTGCCCGGGGCGGGAGAACCTGCCGCGCCGCCTCCATATCGGCGCCTACCCTCTTCCCGCGGCCAAGATCCGCGAGCTCGCTTCGGCTTCAAAGCGCATCCTCGTGATCGAGGAAGGCGCTCCCTTCATCGAGAAGGCCGTCCGAGGCATCCTCCCCTCGGACGTCGAGATCAACGGCAAGCTCGACGGGAAGCTGCCCCGCACGGGAGAGCTCAATCCCGACAATGTGCGCTCCGCCCTCGACCTGGCGCCGCGGCCCGCCGCGAGGCTCGAAGCTCCCAAGCTTCCCGCCCGTCCGCCCCAGCTCTGCCCGGGCTGTCCCCACGCGGACAGCTACGCGGCCGTCGCCAAGGCCGTCGAGGGCCTTCCGCTATCGGCGATATTCGCCGACATCGGCTGCTACGCCCTCGGGGCCCTGCCGCCCTTCAACGTCCCGGAGGCCCTCGTCTGCATGGGAGCCTCGATCGGTATGGCGATCGGGGCGGCCGAGGCGGGCTACGAGCACGTGATCGGTTTCATCGGCGACTCGACCTTCCTCCACTCCGGCCTTACGCCCCTCGTCGATGCAGTGTCGCGCAACGTGCCGGTGACCGTCGTGATACTGGACAATTCGATAACCGCGATGACGGGGGGCCAGCCCGCCCTCCTCCCCTCGGGAAGGCTCGAGGAGATCGCGAAGGGGATAGGGGTCGACCCGGCCCACGTCGTGACGATCGACGCGACGAGGGCGGCGGCCGAGCGGAACGTCGAGGCCTTCCGCCGCGAGATCGCGCATCGCGGGGTCTCGGTAGTCATCGCGCGGAGGGAATGCCTCGAGGCGATCAAGCAAAAGAAGAAAAAGGGCGCCACCGCCGCCGCGGCCGTTAAAGAGGCCTGCGCGCCGGAGGAGGGCGAATGACCTACGATATCATCCTCGCCGGCGTCGGGGGGCAGGGCGTCCTCTCCATAGCCGCCATTATCGCGAGCGCCGCCATGGCCGAAGGGCTCAAGGTGCGGCAGTCCGAAGTCCACGGAATGGCCCAACGGGGCGGCGCCGTATCGGCCCACCTGCGCATCTCCGACGCTCGCATCAGCTGCGACCTCATACCCTCGGGGGGAGCGGACATGATCCTCTCGATGGAGCCCGTCGAGAGCCTCCGTTACATCTCCTTCCTCAAACCGGAGGGCGTCATCGTCACGGCGGCCGAAAGCTTCGTCAACATCCCGGACTACCCCGACCTGGGCCTCGTCATCGCGGCGATAAGGCGCTTCCCGCGCAGCCGCGTCGTCGCGGCGGCTGAGCTCGCGAGGAAGGCCGGTTCGGCGAGGGCGGTCAACATGGTCATCGTCGGCGCGGCCAGCCCCTTTATCCCGGTCGGTCCCGCGCAAATGGAAAAGAGCATCGTGGGGCTGTTCGGCGCAAAGGACGCGTCCGTGGTCGAGGCCAACCTCAAGGCCTTCGCCTCGGGCCGGGCCGAGGCCGCCTCGGGCCGGGCCGAAGGCGCCTCGGGCCGCTCGGCGGTTGGAGCCTAGTGCGATGGCTACGCGATTCTGGGACAAGGCCGTCGAGACCATGGGCCGGCCCGAGCTTGAGCGCCGCCAGCTGGTGGAGCTTCGGGAGGCCGTCGGGCGCGCGCTGAAGACGCCCTTCTACCGGCCCCGCCTCGAGGCGGTCGGCATCGCGAGTCCCTCCGACATAGGCAGCCTCGACGATATCAGGCGGATCCCCTTCACGACCAAGGACGATCTGCGGAAGGCCTTCCCCTTCGGAATGCTCGCCGCGGACCGGAACGACGTCGTGCGGATGCACGCGTCGTCGGGGACGACGGGAATCCCGACGGTCATCTACCTGACGGCGAAGGACGTCGCCCGCTGGGCGGATTACGTGGCGCGTTCCCTTACCGCGACGGGCGCGGACTCGAGCGACGTCCTGCAGAACATGATGACCTACGGACTCTTCACCGGTGGTCTCGGTCTGCATTACGGCGCGGAGAAAATCGGCATGATGGTCATCCCTGCGGGACCGGGGAACACGGCTCGCCAACTGAAGCTCATGAAGGACTTCGGGACGACGACGGTCCACGCGACGCCGAGCTACCTTCTCCACCTCCATACGAAGATGGCCGAGGAAGGCATCGGCCTCGGAGACCTGAAATTGAAGCGCGCGTTCTGCGGGGCCGAGCCCTACTCGGAGGATACGCGCAAGAAGATCGAGGCCCTCTTCGGGATCGAGGTGTTCAATTCCTACGGCCTCTCGGAGATGAACGGCCCCGGAGTCGCCTTCGAGTGCGAGCGCCGCGACGGCATGCACCTCTGGGAGGACGGGTATATCCTCGAGATCGTCGACCGCGACAGCCTCGAGCCGGTTTCCGACGGCGAAAAGGGCGAGATCGTCCTCACCATACTCTGCCGGGAGGCCATGCCCATCCTCCGCTACAGGACCCGCGACCTCAGCTCCATCTACGTGGGCCCCTGTTCCTGCGGCCGGACCCATAGACGCATCGCCAGGATCACCGGGCGGACCGACGACATGCTGATCATCAACGGCATCAACGTTTTCCCCTCCCAGATCGAGGAGGTGATAATGGCGGTGCCCGAGGTGGGGAACAACTATCTCATCCTCGTCGAGAAGGAGGGGGAGCTCGACCGGCTCACCGTAAAGGTCGAGGTGGGCCCCGGAGTATTCGCCGACGACTCGAGGCCCCTGAACGCGCTCCGCGACAGGATTCGCTCGAGGCTCCAGGCATCGATATCGATCAACCCGCGCGTGGAGCTCCACGAGCCGGGCATCCTCCCCGTCTCCGAGGGAAAGGCGAAGCGGGTAGTCGACGAAAGAATAAAATCGTAAGTAAAGGAGGGCCAAGGACCATGATTTGGGATCCCCACTACGAGTGCCAGGACCACGAGGAGAGGACACTCCTCCAGTTCGCCCGGCTCAAGAATCTGGTGACGACGCTCCATTCCCGCGTGCCCTTCTACCGGGCCAAATTCGAGGCGGCCGGACTGCGGCCCCGGGACCTCACATCGCTGGGCGACATCGCTAAATTTCCCTTCACCGTCAAGGACGATCTCAGGGAAACCTACCCGTACGGCCTCCTCGCCTGCCCCGAGTCGGAGATCGAGGAAATACACATGTCCTCGGGTACGACGGGAGTCCCCGTCGTCGACGCGTACACCCGTTACGACGTCGAGTGCTGGGAGGAGGCCATGGCGAGGACCTTGAGCGGGGCGGGCACCACCAGGCACGACACGGTGCAGAACTGCTACGGCTACGGTCTCTTCACGGGAGGCCTCGGCGTCCACTACGGGGCCAAGCGCATCGGCGCCAACATCATACCCATGTCCTCGGGCAACACCCAGAAGCAGCTGATGGTGATGCGGGACTTCGGCAGCACCATTCTCGCCGGCACGCCCTCCTACGCCCTCTTCATGGCCGAGGAAGCCAAGGAGACCGGCTTCGACATCAAGGCGATGAAGGTGCGCGCGGGCTGCTTCGGGGCCGAGCCCTGGAGTGAGAACATGCGCAAGCAGATCGAGGCCGAGCTCGGCATCGACGCCTACGACATATACGGCCTCACCGAGATCACCGGGCCGGGGGTCGCCTTCGAGTGCGAATGCAAGGACGGCATGCATGTCAACGAGGACCTCTTCTATCCAGAGATAGTCGACCCCGAGACGGGCAGGCCCCTGAGCGAGGGCGAGAAGGGCGAGCTCGTGTTCACCACCTTGGTAAAGGAGGGGACGCCCCTTTTGCGCTACCGCACCCGCGACGTCACCTTCATCACGCGCGGGACCTGCGCCTGCGGCCGGACCACGACCAAGATCCACCGCCTCTTCGGGCGCACCGACGATATGCTCATCATAAGGGGAGTCAACGTCTTCCCCTCCCAGATCGAGCACGCGCTCATCGAGATAGAGGGAACCGACCCGCACTACGTCATCGTCGTCGACCGGGGGGCGACCCACCTCGACGCAGTCGAGCTGATGGTCGAGGTCAAGCACGAGCTCTTCTCGGACGAGACGAAGACCCTCGAGACGCTAAGGAACAAGATCGAGTCCGTGATGAAGTCGAAGCTGGGTATCCAGCTCAAGGTGAAGCTCGTCGAGCCGAAGACGATAGAGCGGAGCGTAGGCAAGGCCAAGCGCGTCATCGATCGGCGCATGATTTAAAGGGGGGAGCCATGAGGATCCAGCAGATTTCGGTTTTTCTCGAGAACAAGACGGGACGGCTGGCCGACGTCACCAGGCTGATAGCGAACGCTGGCGTCAACATTCGGGCGATCTCGATCGCCGATACCGCGGATTTCGGCATCCTCAGGCTCATCGTGGACAAGCCGACCGAGGCGGCGGATGCCCTCTCGGGGGGCGGCTTCACGACCAGGATGACGGACGTCCTCGCCATCGAGATACCCGACCGGCCGGGCAGCCTCGCGAAGGTCATGGAGATATTCAAGGAAACGGGCGTGAACATCGAGTACCTCTACGCCTCGCTGGAGGAGGACTGCTCCACGGCGGTGGTCATCTTCAAGGTGGAAGACATCGACCATTGCCTCAAGATCGCGGAGGAGCACAAGCTATCCACCATCGACCACTTCTAACCTTGACCGTTCGGAGTGAGCGCGCCTATAGTGAATAGGTATCCTTTATGCCCGCAGCAATCGATCGCCCCGAGCTCATAGCCCTTCTCAAAAAGGCTGAGTTGTTCTCGAAGCTCCTGGACGACGATCTCTCTTACGTTGCCGAACGTATCGATCTCATAGCCCTCGAATCGGGCCAGGTCCTGTTCTATCAGGGGGAGAAGGCCGACCGCTTTTTCATCGTGCGCTCGGGCGAGATCGGCATATATCGGACCGAGGAGAGGGGAGTGGAGCGCGAGATGGCGCGCTACGTCGCCGGCGACGTGATCGGCGATTTCGACTTCGCCATCGGTTCCGCTCTGGACGCGACGGCGCGCGCCGATTCGCGGGCCGAGCTCATCGAATTTCCCCGCGGCGGCATGGGCATGCGTGACATCGCGAAGGAAAGGCCGGACGCCGCCTCTCGCATACTCCTGCGCTCGCTGTCCATGATCTCCTCGCGACTGCGCTCCACCCAGCGCCTCATTTCGGAGAATTCCCCATGGGTGCGCGAGCTGCGCAGACAGATATACACCGATTCCGGGACCGGTCTCTGGTCTCGCGCCTTCCTCGACGAAGAGCTGCACCGCAATCTCGAGAAGCCGACCGCCATCGTCATGGTCAAGCCCGACCGCTTCAAGGAGCTCAACGACGCGCACGGCCACTCGGCGGGCGACGAGGCCATGGCTCTGCTCTCCGGCATCCTCGTCGGCGAGACCGAGCGCCTCGGCCGAGGCTGGGCGCTGCGCCTGCGCAGCAACGAGACGGCGGTCGTCGTCCCGAACTGCCGCGCCGACGAGGCCGCGGCGGTCGCCCGCCGCCTCTCCTCCTCGATCGCGGCGATGGACGTAAGCGCGGCGCGCGGCACGGGATTCGTTTTCACGTCGAGTTTGGCCATCGCCGTTTGGCCCGAGGACGGGGACGATTGGAAACGCATGGTCGAGGACAGCTACGAAAATCTCATGAAGGCATGGCGCGAAGGCGGCAATCGCCTGTACCGCATCCGCCCCGCGGAAGGGAAGGACTAGCATGGGCGCCGAGAGCATCCCCGACTTCATCGCGAGCCTTTCCCTTTTCAGGGACATGAGCGCCCTCGAGGTCAAGGCGATCTCGCCCTTTCTGGAGCCGCGGCGCTATTCCAAGGGCAGCGTCGTCTTCCGCGAGGGCGAGTCGGGCAAGGAGCTCTTCCTCGTCCGCTATGGCCGCGTCGGCTCCTACGTCACCCAGCCGGATGGGACCCGCCGCGACGTCTACGAGTTCACGCCCGGCGTCCTATTCGGCGAGATGGCCATCATCGAAGAGGAGCCGAGGTCGGCGACTTGCTTCGCGATGGAGGATACGGAGCTCCTCGTGCTCGACGGCATCGACTTCTATCGCCTCGTGTGGGAGCAGCCCGTGATCGGCGTCAAGCTACTGTCATCGATGGCCCGCGTCATGACCGCCTGGCTGGACGAGGCCTCGGGCTTCCTCGGCGGCCTCGTGCGCTGGGGCGAGGCCGCTCGCCGCCGCGCGGTCACGGACGAGCTCTCGGGGCTTTTCAACCGTCGATTCCTCGAAGAGACGATGAGCACGCGCTTCGCCCGCGGCGCAGGGTCCTCGCGGCGCTGCGCCCTCCTCATGCTCGACATAGACCGTTTCCGCGACATCAACGCCGCATACGGCGCCCAGGGCGGCGACGTCGCGATCGCGGCGGCCGCAAACGCCTTCGCTCCCGTGATTCGCGAGGGCGAGGTCGGCTCCCGCCTTTCGGGCGACGAATTCGCGGTATTCCTCCCGAACGGCGGCATCGACCGCGCGCTCGAGCTCGGCGAGGCCATGCGCGAGGCCGCCGAATCGCTTCGCCTCGAGTACCGGACCTCTCCCGATGCTCCGCCCTCATATGCGGCCATCACGGTCAGCATAGGCGCGGCGGCGAGTCCGGAGCACGCGTCCACGCCCGAGGAGCTCGTCGCGGCCGCGGACAAGGCCCTATACAAAGCCAAGGAAGGCGGCCGGAATCGCGTCGAACGGTTTTTTTGAAGCTCAGCCCGGGAAGGGCGTGTCCGTAGCCGGCAACCGCTCGAGGTCGAAGGGCGTCGACTGATAAACGTAATAGTTGAGCCAGTTCGCGTACAAGAGGTGGGCGTGCGAGCGCCAGGTCATGAGGGGAGGAAGGCGCGGATCGCCGCCGGGAAAGTAGTTCGCGGGGACGCCTATCGGCAGGCCCTTGGCGACGTCACGCTCGTACTCCGCCTTGAGCGTCATGCGATCGTACTCGGGATGGCCGGTCACGTAAACCTCGCGGCCATCCCGAGACGCCGCGATATAGGCACCCGCCTCCTCCGAGACGGCGAGGAGCTTGAGCGCGCCCTCGGCTTCGATGTCCTCGCGCCGCACCTCGGTATGGCGCGAATGTGGAGCGAGGAAGACCTCGTCGAAGCCGCGCAGCAGCGGGTCCTTGAGATCGAGGGCCCGGTGATGGAAAAGCCCGAACATTTTCTGCTGGAGCGGGTATTTCTTGATCCCGTAGCGATAGTAGAGACCGGCCTGCGCGCCCCAGCATATGTGGAGGGTGGACCAGACGCTCTTGCGCGCCCAGTCGAAAAGCGCGCAGAGCTCGGGCCAGTAGTCCACTTCCTCGAAGGGGAGAATCTCTACCGGAGCGCCGGTGATCAACAAGCCGTCGAAGCGCTCGTGAAGAACGCGCTCGAGGGGCTCATAGAATGCCTCGAGATGCTCGATCGGCGTGTTTTTGGATTCGTGCGTGCCCATGCGCACGAAGCTGATGTTCACTTGCAGCGAGGTATTGCCGAGTAGCCTGAGCAGCTGCGTCTCGGTGACCAGCTTCGTCGGCATGAGGTTGACGACGGCGATGCGCAAGGGGCGGATATCCTGGTGCGAGGCTCTGTAGTCGGTCATGACGAATATGTTCTCTTCCGCGAGCTCCGCCCTCGCGGGAAGCTCGTTGGGTATCTTCACTGGCATCGACTGGCCCTTCCTTCTATCTTTGATAACATTCGCGTGAAGACGGCGCAAGTATAACAGCCGCCCTCGGCGTCACCGGGCTTCGCCGCGACTGAGGCGGAGCCTCTGGCCGTGGCGCAGAGCCGCCCGGTGAAAAACCAACAGAAGCTTCCCTCTTTCGCGACATAGGCGACGCACTTGGAGCGGAGGTTCTCGGGACAGTCTTTGGATTTCCAACAGGGTTCCTCGGTCCCGATTTCGTCTTCGTTCAGCTTGAACAGGAGGAAGTACAGGATGCGTTCGACGTGGGCCGGCACCTTGCGCCAGCCCTGCTCGTAGCTCTCGACCGCCTTTAGCGAGATGCCGAGAAGCTCGGCGAGCTCGCGCTGACTCTTCCCCAAGGAAGAGCGCAGGCGGGCGAATTCGGCTCCGTTCATTCGCATTTCGGCCCCGATGGCCTCTTTGGCCGATGCTTGGGGCGGCGGCGCATTTTTTACCATGGGCATCTTGACAAGCCTCCCTAGAAGACCACAAAGTGGTACTGCCACAGTGTGGTACAAACGCTCGAGAACTGCAAGAGGTCGTGGAGGCAGACATGCACACCTACGATTCGCCCTGGAAACGGCTATGCGGGATGCCCGCGCCCCGCCGATCGCGGGGCATCGCGGAAAAGCTGACCAGCGGCGTCGCGCACGCGAGCGCCAATATTAAAGTTAACGGAGAACATCATGGCCAACGAAAACAAGCAGGGCTTCGATACCGCCGCGATCCATGCGGGCCAGGTACCTGACCCGACGACTCTGTCGCGCGGGGTTCCCATAACTCGGACGAGCTCCTTCGTATTCAAGAGCGCCGAGCATGCCGCGAACCTCTTCGCGCTCAAGGAATTCGGGAATATATACACCCGCCTCGGCAATCCCACGAACGCGGTGCTCGAGGACCGTGTGACGGCTCTCGAGGGCGGCGCGGCATCGGTAACGGCGGCCTCGGGTACGGCTGCCATCTTCAATACGATCGTCACGATAGCCAAGGTCGGCGACGAGATCGTTTCGGCCTCCAATCTCTACGGCGGGACCTACACCCTCTTCGAGGCCATATTCCCCAACCTTGGCATCACCACCAAGTTCGTGGACGTAAAAGACCCGCAGAGCTTCGAGAAGGCCATCACTCCCAAGACCCGCCTCATCTACGTCGAGACGATAGGCAACCCCGCCCTCGACGTTGCGGACCTTCCCGCGATTTCCCGGATAGCGAAAAAACACTGTCTCCCCCTCGTCGTCGACGCGACCTTCACGACACCCTACCTCCTCAAGACGATCGAGCTCGGCGCGGACATCGTCGTCAACTCCCTGACGAAATGGATGGGCGGCCATGGCACCGCCATAGGCGGCGTCGTCACCGATGCCGGCACTTTCGACTGGGCCGACCCCAAGTTCGCCCTCTTCAACGAGCCGGACAAGAACTACCACGGCCTGCGCTGGGCGATCGACCTTCCCCCCGAGCTGCGCAAGATAGCCTTCGCCCTCCGCAACCGCACGGTACCTCTGCGCAACATCGGCGCCTGCCTTTCCCCGGATAACGCCTGGATTTTCCTCCAGGGCCTCGAGACCCTCCACGTCAGGATGCCGCGCCATTCCGAGAACGCCCTAGCCGTCGCCGAGCACCTTGCGAAACACCCCAAGGCCTCGTGGATCCGTTATCCCGGCCTCAAGACCGATCCCAGCTTCCCCGTCGCCAAAAACCTGCTCAAGAAGGGATTCGGCGGAATGGTGGTTTTCGGAGTGAAGGGCGGAAGGCCAGCGGGCGAGAAGTTCATCGAGAGCCTCCAACTCTTCTCTCACCTCGCGAACGTGGGCGACGCGAAGTCCCTCGCCCTTCACCCGGCGAGCACCTCGCATTCCCAGCTCACCGAGGAGCAGCAGAAGGAGGCGGGGCTTACTCCCGACCTCGTCCGTCTCTCCATCGGTCTGGAAAGCATCGAGGACATCATAGGCGATCTCGACCAGGCATTCGCGAAGATAAACTAATGATGTTTGCTATCAGATGAGTTCATGCCAAAGGCATGAACTCTAAAGGTAAACATCATTGAGAGGCTTGCATGCGTTCGCTCCAAATTGTCGCGAACGCCTCATTATGCAAGCCTCGATAATAGAAGGGCCGCCCCTGGCCGGGGCGGCCCTGTTCATTCGGTTCTCGTCTTGGGCCGGGTCGTTTTAGACCTCAAGCCGGCTCATCGAAAAGCCAGGTCGAGAGATAGCGCTCGCCGCTGTCGGGCAGGATCACGACGATCGTTTTGCCGGCGCTATCGGGACGTTGGGCGATTTGTATCGCGGCCCAGAGCGCGGCTCCCGAGGATATGCCCACGAGTATACCCTCTTCCTTGGCGAGCTTGCGGACGGTGGCGCCCGCGTCCTCGTGCTTGACCGTGATAACCTCGTCGACAGCCGCGCGGTTGAAGACCTTGGGCACGAAGCCCGGACCTATGCCCTGTATCTTATGCGGGCCGGCTCGGCCCTCCGAGATGACGGGAGAGTCGGCGGGCTCGATGGCGAAGGACTTGATTCCGGGCTTCTTGGACTTGAGGGCCTCGGATATCCCCGTGATAGTGCCGCCGGTGCCTACGCCGCCCACCAGAATATCGACCTTGCCTTCTGTATCGCGCCATATCTCCTCGGCCGTCGTCCTGCGGTGAACCTCCGGGTTGGCTGGATTCTCGAACTGCATGGGGATGAAGGAGTTCGGCGTTGCCGCGGCGAGCTCGTCTGCCTTGGCGATGGCGCCTTTCATGCCCTTGGGGCCCTCGGTGAGGACGAGCTCGGCGCCATAGGCCGCCAGGAGCTTGCGTCGCTCGATCGAGAAGGTCTCGGGCATCGTGAGGATTATGCGATAGCCCTTGGCGGCTGCGACGGCGGCGAGGGCCACGCCGGTGTTGCCGCTCGTCGGCTCGATGATGACGGAGCCCGGCTTGAGCAGGCCCCGACGCTCCGCATCCTCGATCATCGCGAGACCGATTCGGTCCTTGACGCTCGAGAAGGGATTGAAGGACTCGAGCTTGGCGAGGAGGGTTACTTTGGAATCGGGCCCGAGGGCCCTTATTTTGACGAGAGGGGTTTTTCCGATGAGGTCGGTGATCTTTTCGGCGTATGCCATATGTTCTCCTAGATCGAGTAATCGGGGATGCGTGGCGCCGCGGCGTCGCCGACGGTCACGCTTCTTAAATAATCCCGCACGGCCTTCTCGAGACCGGTCCATATCGGAAGGGTCGGGCAATCGGCGGAGCGGGCGCAGAGTTCCGGCCGATCGGTACACTCGAGGAGGGACGAGCGCCCCTCCAGTACCTCCACGACGTCCAGCAATGCTATCGCGCTCGGCGCTCGGGTAAGCTCATAACCACCCTTGGCGCCTCGGGCAGATCTGATGATCCCGGCGTTGCGCAGCGGAACGACGAGCTTCGCGAGGTAGGTCTCCGGGATAGCCTGGCGCTCGGCTACCGACCCGAGATCGATGGGCCCTTCCGCGCCGCGTTGGGCGAGGTCGATGAGAAAACGCAGACCGTATCGCGAACGAGTTGAAATAATGTTCATAATTCCCCCAAACTGGACCATATTAGGATTGTTTGAAATCCTACGAAAAGTCAAGAGGAATAGTGTGGAGCCCCAAGGGATTCGCGAACAAGTCTGAGCGCTTCGTCGCCTCGCGATGCCTCGACGAGGACTCGGAAGGAAGCAGTGCCCTCCCCGGCGAAGAAGGCTCGAACCTGAAGTCCGCTGGCCTCGAGCGCTCGAAGCACCGCGGCGGCCGATTTGAAGGCGCTGCCCGCCCCCGCGACGGTGATCGCGACGCTGCCGATCGGACCGCCCTTGCTCAGCTCGGGAATAAGCGTCGCGCATCGCACTATATGTTTCATGATGATCGCTTCCTACCATGCGAAGTGTCGACTGCATCCCGGGCGCCATTCGCCCCGCGTCGTTGGAGCGAACCTCGGGATACCATCCCGAGTTCTTTGGACGCTCGGGGCGTCACATCATCACGGAGGAGTCGTAGGAAGAAGTAAGGTGGGAGGAGGAGGCACGGACGAAACGATTTTTCGACGTATCCGGCCTCCTTTAGGAACAGGATAAGTCTAAATGCGGAAGTGGGTCAAGCCTGATATCGTTGACCAGGCCTCGCGGGTCGTCATACAGTGAGGGCATGTATAAGTACCTCATCGAAGGCGGATTTCCCGTCAAGGGAAGGATCAAGGCGAGCGGCAACAAAAACGCGGCGTTGCCCTGCATCGCCGCAACAGTCATGGCGCGAGCTCCGGTCGTCCTACGCAACATCCCGGAGATCGAGGACGTCCAGGTCATGCTCGACGTGCTCCGGCACCTGGGCGCCTCGGTCGAGTGCCTCGGCCCCAATACATGGCGCATCGACCCGAGCTCCCTTCGCCGCTCCGACGTCCCGCCCGAAGAAGCCCGCAAGGTCAGAGCGTCCATACTTTTCGCCGGCCCCCTCCTCGCTCGATTCGGCAAGGTCGAGCTCCCCCCACCCGGCGGCGACATCATAGGACGGCGCCGAATAGACACCCACGTGCTGGCCCTCGAGGAGTTGGGCGCGCGCATCGAGATAGACGGAGCCTTCCGCTTCGTTGCCGACAAGCTCGTCGGCGCCGACATCTTCCTCGACGAAGCCTCGGTCACCGGCACCGAGAACGTCGTGATGGCCGCGGTTCTGGCCGTCGGCCGCACCAGCATCCGCAACGCCGCGAGCGAGCCTCACGTGCAGGACCTCTGCCGTCTCCTGGTCGCAATGGGCGCCCGAATAGAAGGCATAGGCTCCAACGTCCTCAAAATCGAGGGCGTAAGGGAATTGGGCGGCGCCGACTTCTCGATAGGTCCCGACTACATGGAAATCGGCTCCTTCGTGGGCCTTACGGCCGTCACCCGCGGCGAGCTCGAGATAGGCGGCGTCGAACCCGAGGACCTCCGGCCCCTCAAGGTCGCCTTCGGCCGCCTCG
The DNA here is from genome assembly GCA_049513895.1 of Rectinemataceae bacterium. GTDB lineage: Bacteria > Spirochaetota > Spirochaetia > Treponematales > Rectinemataceae > UBA1306. The sequence goes on along the minus strand of JBEKVO010000006.1, from coordinate 161,843 downwards.
GGATCAGCTGGACGCTCCAGAACAGAGTCCTCGTCGTCCCCTCCGGCCAGTCCATGCGCGTAGTGACCGACCTGGGCGGCCAGATACCCAAGATCGACGACTCGCCCTGGCCCGGCTTTCCCCCCGACCTCACCTCGATCATGACGGTCGTCGCCACGCAGACCGAGGGCACCGTGCTCATCCACGAGAAGATGTTCGAGTCGCGGATGTTCTGGGTCGACAAGCTCATTGGGATGGGCGCCAAGATCGTGCTCTGCGATCCGCACCGCGCGGTCGTCTCGGGCCCGGCTCGGCTTCGAGCCGACTCCCTCACCTCGCCCGACGTGCGCGCGGGCATGGCCATGGTCATCGCCGCCCTCTGCGCCGAGGGAACGAGCGTGATACACAACGTCTACCAGATCGAGCGCGGCTACGAAAACATCTGCGAGCGTTTGCGTGAAATCGGCGCGAGGATAGAACGGACGGAGGATTGCTGAGGCGCGCTCGGGCATTACCGTCCCGGCGGGGCCATCAACTCCGCGTAAGCGGCTCGCAGCTCCCTGAAACTCTCGCCGTCGTCGCCGGGAGACAGGTCGGGGTGGAAGAGACGCGAAAGGCGACGATACGCGCGCTTGACTTCCGCCCGAGGAGCGCCCGGGGAAAGGCCCAGCACCGTCCAGGGATCGCGCTCGCCTGGGAAGGCCATAAGCCTCGCCGCGAGCATCTCCTTCGCCCCTACGCCACAGTCCCCGAGGGCCGCGCGCAGGGCGAGCTCGGGCCCGGAATCGAGCCGCGCGCCGCCGAGGGCAGAGAGCGCGAACGCCCAGTCCGCGAGGAGTTCGCGCGCACGCGGAGCGTCCGAAGTGGCCAGCCTCCTCGCCAGGGCGGGCAGGTCAGCCAGAGCGAAGCGCGCGGCGACGTCGACTATGCGCTCGGCATCGCGCCTCGCACGGGCCCTCGCCGAAACCATCGCGCCAGAGAAGCGATCGAAGAGGGCTCTCCTCACTTCGCGGTCGCCGGGACCCGGCCAATCGCCGCGTAGCGCGATACAGGCCGTGGCCGCGTAGCCCTCAAAAGGCTCGACCGGCGAGTCGCCGTCGGGGTGCGCCAGGAAGGCCGTGATGCGATTGCGCGAACGAACCTCGACCCTCACGACGTCGAGCATCCCGCCTATTACGAGTCCGGCGGCCATGGCGAACCATCCGGCGAAGAAGCCGGCGCAGGCGCCCGCTATCGCGCAGGCGTGCGGCGCAAGAACTCGGACGATGCCCTCGGCGCTACCGGCCTTAATCGATCGCGGGGCCATCGATATCCCGAGCCCCCGCCATGAGCAGGACGGCGAGGAATAGGACTATCGTCCGTATCCCCGCGGCGAGGAGAAGGGAGGAAAGACCCGGAACGATTTTCGCCGACCATACCGAGATGAGGCCGTCTATCCTCGCCGCGAGAAGGAAGAGTGGCAACAAAGCCGCGGCCATGAAGGGAACCAGGGCATAGAGGCCCTTGGGGAAAGCGCCTCCGCGGCGGCGGAAGCGCCCTCCCGCAAGCGCACCTAGAGCGGCGGCGGTGAATATCGCAAAGGGCAGGGCGCTCCGCGCGAGAAGGTCGTCGATAATCGGCCGCGGGTCTATGCCGAATTCCTTGGCGCCGCCGACCGCTTTCCACGCCTCGACAAGGGAAAGGGAGGATGGGTCGACGCGAGCGGCGAGGGCTCGATAGGCTCCTTCGGGCGCGATGGGCAGCTCCACGAGGCTCGCCGGCCCCGAGGAAGGGCCCACGCTCCATGTCGGCTTGAAAACAGTGGATGGCCTGTCCCTCTCGACGCAGACGAGGAGGATCTTGCCGTCGGTAAGTTTCGCATAGGGGCTGCGCACGAGAGCCCGAGGACCGCCTCCGCTCGTCTCGAAATACTCGAACTCGCGGAAATACAGCGCGCCGCCGGACCATTCCGCATCCTTGGCGACGATCATCCGTAGAGGACCTGCCTTCTGGCTTCCCTTGGCGGCGACGGCGCCCTCGGCCGCTTTGGCTTCGGGCACGCGGAAGAAAATATCCGGGACGAGAGAGGAGGAAAGGACAACGTTGATCTCGTCCTTGAAAAAGGCCGCCTTCTCGGTCTCGACAAGGCTTTCGGCCAGGTAACGCCTGACGTCCGGATCGTCGGCGTGCTTGGCGTCGGCCAGCCCTTTGAACACGCGGTAGGCGCCCACCGGATCGCCGGAGCGCAGGAGCGCATAGCCTTCTAGCTTGCGCGTGTAGAATTCCGCCCTCGCCTTGTCGGCCGGGTCGGCCCCGCGCTTATGCAGCTCCTCCCAGGAAGTGGCGGCCAGGCGCCGCGCGTCGGAATATGAGGGATCGAGGCGCGCGGCCAGGGACGCGTAAAAATTGGCGCTGAAATAGTCGCCTTTTTCCGCGAATTTCAGGGCCTTCAGGTAATAATCTTTGGTTGCGACGGGGTCCGCGGGCTGGGGTAGCTCCTGTGCGGGCAAGGGGACCGACTTTTTAATCGCATTGGTCTCGGCCCCCGTGAGTTTTTTCTCGAGTTCCTCGAGCCTGACGTCCTTCCTGGAAATGGCCTGGCATACGCCGAATTCCGCGCGCGCTCGCTCGAGGTCGCCCGTTTCCAAACCGACCCGTACGGCATCGAGGGAGGCGGTAAAGGTCGAGCTCGCCGACAGGATAGCCGATCTCGACACCTCGACCTGCGGCCCGCCGATGAGAGCGAGCGCGGCCAAGAGGGCGGAAAGGACGACGATCGGCAAGATGGCGCCTTGCACGAGATCCTCGGCTTTACCCTTGGAATTTGAGCCCAGGGCCACCGCCAGCACGAGAAACTGCAGGCCCGCGAGAGCGCGGAAGAAATTTCGCAGGGCTTCGACCGCCTCCCACTTCAACGCGAAGGCGGGAACGATCCGATTCGCCGTGTAGGTGACGACCGCGTAGCCGAAGAAAACGGCAAATACCATGGCGTCTATAAGGATCGCGACGCCGAAGATCCTGCCTCCGCTCTTCGTCGATGCGCCTTCTTCCGCGAGACGCATCCTAGCTCTCGGGGCGGCGGCCAGGTCGGCCGCTCCGAGAGCTAGGCCGACAAAGCCCTCGATGCCGGCGAGGAGGAGGGGACCATGAAGCGGGAGGCCAGATCGCAGGGACAGGGACTCGATCGTCCCAAGAAACGCGCTTCCGGAAAGTTCGGCGTCGAGAGCAGCCAGGCCGACGAGGCCTGCGGCCGCGAGAAGAGCGTTTACGAGGGGCCAGAGCGTGATCCGGCAAAGGAAACGGAATCCGATCACAAGAAGCAGGAAGCCCCCCGCCATCGCAAAAACCAGGAGTATGGGAGCGTCGTCCATCGCTGCCAGGCGGTCCCAAATCCAAGAGCCCGAGAAAAGCGATGCCTCGGGGACGAGAGCTACGGGGTGAGCCGCGGGGAGCGCCGCAGAATATGTCCTGCCCTGGATGTCCATGTCGCCCGATGAGTCGACCCCGGTTCGTGGCGAATAGGCCAGACGAGGGTAATCCGAGCCGAAATCCACGGCGACGGCATCGTGCGCCTCGCCGCCCTCGTAAGAGCCGATCCACAAGGCGACGCGGCCATTCTGAACCGCGGCTCCCGTTGGAACGAGCCGCTGCACCTTTGTGGCTCCTCCCGCGGGAGCCATGAGCGTTTCGTGGAGAAGAGGCATTCTCCTCACACCTATGCCAATGGAGAAGAGGACCATCCCTATGATAAGAAGGCCGAACCACCCCGTCAGTCGGTTCTTAACTCGAATTTCAAATGAAAAAAAAGCCAATAACAGGGTGAGAACGGCAGCGAGTGGCACAAGCCCCAGGGCCGACGCAGCGGCGCTCTCAATGATGGCACGGATCCCACCCAAAGGCGCGGTGACTGATGCCGCGGCTTCGGCTGCGAAGGAGATTAATACGAGAATTATCGCGAATTCGATAAAGGCGCGGCCGATCACTCCGAGCCAAACTTTCATGGAGCTACTGTACCATGCAGGCAGATGACCTGCAAGCTTTCACGGTTATCCGCTTGTACACACAAGTTATCCACAGGGAAATTCAAGAACCGATTTCTAAAAATAGTTATGAGAAACGGAATTAGCAACACAGACAAATAGATCATTATTGTTTAACAATGCGAATTAGTGCAATAATTTCATATTCTAATTATAATTAAACGCCGACAGGTGAAATAAACATTAGTATAATAATCATAGTTTTTGACTGCCGTATACTTTTCGATACGGTTCCACGTCTATAGGCAATGAATCCCCATGAAACACACAACTTATCCACAACTCAGGGCATCAAGGCGATAACCAATAGCCCTGATAGCAAGGAGCCTTCCACCTAGTCCGGGTTCGACTAATTCCATCTTACGCCTAAGTGAGACAACGCATCGGCCAAGGGCTTGGCTTTCGTTCCGCGCACGGCAGGAAAGAGCTGATACTGCCGCTTTTTTCGGGACAGGGAAGGGAGCGTTCAGGACAAGAAGCCGCAAAAGGGCTCGTTCGCTCTCGGTCAATTCGATCCACGCGGCCTCGCCCGCAAGGCGAGTCCCCCTCAGCTCAAGCTTTCTTTCTCCGGCATGGAATTTCAGCTTGAAAAGACGGATTCCCCGCGCCAGCAGTTCAGGGAGAGCCCAGGGTTCGCGCAGGTAGTCGGCGCAACCCCGCTCAAAGGCCTGTTCCATAAGCGCCACCGGGCCATAGGGTATGTAGAGTATCCTCTCGCTTGGCTCCGCCCTTGGATGGATGCGAAGGGAGAGAAAGTCCTCGGCCGGCATCACGAGGATGTCCGGGGCCGGGTCATCCAGGCCGGCGGGGCCGTTTAAAATAACGAAAGATCCCGATTGGGATCCTGAAGGGCCCGCAACGGGCTCAAGAGGGGCCGTGGCCTTGTCCGAGCTCGAAACGTCCGCATATGCTGAGTAAGGTTCGCGGTCGGCCAAAATGCGTATCGTCACACCTTGACCGCCCGCAAATGCAGCACCTAGGGCGTCGGCGTCTGGCCGGTGCCCGGCCCGAGGCTCCCGGGGCTGCCCGCGTCCTGGGTGAGCATCTTGCGCTTGAGATCTTCGAGCATGCTGTCGGCACCGGCTCCCGAAGACTCGAGTTGGGCAAATTGCTTCTCGAGGGTTGCGCCGCTCGTCACGTCCTCGAGTTCCTTTGCCGCCTCGGTCCTGGCCTCGAGTTCGTCGACTTTTTTGGACATGCGCTCGAAGGTATCGAAGGCGCTCTTATTCCCCGAGATGCTGGACATGGTCTTGTTGATCTTATCCTGGGCCTCTGCCCGTTTGGCGCGCGCGATGAGGATATTCTTCTTGCGCGAGGCCTCGTCGATCTTGTTCTGGAGTTCGCGGAGGGAGACCTTTAGCTTCTCGACCGAATCCTTTTGGGCCTGCCACTGGGTAAAAAGCTGGGTAGCGTAGCCCTCGTACTCCTGCTTGCGGACAAGGGCTTCCTTGGCGAGGTCGTCCCGATTGGCGCGTACGGCCAACATGGCCTTCTTCTCCCAGTCCTCCGCCTGGCGTTTATTCTCCGCAGCGTCGCGTTCGAGCTTTTTCTCGTCGGCGATCGCCATCGCGACCGCCTTCTTGGACTCGATCATCTGCTCGTTCATATCGAGAAGCAGCTGATTGAGCATCTTCTCGGGATTCTCGGCCTTATTGATGAGGTCGTTTATATTGGAAGAGACCACGGTCTTGAAGCGGTCGAATATGCCCATTTCTCGATCCTCCTACTTGTCCATATAACGGGAGAGTATGGGAAAATGCTCCGAGAGGGCGAAGCCGATCGCGTCCAGGGAGGCCTCGAACTCTTCTTTGTCCATAGTACCGTACTCGAGCGTGTCCACGAGAACCACGTCATCGCCATCGATCGCGTAGGCGCCATGAAGGAGTCCCGAATAATTTAATTTAAGCAGCTCGAAGAAGAAGGCCTCGCGATCCTTGGAAGGAAGGCGCATCGCCTTGGCCGAAAGGATGACGACTGGCTCGGCCAAGGACACCACGATACCCGGCAGACCCTTACCCGGGTCTTCCACGAGCCACGTGCCCGTCTGGAGCTCCTCGTACGAGATTCCCAGGGAAATCAGATAGTTTTCTATCTTATTGAGTCCTGCCATAATGTTCTCCCTCGCTCGTGGGAACGAAGACAAAGGCGTCTAGCCCAGGAAGACCTGTCCGGAATTATCGATGGCGAGAATCGTCTTACACTCCGAACAGCGGAAACGCCCAGGTCTCGAGGCTTTGAGCTTCTTATTGCAGATGGGGCAGGAGAATATTTTGGGGAAGACCGAGGCCGTAGCCGTTTGATCGCCAGCCTGGAAAAAGGCCGTCGCCTCCTCCAGATTATCCTTGATATTGAAGAACTGAGAGAAGCCGAGAAGCTGGAAGACCTCATATACCTTGGGTTGGATCTCGAGGAGGACGATATCCCCGCCCCGGGGCTTCACCGCCTTGAGGAAGGCGGTAAACGAGCCGATGCCCGTCGAGGAGACGTAATTTAACCCACCGCAGTTGAAGATGAGGCGAATAAAGCTCGCGTCGATCGCTTTTCCGACGCGTTTTTGGAAAAAATTGGAGTTATACGTATCGATATAGCCTGTAAGGAAGAGGGCGAGACAATTATCCACGGGACCGACTTTCTGAAGACGGATTTTGAGGCTATCGTCTTTTTCGTCGTCGAATCCGGGAACGATATCGTTATTGTTCATGATGCTCCTCTCAACCCCTCTTATGCACAATCATAAGTATTGTAAAAGCATATTAGCGTTCTCGTCAATGCGTTGTCAAATCACTGGAAGACGTATCGGCCTAGTCTACCCCTGAAGTATCGGCCTCGATTAAGGATAACTGAACGAGCTCCAGTCAAATGCGGGGAACGATTTCGTTTAAGAAGCATATTAGAAAGATATACCCCCGTCGAGCGAAATAACCGCCCCAGAGGCGATGCAGGGATCGGCGGCGATGAGGCAGACGGCCGCCTCGGCGATCTCGCCCGTGGAGGCCAAGCGCCCCCCTGGGGCACGCAAACGGAGGGCCCGCCTCTCGGGTTCGTCCAAATACTCGGTGTCCACAAGGCCAGGACAGGCGAGGATGGAACTGACACCGCGACCGGATCCCTCCACCGCGAGAGACTTCGTGAGGACCGAAAGACCCGTTTTGACTGCCGCATAGGCCGCATTGGACGAATAACTCCTTATACCATCTGTACGTGAGCCGCCGAAGAGCAGAATTCTCCCCCAGCCTCTCGCAGCCATCGAGGGTAGGAAAGCCGAGCAGAGGGCTCCGGGTAGGGCTAGGTCGAATAAGGCGAGACGCTCCCAGTCGGCGACATCGGTCTCGGCGAGGCTTTTTCGGACAAAGGGACCAAAGGCCACGACAAGAACGTCGATCGCGCCAAAGCCCGCGCATTTTTCGACGAGACTCGAGATGCTTGAGAATGGATCGCCGAGCTTCAGGAGGAAGCCCTCGGCATTCGCGCCTGCGCGTTTAAGCTCGTCCAGGGCAGAGTCGAGCCGTTCCCGCGAGGAACCGCCGTGGACTATGACGTAGGCCCCCCTCGCCCCAAGCTCGAGCGAGACCGCCCTGCCTATGCCTCCGGAACCTCCAACGACGAGCGCTCGCCTTCCTTCCAGAGTATGGGAACCACCTTGTGCCTGCTTCATGCCGCCTTTACTATTACCGCCGTTCCACATGGCGGCGCAAGGAGAGGAAATGGACGAGCCGGACCTGTCGGGGTTCGCGATAGTTCTCTGCGGGGCGGAGGAGGGCGGCAACGTAGGGTCAGCCTGCCGCGCGATGAAGACCATGGGCCTTTCGCGCCTGATCCTAGCGGGCTGTCCCGACTACGATGTCGACCGCGTACGAATGATGGCAGTCCATGCATTCGACGTTTTCGAGGGAGCCGGGCGCTTCCCCGACCTGAAGACGGCGCTCGCGCCATTTTCCCTCTCATGCGGCTTTACGAGACGCCGCGGCGAGCGCCGTAAGGCCTTTTCGCTGAGCGCCCAGGACTTTGCCGCCGCAGCATTGACAAGACCGGGGCCGAATCCCGCGGCCCTCGTCTTCGGGAACGAGAGAACGGGCCTGACCGAAGCCGAACTCGGGCTCTGCTCGCTGGCCGCGCACATTCCGAGCTCCGAGGTCTTCCCCTCACTCAATCTTGCCCAGGCGGTGCAGATCGCCTGCTACGAGCTCAGGCGACAGGCTCTCGGCGAAAAAGACGGCAGCGCCGCGCCGGTATCGCGCGCCGAAGTCGATGAGTCGGTGGCGCGCATCGCGGAGCATCTTCGCGAGATCGGCTTCTTCAAGATTACGCGGGACCGCGATCTATCGACCTTCCTGCGAGACACTGCCGAGCGAGCGGCATACACTGCCTCGGAACTCCGCTACTTCGAGTCGATCTTTCGCAAGGCGGCCGGGATGCTGCGCGCCGCAACGGGAAAACTGCCCAAGGATTTCACCGCGTAGCCGAAGGCCTGACGGAGCGTCGGACCTCAGGTCAGAACACGATGTGCTTCGCCTGCAGCTCGTCGGCATGGCCCGCCAAAACAAGGGCGCGATGCACGATATTTCGCAGCTGGCGGGTGTTGCCGGGCCAGTCGAAGCCCGCAAGCTTTTCCATCGCCTCTGGCCCGACGCCGACGCGTCCGCGCGACGCGAGCAGGGCGAAATGCACCGCAAGGTCGGTGATGTCTTCTCGTCTCGTGCGAAGCGGGGGCATCTTGATAATCAGGGTATCTATTCGGTAAAGCAGATCGGCGCGAAAGCTTCCCTCGGCCGCGGCTCGGTCCAAATCCTTACTCGTCGCAGAGACGAAACGGAAATCGGCGACGATGCTCTTCGTGCCGCCGAGACGCCAGAATTCGCCTGTTTCAAGGACGCGCAGGAGCTTGGCCTGGAAGGGCATACACGCCTCGCCTATCTCATCGAGGAAGAGCAGTCCCCCGCGCGCGAGCTCGAAGGCCCCCGGCCTCGTCACGGCGTCGGTGAAAGCGCCCCTTTCGGTGCCGAAGAGTTCGCTCTCGGCGAGATGCTCGGGGATGGCCGCGCAATTGCGGGCTACGAAAGGCCCCGCCCTGTTCGGCGAGAGGTCGCGGAGGGCTCGGGCGGCTATCTCCTTCCCCGTCCCGCTTTCGCCGAAAATGAGGACGGGATAGGCCGAATCGGCGAATAGGCGAACAAGCTCCTCCACCGCTTTTATCGCGGGACTACGGCCTATAAAGAGGCTTGCGCAGTCCTTGCGATGCAGTAATGGGGCGACCGCGGAGCCGATGCTGCGACGCAGCGCATCGAGGCGGCAGGGCTTGGCGACAAAATCGAAGGCCCCGCTACGTAGGCATCCGACGACGTCCTCAGGATCGGTGTCGCTCGATAGGACTACGAGAGGCGCCCCTCCGCTTTCGCCCGCCGTTCTGCGGATGAGCTCGTCGCGGAGGCCGAATGCGGGGGGAAGGCTGAGCACTACTGCCGCGGGCGAGCAGCGACGGGTAGCCTCGGGAGCGCGTCGCAGTTCCGGACAATGGAGCACTTTGTATTCTCCGGCCAAGAGCGATACAAGAGTCCTCGCCTCGAGGGGATCGTCCTCGACAAGCAGGATTGTTTCCATTGGATAAATAAAAATACTAGCGGCAGAGGGAAAGGCTGACAACCAGACAATCGTCTGTTTAGGGCCTCATGCGTGTAGTATTCATCAAAAGGAAGCTCTCGCTCAAGTTCTCCTTAGACGGGCCACCACAAGCAATATATTATACCACAAGTAGATAAATAGGCGATGAAGTCTCCAGGGCCTGCGGAGGAAGGCAGGTATCCACTCGAGCCCATTTCGGAAAAGGGATTTCAATGGCTTGGATCGACGCTCGGCGAATACATCGAAGAGGTCCGAGCACCAAAGGTAAAGCCCTGAGTTGAAATGGGCGAGGTTTCTGGGAATCCACTTTTCACGGCCGGGCACGCCCGTGCCCACGAGGAGAAGGCTGGGTGTCGCCTTCTTGACCGCCTCTACGATCGAAGCCTCCATCTGCTTGGGATAGCGGCCCGCATAGCGCCCGACGACGCGAAGGCCGGGGAAGGTGGACTTTATATTGCTTTCGGCCTTTTGAATGCTGGTCATCGTGGCCCCGAGGAGGTAGACCGATTTGCCGCGTTTCTCGAGGGCCGCGAGAAGCTTTACGACAAAGTCGAAAGGCATATAACGGACCGGTTCCGCCTTGCGCAGAAAATGAGCACCCTTGGTTATCGAGAGCGATATCGGGAGGACGAGGCTCGCGCCGCTTATCATCGTGCGGAACTCGCCCAAGCGCCTCGCGCGCATGAGGTCCCACAGCGAGAGGAGAACGATCTGATGGTTCTTTCCATCAGCGAATCGGACGACGAGCTCCTCGATGCCTTCCACGGGAAGGATGTCCACGGGTACGCCGAGGACCGAGATGCGGTTCACAGGGGCTTGGGAATCCATGACGAGCGCTCCGACAAGATGATCTGGGCGGTGGCGATCGCGTAGAGTGCGGCCGTCTCGGCCCGGAGGACGGCGCCGGCAAGCCTCAGGGGCTTGAAACCCTCATGGAGAAAGAAGTCGACCTCTTCTGGCGTGAAGCCCCCCTCGGGACCCACGCAGAGCACGACTGCCTCCGGCGCTTCGGTAAGATACCCGTGCATCGAAGACTGTGCAAGGGGAGCTTCATGGAAGAGTATCTTGGGGTCCGAGGGGATAATGCCTCGAGCGGCCATGGCGGCGGGTAGATCAGCCGGGCTGAGGGGCTCGATCAGCTCGGTGCGCCGTTCCGATCCGGACTGCTGGAGAGCTTCCCTGATTATCCGCTTCCAGCGCGCGAGCCTGGGACCGGAGCCCTCGTCACCCTTGGGCGCGCAAGGCGCGACGGTCCGGGCGGAGAGGAGGGGAAAGACGGCGGAAACCCCCGCCTCGGTCGCCTGGCGGACGACAAGGTCCATCTTCGTACCCTTCAGTAAGCCTTGAACAAGAACTATTCTGGGGAACTCGCCGAGTCGCTTCTCGGACTCCGCCCCCCCTACAAGGGGAGCTACCGCCAGCAGGAGCCTACCGGGTCCCGACTCCTGAACCGAGCAGGTCCAGAGTCGACCCCGTGAATCTCGACCCGGGAAAGAGCTGCCGGGACCCAATCGAAGAACCCTGGCGAGGTAATGGGCGCGGCCCCCCTCGATGAGGCAGGTCGCGCCACCGTCCCAGTCTTCCGGGAAAATGAACTGCCGCATCGGCTGCGCTTCCCGCGACGAGGCCTCAGTTCTGGGGCTCAGGCGCGGGGAGGGCCGCTTTATCGCTCGCCTGCGCGCCGGCTCCCTGTTTGGCTCCTATTTGACCCTTGGGATCCGCCGCTTTCTTGGCTTCGACGAGTTCCCGCACCGACTTGGCCTCCTCAAGGAGCTTCGGGTAATCAGGGTCGTCCATCAGCTTTATGGCCGCGTTCAGCGCCGTATCGAACTCGAGGTCGTAGACGGGTGCGATCTTGGTCCGCTCGAGCTGGTTCTTGACGAGGATCTTGAGAACTCGCTCGGGAAGGGAGTAACTGTTTCCGAGGCCGGCGGCGAAGGCGTTCCGCTCGGCGACCGTGGCCTCAGGATGGGCTTTGACAAAGGCCTCGAGTTTTCCGGAGTCGAGGAGCTTGGAGAGATCGGCGGCTTGGGCATCGGTGAGATCGGGATCTTTGACTTCGAGGTCGGGAGGAATGCCCGTCTTGTCGATGTTCTCGTCGCTCGGGGTATAGTAACGGGCAGTGGTCATTTTATAGCCGGTCTTGTCGATCGGGAAAATCTGCTGTACCGATCCCTTGCCGTAGGAATTCTCGCCGACGAGGTAGGCGCGCTTGTTGTCTTTGAGGGCTCCCGCCAGTATCTCGGAAGCCGAGGCCGAGCCTTTGTTGATGAGAAGGATGATAGGCCTGTCCTTGGGGACCGACAGGCCGTGCGTGGCGCGACTGACCGAGTTCTCGTAGGGGTTGCGGCCCTTCGTGGATACGATGACGCCCGAATCGATGAGAGCGTCGGCGACCTGGATGACCGCTTGGAGGAGGCCGCCGCCGTCGTTGCGGACGTCCATAATCAGGGCACGGTAGCCCGCCGCGTCGAAGGTCTTTATCGCTTCATCGAAGGCCGCCTTGGTCTGCGCGGTGAACTCGATGATGCGAAGGTAGGCGATGTTTCCCGACTGGGTGGGGATGAGGGCGGATTTTACCGTCGGTATCTCGATGATGGCGCGTACCAGACTCGCGTCGAATTCGGCCTCTCCCCTTCGGATAGTGAGTACGACCGAGCTGCCGACCGCACCGCGTATTTTCTGCTGGGCTTCGAAGGAGCTGAGCGGCACCGTACTCTCGCCGTCGATCTTTAGAATGAGATCGCCGGAATGCAGACCGTACTTGGCGCCCGGAGTGTCCTCGATGGGAGAAACTATCTCTATATACCTGGGATCGTCTTCCGGCTTCTTCGGATCCTTGGCCTGCTTGGAGATATAGAGCCCCACTCCCCCGAATTGTCCCGATGTGATGTCGGTCATATCGCTGAGCAGATTCTCGTCGAGGAAGGTAGAATAAGGATCGTTGAGCGCCTCGAAGAGCCCCTTCATGGCTCCTTCGTACAGCTTCTTGGCATCGGGCTGATCGACGTAGTTTTGAAGGACGAACCGAAAGGTGTCCCCCAGTTCGCCGATGTAGCGTTTCATGTTTTGCGTTTCGTCGTCCTGGCCCTGGGCAAAGGCCTTGGGCACGGAACTCGCGATGACGGAGAAAAGGACCATCGTTACGACGATGGCGCTCCACGCAAGGCGATGCTTTCGGGCGGGTTCGTTCATCATAGAACGTTACTATCCATTTGCGACGCCACCCCTGTCAACTCCTTATGGCCGCGCATCCCATCCCGCCTTGACTGTGAAGAGGGGCGAAAGTACACTTCGATGAGTATTATGCAGCGAAAACCCCTCTTTCTAGTCGCCGCGGTCACCGAGTCCGCGCGTTTCTTTATCCTCTTCTTCCTCGCGAACGCCTTGGGCGGCCTTCGCCAAGATGCGGGGCTTTCTTCTTTTTTTCGCTACGCATCAGGAGCCCAGCTCTTTTTTGTCATCGGTTTTTTTTTCCTTTGGCTCGACCTGCCGCGCTATGACGCCTACCGTTCCCTCCTTTTCGTCGGCAGGATAATCTCCCTTGCGACCTTTATTCCGCTCTTCATCGCGATGATACATGCGACGGGGAGCGGGAATCGCATCGATAGCTCAAGCTTCATCTTCGCCTCCGTCGTCCTTGGGCTGGATATGTTCGGATTTTGCGTACTACTTATTTCCAAACCCTTCAGCGCTTTCACCGGACAGAGCCCGGTCACCGGGCTACGCCCGCAGAGCCCGGCCAGCCAAGGCCCGTCGGGACAGGGACCCGACGAAATAGAACGGGTCGAGAGCCTATAATGCGCGTCGTACCGATCGCGAGCGGCAAGGGCGGAGTAGGCAAGTCCATGGTTGCGGCCAACCTGGCCGTCGCGCTTTCGCAGGCGGGCCGCAGGACCGTACTGGCCGACCTCGACCTCGGAGCCTCGAACCTCCACCTCCTTCTGGGCGTGGCCGCCCCCAAGACGGGCATCGGCACCTTCCTGTTCGGCTCGCTCGCCCCCTTCGAGACTTTCGTTCTCGATACGGATTACCCTAACCTCCGCTTCATAGCCGGCGACGCCGAGGTGCCCGGCCTCGCGAACCTAAAGCCCTCCCAGAAAAACCAGATCGTCAAACGCCTGCTTTCCCTGGACGCGGACTACCTCGTACTCGACCTCGGCGCGGGCAGCGGCTCCAACATCCTCGATTTTTTCCTCATGAGCAGCCACGGCATCGTCGTCACCGCGCCGACCCTCGCGGCCACGCTCAACGCCTATCTTTTCATCAAGAACGCGGTCTTCCGCCTCCTTTATGGAGCCTTCGGGCATAAATCCCGCGCCTTCGAGCACATGGAGACGCTTCGCAAGGACGGCGCCTCGCTCAGGAGAGCCTACATACCCGCCATACTCGAACAGGTGCGGGAACTCGACCCGGCGCATTGGGCGATCGCGAACGAACGGATAACCCGCTTCAGGCCGCGGATCCTCATGAATATGCTGGAGGACCCCAAGGACGCCGAGAAAGCGCAAAAAATACGCCACTCCTGCAAGGAGTATCTCAATATAGAGATCGAGTACCTCGGCGTGCTCTACCGCGACGAGCTCCAGGACGTCGCCCTCGGAAGCAGGATACCCATAATCCGCTACAAGCCCCAGTCGGTGCTCTCTCAGGCCCTCTATCGCACGGCGGACAAGCTCATGTCCTTCGAGGACGAGGAGGACCTGTCCCTCACGCTCGCCGAGATCGAGGGAGGCTACCGTACGGCCGAGCTCGAGGCCGAGGCCGACTTCGGCGCGAAGGCCGCCTACGTCGAGGACCTCCTCTCCTCCGGCGCTCTCACGACCGGCGAGCTCGTCGAAACCGTCCGCAGCCAGCAGTTCGAGATCGACAAGCTCCGGCGCGAGAGCCAGTTCCTCAAGCATAAGCTCGCGAAAGCCCTCAACCAGGGCTTCGCCGGCTAGGGAGCGCAGGATGGCCCAAATAACGGCGAAGGGCGACCTCGCGCTGGAAATCGACGAGGACGAGCTCGAAGCGAGCCTCACCTTCACTCCCAGCAAGGAAGGGGCCGAGTGGACGGCCGCGAAGATCATTCGCGTCCTCATGGACGCGCGGATCGGCGGCTTCAAACAGAAGCAAGCCGAAGAGCTCGTGCAAAAATTCGGTCGGGCGAAGGGAAAGGTCAAAGAGATCGTCGCTACCGGCGTACCGCCCGAAATGCCCCAGCGCGAGATGCCCGTATGGGCGGACATTCCCATGCCGCCCGAACTCGCCGCCCTGGCCTCGAGCACCGCGGCGGAGGCTCCTCCCCCCATTCTTTATAAAGTAAAATTCGAAACCATAAAGATCGAGAAGACGGTAAAGAAGCCCGCCTTCCTCCCCTTCCTTCGGCCTAAATTCGAAAAGGTGCAGGTAACCGAGAGGCGCGAAAAGCGCGAGCAGGTCTTCCCCGACACTACAGTGCAGCGTACGGGTTGGGCGCGCCGCGGAGAGAGCATCGGCACTCTCTCGCAGGCCAAGCCCGGGAAGGCGGGCAAGAATCTTTACGGCAAACCCCTCCAGCCTCCCACCGACGATGGCGCCCTCTTTACTGGTCCGGGAGTTCTGCGCAACAAGAACGAGCTCATGGCCGAATGGGACGGCGTCACGAGGATCGGCGATCGCTGGGTCGATATAGTGCCCATTTCCCGGCATGTCTGGTCGGTCGAGGTCTCGCCCGGCGGCGCGACCTATTTTCTCAACTATACCCCCGGGGATAATCGAATTCCCGGCCCCGGTTCCGCGGATATCCTGGCCAGGGCGCGCGAGCTCGGGGCTACCGAGGACGGACTCGTCGGTCCCGAGGAGCTGGCCTCGGCCATCGGACAGGCCGTTTCGCGCAAGGAAGCTCTACTCAGATGGAGCATCTCGAAGGACAGGGACGCCAAGGTCGAGATCAAAGTGAGCCCCGATGGAATCAAGGCGACGCTGTCCCTTTGGAAAGGCAGGGGCAGGGGCAGGCCCCTCGACCTATCGGCGCTGAGCGCGACGCTCAAGGCCTCGAGAGTCCG
Organism: Rectinemataceae bacterium; assembly: GCA_049513895.1. Lineage (GTDB taxonomy): Bacteria > Spirochaetota > Spirochaetia > Treponematales > Rectinemataceae > UBA1306. The sequence goes on along the minus strand of JBEKVO010000006.1, from coordinate 146,197 downwards.
CGGATTTAAAGCCGAAGAACTCAAGAGGGACGTCCTCGCATTCTACAAAGGGAAAAAATCCGAGCTCATCGACTATCCCCTCGCCGAGGGCCGCGCTCCCGGGAGAGGTAAAAACAGGACCTTCGCCCTCTCCGTCCCCCTCCTCCCCGAGGAAAAAGCGGAGGAGCTCCGTATGCGCTTTGCCGACCAGAACGCCATCGCCAAGGCAATACCGAGCCTCTCCGATTTTCCGATAGCCGAAGCCACCAAGATCGCGAAGGTCCAACTCGGCCAGACGATAGGCGAACTCCCCCCCTCGGGGGTAGGCCAGGACGGCGTCGACGTCTTCGGCAAGGTCCTCCTCGGGATACAGGGCAACGACCCTTCCATAAAGACCTACGAGAATATCGACTTCGGCAGAGACAAACTCGTCGCGACGGCCACGGGACTCCTCCTCGCGAACGAAACGGACAATGCATGGAAGCTGCGCGTCCTCCGCTTCCTCGACGCGGCGATCGACGTATCGATCGCCGCTGACTCGATGTCCGCCTCCGTGACCCTCGTCGCGGAGGAGGGGTTCGGCTCCCCGCTCTCCGTGGAGAAGGTGCTCTCGGCCCTTTCCGAGAAGGAGGTAACGCAGGGCCTCGAGCCCTACTCGATCGCGGAGGCCGTCTCGGACGCTCGCGAGGGGAAGCCCGTGAGCCAGCGCGTCGTCGCCCGCGGAAAATCCGCGAGGCCCGGCGGCAGCGTGACGGTGACCTGGCTCGTTCACAAGTCCACCGGCGCCCTCTATACGATACAAGACGGAAACAGGGCCGATTTCAAGGAACGCGATACCATGACCCGCGTCGCGGCGGGGGATCAGATACTCACGCTGAAAAAAACGGCCGACGCGGGCGAGGACGGATTCGACGTGCTCGGGCGGCCCATAAAGGCGGGCGCGGGCTCCAGCGGCGACAGCCTTCCCGAGCACGACGAAACGATCCGAGAAGAGCCCGCCGAGGACGGATCGACCTGCTTTGTAGCAGCGGTCGGCGGAGAGCTCCTCGTCGAGGCCTCGTCCGGCTCGGAAGGCCGCGTCTCGATCCGCGAGCGGCTGGCCGTCCGCGGCAACGTAGGCCCCGAAACGGGCAATATAAAATTCCCGGGCGCGGTGCAGGTCTCGGGCTCGGTTCTCTCGGGTTTTTCCCTCGTCGCGGGGGGCGACGTCACGATAGCCGGTGCGATCGAGGCCTCGCTCCTGTCGAGCGACGGGAACGTGCGGGTCGCCGAAGGCATCAAGGGCGGACGCAAGGGCACTATCCGCGCGAGGCTCAGCATAGACGCGGCCTTCGCGGAGCAGGCCCTCCTCCTCGCCGTAGAGGATATACGCATCAAGAGCGGTTGCGTGCTCTGCAACGTGAAAACGAACGGCCGACTTGTCATCGCGGCGGAGAAAGGGTCGCTTATTGGCGGCCTGTGCAAGGCCCGCAAAGGCATCGACGTCGCGATGCTCGGTTCCGAAACCTTCACCAAGACCGAGGTCTCCTTCGGCCAGGATTACCTCGTCGCGGACCAGATCGATGCCGAAGAGCGCGAGATCTCGAAGCTCAATACCCTCATCCTCCAGACCGACCGCACGATGGCCGACCTGGAGAAGGCGGGCGCGGGGCTCGACCGGATAAGGCAGGATAAGGCAAAACTGCTCAGGCTCCTCGAGAAGAGGACGATTCGCATCTTTGGCATGCGCGAAAAATTCGAGGCTCACGTCGCGTCCGAGCTGCGGATCCGAGGCACCGTCTTCCCAGGGGTGATCCTCGAGAGCCACAATCGATTCTTCGAGGTAAGGAGCAGGAAAACCAGGGTCGTCTTTTCCTTCGACAAGGAATTGGGCCAAATAATCGAAAGACCGCTATAGGAGTATAAATGCCCGCAGCGATACAGTTCCCGTCTTGGATCAAGCCCGAAATAATTCCCGGCCTCCCCCTGCGATGGTACGGCCTCATGTACGTCGTCGCCTTCGCCGTCAGCTGGTTTCTCTTCCGCTACGAATCCAAGCGGAGAGGGGCGCCGTGGACGATCGAGGATTCGGAGGGCTGGTTCTTCTGGGCGATCATCGGACTTCTCATTGGCGCGCGCGTCTTCGGGACCCTCGTCTACGACCCTTCCGGCTACTACCGCTCGAGACCCTGGCTGATCTTCTGGCCCTTCGACGAGGGCATGCGTTTTACCGGCTTTCAGGGCATGTCCTATCATGGGGGCTTCTTCGGCCTCATCGCGGCGACACTGATCTACTGCGGGGTCAGAAAACGGAGCTGGCTCGCCATAGCCGACGTAATCGCGGTCTCCGCGCCCTTGGGCTACACCTTCGGTCGCCTGGGCAACTTCATCAACGGCGAGCTCTGGGGCAAGGTGACATCCTCGCCCATCGGCATGATCTTCCCGACGGTCCCCGAGTCGGGCCGCTTCAAGGCGAGCTTGCCGTGGGTCCAGGAGGCGGCCACCAAAGCAGGCATCCGCCTCTCCTCGATGAACGACCTCGTCAACCTTCCCCGCCACCCCTCGCAGCTCTACGAGGCGTTTTTCGAGGGCCTCGTACTCTGGCTCGTCCTGTGGATCTTCGTGCGCAAGCGCGAAAGCTTCCGGGGCTTCGCCACCGGCCTCTACGCTATCGGCTACGGGGCCATCCGCTTCGCGATCGAGTACTTCCGCGAGCCCGACCAGGGCATGGGCTATATCCTCGGCGACAAGAGCGCCCCCACCTACGTCGTGACGAGCGTCTTCAACATCTCCACGGGGCAGGTCTTCAGCGCGGCCATGATAGTCGGCGGCGCGATACTCCTATACGTGGCATCGAAGACAGCGAAGAAGGCGGAGGCCGAAGAAATCAAGGCCGTTTCGAGCAAAGCGTCATCGCGCAACACGGCTTCGCGAGATGGGAAATCGCGCGAAGCGAAGGCCTCGGCGCCCCGTTCCGCGGCCAGCGTGGCGCGGAGGCTGCGGAAGAGAATAAAGTAGGAAACGCAAGGAGGCGCCATGAAGGCACCGACCGATGAGGAAATGAAAGTTCGAATCGGCCAGTCTAAAGCATATTCCATCGTGATCCTCAGAAAGACTGCGAAGTTCGCCAGGGGCTTTCCCGGTTCAACTTTGCCCTGATACCGGCGAAAGATTATCGGCGACTTGAAACCCGGAAAATTTATCCCAGGCCCTTCATGTCCATGCCTTGATGAACCCAACAAACATCATCCGGTTCCGCTCAGAGCCTTCGCAACGATACTTACATCCCTCTGATCCACGAGGCGGCCGGTGATGTACTTATACATAACGCTCTGGATGAATGTCTGGTAAGGGAGACCTTCGGCCTCGGCCTCGGCCTTCACTTTTTCGAGGGTGGCCTCGTCGAATCGCAGTGAGACGACTTTCGTACGGCCTGAACGAGCTGCGCGGCGGAAGTCTTCGATTACGGCTTGCTTTTCCGCTTCGGGGAGAGGGGTATACTCTTCGAGATGATCCTCGATTTCCTGCTCTTCGGGATCAAGTACGACGTTTTCGGGATCAAACGGCATGATCAGCCTCCTGACTTAGAAACTGACGCCGCGTTCGGTCTTAAGGATTTCGTTTTTCTCCAAGTTCCACTCAATCACAGTAGGATTGTAGTTTTCTGTATGTGTTATGTCAATTAATAAATCATGGACTACGACGATCCGCCGCAAGAGAGGCCTCCGCAGCCCCGAGGTCCTCGCCCTCAAGAAAGCGGGTCGGTTATCCGAAAATCCCGCTCTTCCCGGTATAGCGCAGCCAACGCCCGGCCTTGGTGGGCTTGGCCTCTCCAAGCAACTCGAGCGCATAGCGTGCCGCCCGATCGCTCTGACCGCTGGCATCGCGCAGGCCGTAGGCCGACCAAGGGGTTCCGGCCGAGGCCGCGAAGAGCCCCGTCCCCAGCCCCTCGAAGGCGCCCGAGGCCATCGAAGCTATGGGGCCGAGCGCGGAATCGCGCGGGTTCTCGGGCGCGAGGAGGAGGATGGTGCCGGACTTGCGCGCCTCGAAACGGCGGACGAGCTCGCGGGCGAGGAAAAGCGGCCCCGAGCAGCGTTCCTCGACGAGGCTGGAGAGCTCGCCGGGCCGCCCCGAGTGGAAATCGGCCTTAGCTGAAGCCGGATCGAGGATAAGGACCGCCGCATCGAGCTCGCCGAGGGCGTTTATCGCGGAGAGTACGAGGGAGGATGCGGAAACGTATGACCGTGGGTCGTATGCAAGGGTAACGACGCCGGGAGAGACCTTGGCGGCGGCCGCGGCGGAGGGGCCGCGGACCATGGCCAGGGCGACCGACCAGCCTTCGGCGCTCGCCTCGGCTCCGAGGGCGGAGGCGAGGGGCCCGTCGAAGGGGGCTATCAGGATTGTCTTCGTCACGCTGGCGAGTGTACTATGCGGCCATCGCAGCCGCAACAGGAGGTTCCGATGCTCGTCGGTCTGGCTCAGATTAATTCCGTAATCGGCGATTTCGACGGCAACCGCGAAAAGATGCTTGCCTTCGCCGGGGCGGCGGTGGGAGACGGCTCGGGCAAGGTAACGCGCTCGGGGCCCGAGGGCCGACTGGAACTCCTCGTGTTCCCCGAGCTCTCGCTTTGCGGCTACCCGCCGATGGACCTCCTGGACCAGGAGTCCTTCGCCGAGGAGAACCTCGCCGCCCTCCGTCGTCTGCAGCGCGAACTGCCGCGCGAGCTCGCCGTGGCAGTGGGTTACGTCGACCGCAACCGCTCGGGACAGGGGAGGCCCCTCGTCAACGCGATCGCCCTCCTCCGCGGCGGCGAGCTCGTTTTTACTCAGGCTAAAACCCTCCTGCCCACCTACGACGTCTTCGACGAGGCGCGCTACTTCGAGCCCGCAAAAGAGCGGCGGCTGGTCGAAGTAGCGGGGATCCGCGTCGGCTTCGCCATCTGCGAGGACATCTGGTGGGAGGAGTCCCCCGTGCCCGGCCTTCGCTACAAAGTCGACCCCGTGAAGGACCTCCTGGACGCCGGGGCCGAGATCCTCATCGTACCCTCGGCCTCTCCCTTCGCCGCGGGCAAGCTCGAGCTGCGAAAAAAGCTCTCCGCGAAGGCCGCGCGCGAGGGCGGCGTCCCCCTGCTGTACTGCAACCTCATCGGCGCGAACGACTCCCTCGTGTTCGACGGCCGTTCCTTCGCCCTCGACGCCGATGGGGAGCCGGCCGCTCTCTCCGGCTGGGAGGAGGAGCTCCTCGTCGTCGAAACGGACTCGCTGGCTCGGGGCGCGAACGAAAAGAGAGCGGTGCGCGGAGCCGGCCGGGCAATACAGGCGTCGCCAAATCAGGATAAATTCGACGAGATCGAACGCGCCCTCGTCCTCGGCATACGCGACTACATGCGCAAATGCGGATTTAAGGCAGCCTGCATCGGCCTCTCGGGAGGCATAGATTCGGCGTTGGTGGCTGTTTTGGCCGCCGAGGCCATCGGCGCGGACAAGGTGACCTGCATATCCATGCCGAGCCGCTACTCGAGCGAGGGCTCCGTAAGCGACTCACGCGACCTTTGCCGCGCTCTCGGCATACGCCTCGAGAGCCTGCCCATCGAGGGTCCCTTCTCCGCCTATCTCGCCCTTCTCGAGCCCAAGTTCGAAGGAAGACCCCAGGACATCGCCGAAGAGAACCTTCAGGCGCGGGTCCGCGGCTCGATCCTCATGGCCTGGTCCAATAAATTCGGCGCCCTCCTCCTCACGACGGGCAATAAAAGCGAGCTGGCCGCGGGTTACTGCACCCTTTATGGCGACATGTGCGGGGGCCTCGCGCCCATAGGCGATTTGCTCAAGACCGAAGTCTATGGCCTCGCCCGCTACATCAACGCCCGCGCGGGCAAGGCCATCATCCCCGAGGCGATCCTGACCAAGGCCCCGAGCGCCGAGCTCAGGCCCGATCAGACCGACCAGGACTCGCTTCCTCCCTATGAGACTCTCGACGGCATACTCAGCCTCTACATCATCCAGAACCTCGGGGCGGCCGAGATCGTCGAACGGGGCTACGACGCGGCCCTCGTCGAAAGGGTAGTCTCGATGGTCGGCAAGGCCGAGCACAAGCGCCGTCAGTCGGCGCCCGTCGTCAAGGTATCGGCGAGAGCCTTCGGGACCGGCCGCAGAATACCCATAGCCCGGTCGATCTACGAAGCCAGCCCTCGCCATGGGTGAAACCTCCATCGATGAGGCCGGAACCGCGACGCAGCGCGCCGCCTGTACGCAGCTCCATCACCTCGTCGGCTACGCCGAGATGCTGAAGCAGGACGCGCTCGAAGCCGGCCGCGAGGACGTCGCATCGCTTTTCACCACCATAGGGGAATCGGCCCTCGGTCTCGAGGGGCCGCTCCTCGCCCGTTTTGACGGGACCATGGGCGAATCGGGCGCCGAGCGCCTCGACCACGAGATATACGGCATCCTCTACGCGATCATCGCCCTTATCCAGGAAGTGAAGGTCAAGGCGGCTTCCGGCGGCGATAAGGGCCTCGCTCTCGACGCCGACAAGCTTCTGGATGCGGGCAACGCCATACTCGAGCTAATGGCGGCCGACGAAGGCTCGAACGCGGGAAAGGAGAGCGCGGAGGACGGCGAGAAAGAGCCGCGTCCCGATCTCTCGGCCGTCGAACTCGCCCCGGCGCCCCGTCCCGGGCGCATTCTCGTCGTCGACGACAATCTCTTCAACCGCGAGCTCCTCTCGCGGCACCTCGAGCGCCAGGGCCACGAGGTCCGCGCCGCCGGCGACGGCCTCGCCGCGCTCGAGCTGCTCCGTTCCGAGGCCTTCGACGTGGCCATCATCGACGTGATGATGCCCGGAATGAACGGTTACCAGCTGCTCGAGCGAATGCGCGCCGAGAAGAATCTCAGGGGAGTGCACGCGATCGTCATCTCCGCCCTCGAGGACACTCAGATCATCGCGCGTTGCATCCAACTCGGCGCCGAGGACTACCTCCCGCGCGAGTTCGAGCCCGTCATCCTCAAGGCGCGCATAGAGTCCTGCCTCGAAAAAAAAAGGATGAAAGAGGAGCAGGAGCTCGTCGTAAAGGCCCTCGTCGAGGCCCAGGAGAAGCTCGAGCTCGAACTCCGCGGCGGGGCATCCTACGTCAGGAGCCTCCTGCCCGCGCGGCTGGCCTCTCCCGAGCTGGCAATCGACTGGAAATTCATACCCTCCGCCTCGCTCGGCGGCGACGTGTTCGGCTACCACCTGCTCGGCGGCGAAAAGCGGGGCGCCGTAAAGGGCAAGCTCGCCCTCTACCTCATAGACGTGAGCGGCCACGGCATCGAGGCGGCCCTCTTCTCCGTCACGCTGATGAACATGCTCAAGACCCAGGTTCTGCCCGGGGCCGATTTCGCCGAGCCGGCATCGGTCCTCGACAGGCTCAATGCCTCGTTCAAGATGGAAGAGCAGAACAACCTATTCTTCACCGCCTGGTACGGAATATGGGACCACGGGTCGAGGGAGCTGACTTACGCGAGCGCCGGCAGCCCGCCCGCCATCCTTATCCTGCCCGACGGGACTTCGGAAGAGCTTTCGACGGGAGGGATGATCGTAGGCGTCGAAGCCGACGCGCACTACGATTCCGCCAGAGCCTCCATACCCAGGGGCTCCGGCCTCTACGTCTTCAGCGACGGGGTCTACGAATTCAGGGCCAAGGACGGGACCATATTCGGCATAGAGCGTTTTTCGAGCGCCCTCGTTCGTGTAGCCTCGTCGAAGCGAGGCGGCAGGAAAGTCTTGGACAGGATTCTCGACGGGGCCAAGGCCGAATGCTCGTCGAGGCGCTTCCCCGATGACGTATCCCTCCTGGAACTCCGCTTTGACTGAAGTTCTCTCCGGCGACCGCTTCGCGATCGCCTGGCCCGACGACTTCCACGCCCACCTGCGGCGCGGGTCCGCGATGAGGGCCTATGCGCGTCGCCACGCCCTCTCGTTCGGACGAGCCCTCGCCATGCCCAACACCCTTCCGCCCATCGCGTCGGGAGCGGAGGTCGCGGCATACCGCGCCGAGATCGTGAGCGCCCTGGAAGACGGCTTCACGCCACTCATGGCCTTTAAACTTCTACCGGGCATGGATCCCCAGACCGTTCGCGCCTGTGTAGCCGCGGGGGCAATCGCTGGCAAATACTACCCCGCCCGCTCGACGACCAACTCTTCCGACGGCCTGGCCGATCCATCCGAGGCCGTCGACGCCCTCGCGGCCATGGAGAAGGCGGGGATCGTGCTCTGTGTACACGCCGAGGAGCCCTCGGCCCCCCTCCTCGAGCGAGAGGAGGCCTTCATCCCCGTCCTCGAGCGGATTCTCGTCGCCCATCCTCGGCTCAAGGTGGTCGTCGAGCACGTATCGTCCGCCGCCTTGCTCGACTTCGTCCTGTCCGCACCGAAGAACGTAGCCGCCACCGTCACCGCCCACCATCTCCTGTTCACGTTGGACGACCTCTTGGGCGAGGCCATGGACCCTCACCTGTACTGCAAGCCGATCCTTAAGCCCGCGCGAGAACGCGACGCGCTGCGCGAGGCTGTCTTGCGTGGAGAGGAAAAGCTGTTCTTCGGGAGCGACTCGGCGCCGCACCCGCGAGCGGCCAAAGAGACGACTCGCGCCGCGTCCGGGATATACTCCTCGCCGACCGCCGTCCCCGCCCTCGCCGGCCTCTTCGACTCCGCCGGCCGGATCGGCGAGCTTGAGCCTTTTCTTTCGCGCCGCGGCGCCGTTTTCTACGGCCTTCCCCCCTCCGCTGGCTGCTTCTGGCTGGAGCGCCGCGAGTGGCTCGTCCCCGATGAGATCGACGGCGTCGTGCCGATGCTCGCCGGGAAGGCGCTGGGCTGGAGAATATCGCCGCCGTCCTGCGGAACGGAGGGGAAATAATGCCTGTCCTGGGGAAAGCACCACATGCATGGTAAAGGCGGTATCCGGTTAATTTCCGTGGACATCGGAACGACGAGCGCGAAGGCGGTCTTGTATCGGCAGGAATCCGGAATCGAGGGGCAGGCGACCGAGTCCTGCACCACATTCTATCCGAGGCCCGGCTACGTCGAGCAAGATCCGGAAGAGGTGCTCGCGGCCGTCACGAGAGCGATCCGCCGCCTCGTCGAAAATACGCGCATCACGCCGGGGGAGATCGACGCCATCGTGTTCGACGGGGTATGGCAGAGCATGGTGCCGATCGACCGGGACGGAGGAGCTCTCGCGCGCGCCTCGATCTGGGCGGATACCAGGTCCCTCCAGCAGAACGAGCGCTTGAAGGAACGCCTCGATACTGAGGAGGTTAGGCGGCGGACCGGCTGCTGCCTGCACCCGATGTATTTTCTCTCCCGCCTTGCGTGGATGAAGGAGGAGGCGCCCGAGGTTTTCCGCCGCGCCGACAGGTTCGTCTCGATAAAGGAATACGTCATCCAGCATCTATTCGGCGCTCGCAAGGTGGACCATTCCATAGCTTCCGGCACCGGAGCATGGAACATGAGCACTCTGGACTGGGACGCCGAGTTGTTATCCGAAGTCGGCCTTACTCCGGACCGTTTCTCGGAATGCGTCGAGCCGACCCTGATGCTCCCGGGATTGACGCGGGGGTCCGCGCCTCGCCTCGGGCTGCGTGAAGGCACTCCGGGCATCATAGGCTCCGCCGACGGGGCACTCTCCCATCTAGGCAGCGTCGGGTTGGCGGAGACGAGGATGAGCCTGACGGTCGGAACCGGAGCCGCGCTGCGCAGGAGAATGTCGTCCCCGAGGATCGTACCGGGGACCGAGGCATGGTGCTACTACCTCGCGGAGGGCAACTGGCTTCTCGGCGGCGTCCTCCACGACGCGGGTAGCACTCTTCGCTGGTTCGCGGACACCCTGATGCCCCCGGCAGGAAGGGAAGGCGATGTCTTCGATCAGATGAATAAGCTTTCCGCGGAGTCCCCCCTTGGAGCCGATGGGCTATGTTTCATTCCCCTCCTTGGCGGAGAGAGATGTCCCAACTATCGCCCGCAAGCCAAAGGCGCCCTATACGGACTTACCTTCAGCCATACCCGAGCGCACCTGGTTCGCGCTCTCATGGAGGGCCTCGCATTTAATCTGTACTCGGTCTATCGGATGCTGGACCCGGATACGAAACTCGATCTCGTAGTCACGGGGGGAATCCTAAAATCGCCGACCTGGCTGCAGATCGTCGCGGACTTCTTCGGAAAGACACTTTGGCTCCCCCGCATACGGGAAGACGCCGCGTGGGGCGGCGTGCTCCTTGGCCTGCGGGCTTTCGGCGTAATCGAGAGCCTCGAGGAATGCACGGCTCTGGCCGATTTTGCGGGCAAACGGGAACCCGATCAGGAATGCAATGCGCGGTACCGGGTTCTTCTCCGCACATACGAGCGATTGTATTTGGACCTGTATGGTTCGCATGAAAGATAGGGCTCGCAGGAGGCATCGAATTGAAGGCGAAAGGATTCTCGCCGTTATCCTCGAGGAGATGAACGGCCGCGGCTACAACCGCACGATGCGCGACTTCGTCAGCACCTCGTGTCCGGTGTCGGTGATGAGGATATCGTCCTCGAGCCGAAGGCCTCCCAGTTCGAGGTGGTAGAGCCCCGGCTCTATCGTGACGATCTGTCCCGCAGCCAAGACGTCGACGCAGTCCTCGCGGCTTCGAATAAAGGGAGCTTCATGGGCGTCGAGCCCGATGCCGTGGCCCAGGCTGTGGGGCATCGCGAGTCCGCTTTCCGCGAATATCTCATCGACGCGCCGAGCCACCTCGCGACACGGGACGCCGGGACCGAGCATCGCGATGGCTTCCCCGTGTGCCCGCTCGATCAGGGCGAGCATCGTTTCACCCTGCCTTCCCAGGTTGCCCCGTACGAAGCTCATCGTGACATCGGTGGTGTAGCCCTCGAGCTTCACGCCGAAATCGAGGATGGAAAGTCCCGGGCCCGCGAAGGCTCCCGCCCCGTAGGGCGGAAAGGCATGTATGCCCCAACTGCGCGAAGGTCCGGCGGCAAGGGTTTCGAAGCCCGGCCCCTCGCAGCCCGCTTCCCTGCTCGCGCGTTCGATCAGGAGGGCCGCGTCGAGCTCGGTGCGTATCGCGAGCAGGCGCACGCCCGCCTCGATCTCGTCGATGATGCCGTCCGTGATAACGGCGGCCTTTCGGTAAAGCTCTATCTCGCCCGGGTCCTTGATCGCGCGCATGCCTCTGACGAAACCGTCCATTCCCTCATCGCGGCAGACGAGGTCGTAGTCGGGGAGGCCCTCGACGAAGTCCACGTAGCGGGGGTAGGCGAAGGTCGAGGGCAGCTCGACCTTGGAGCCCTCGGGCACACCGAGGCGCGAGAGGACCCCGGCGAGGGCCCGCAGAGGCAGCCGCTCGAAATCGGCGTAGGCTAGAATCTCGCCCGCCGCGAGGATACGCGGCGCGAGGATACGCGGCGCTTGGAGCCGAGCGAGGTTCAGGTCCCAGGCGACGAGGACCGATCTGCCATCGGAAGTCACGAGGAGGAGGGCATCGCCGGGCTGACCGCTCAGGTAGCGGATCGCCTGGTCCCGCCTGCCCTCGGCGTCCTCGAAAAGCGCCGCGGCAACGCCCTCCGAGGCGAGGCGCTCGGCTACCCGCGCGAGGCGCCGCTCGAATGCGAGTCGATCGATCATTTATCGCGAGCCGCGCCGTCCATCGCGTCCTTCAACAGCGCGAGGCCGCGATCGATCTCCGCTTCGGCGATGACGAGGGGGGGCAGGAGACGCACGACGTCCGCGCCCGCGGTGAGGACGAGGAGGCCGCGCTCGAGGCAGAGCTCCTTGATCCTGTCGGGGGCGCAGGTCACGACGATGCCGATCATGAGCCCGAGACCTCGCGCTTCCTTTACGAGGGGGTGCTTCCAGGTACGTATTTCCGAAAGCATGCGCTCGCCCTTCTTCGCCACCGCCTCCAGGAAACCCGGCTGCCCGAGTTCGCCGAGGACGACGCGGGCGGCGGCCGCCGCGAGGGGATTGCCGCCGAAAGTCGAGCCGTGGTCGCCCCGAGCGAGGACCTTGGCGGCCTCCCCCCGCGCCAGCACCGCCCCGATGGGCACCCCGCCCGCGAGGCCCTTGGCGAGGGTGATGACGTCGGGCCTGACGCCCGCGCGGCTCGAGGCGAGGAAACTGCCCGTCCTCCCCACGCCGCACTGCACCTCGTCCGCGATGAGGAGTATCCCGCGCTCGGCGCAGAGCCTCGCGGCGAGCCGGAAGTAATCGTCGCTCAGGGGAATAACCCCGCTCTCGCCCTGTATCGGCTCGAGGAGGAGGGCGCAGGTGTCGCTTCCGAGGGCCGCGTCGAGGGCGGCTCCGTCCTCGGGCTCGACATAGGCGAAACCCTTGGGATAGGGCCCGAACTGCTCATGGAATTTGTCCTGCCCGGTGGCGGCCAACGTGGCTATCGTACGGCCGTGGAAGGAGCCGCGCAGGGTGACGATGGTCGTCTTCGACGCGTTCCTGGCCGCGCCGTACTTGCGCGCGATCTTGATGGCGCCCTCGTTGGCCTCGGCCCCCGAGTTGCAGAGGAAGACGGCGTCCATCCCCGCGCGCCCGCAGAGTTCCTCGGCCAGGCCCAGGGCCTCGCGGCTCTGGTAATAGTTGGACACGTGGATGAGGCGCGAGGCCTGCTCGGCTATCGCCGCGACGAGCTTGGGATGGGCGTGCCCGAGGCTGTTGACGCCTATGCCGCTCGCGAAATCCAGGTACCGTTTTCCGTCCTCGGCCTCGAGTTCCGAGCCCGAGCCGCGGACGAACACGAGGCCCGTCCGCTTGTAGGTATCCATCAGTTTGTCGCTCATAATATCATCGTCCCTATGCCGGCATCGCTGAACAGCTCGACGAGGAGGGAGTGCGGCGAGCGGCCGTCGATTATGTGCGCCCGCGCGACGCCGCCGTCCACCGCCCTCGCGCAGCATTCCACCTTCGGAATCATACCCTTGGACAAGATGCCCTCCTTTTTGTAGTCGTCCAGCTCCGAGCGGAGCATCTCCTTGATCAGCGTGCCCTCGTCCCGGAGGTCGCGCAGGATGCCCGGGACGTCCGTGAGCAGGAGGAGCTTCTCGGCTCCGAGGGCGATGGCTATGTCCGCGGCGGCGCTGTCCGCGTTCACGTTATACGATTTGGGATCGTTGCCGATCCCGCCGGCGACCGTCGCAACGACGGGGATGTAGCCGCCGTTCATCGCGGCGCGGAGCACCTCGACCCTTACTTCCGCGATCTCGCCGACCAGCCCCAGATCGGCCCCGCCGGGACCGCCCTTTCCCATCCGCTTCGCGGAAAGCAGCCCGCCGTCGAGGCCGCAAAGCCCGAGGGCCGCGCCGCCCGCGCGCTGGATGAGGCCCACGAGGTCCTTGTTCACCTTCCCCGCGAGGACCATCTGCACGACTTCCATCGTCTCTTCGTCGGTGTAGCGCAGGCCGTCGACGAATACCGGCTCCTTGCCCAGGCGGCGGAGCATCGCGTCTATCTCGGGCCCGCCCCCGTGCACGAGGACGGCGCGGATGCCGACGCAGCTCATCAGGACGAGGTCCTCGGCCACCGCCGCCCGGAGAGACTCGTTGACCATCGCCGCGCCGCCGTACTTCACGACGATCGTCTTGCCTTGGTAGCGCTGAATGTACGGCAAGGCCTGCGCGAGGGTGCCCGCCTTTTCGCTGTCCGAAATGCTCACGTTCGGCTCCTTATACGCAGATCGTCGAAGGCGATCCATTCGCCTCAGGTCCGGTAGTCGCCGTTGATGCGGACGTACTCGTAGCTCAGGTCGCAGCCCCATGCGGTGGCCGTGCCGCTTCCCCCGCCCATGTCGGCGAGGATCGTCACCTCCTGGGCGCCCAGCACGAGCTTGGCCTTCTCCTCGCTGAAGGGAATCCCCGCGCCGTTCACGCAGACCTCGAGGTAGCCGCGCGGGCTCTCGAAGGCGAGCCTCACCTTGTCGGGATCGAAGCTGGAGGGCGTATAGCCGAGGGCGCAGAGCACGCGGCCCCAGTTCGCGTCGGAGCCGAAGAGGGCCGTCTTCACGAGGCTCGAGGTGATGACCGACTTGGCCAGGGCCTCGGCCTCGGCCTCGCTCGCCGCTCCGGACACCACGCACTCCACGAGCTTGGTGGCTCCCTCGCCGTCGCGGGCTATCATCCTGGCCATCTGCGTATTCAGGTAATCGAGGGCCTCGGCGAAGGCCCGGTAGTCGGGACCGGCTTCGCTGATCTGCGCGTTGCCCGCCATGCCGTTTGCGAGGATGACCGCCATGTCGTTGGTGCTCGTGTCGCCGTCGACGCTCACCCTGTTGTAGCTCAGCCTGACGCTCTCCGAGAGGGCGTCCTGGAGGAGTTTCGGGGTGATTGCGCAATCCGTCGTGATGAAGGCCAGCATCGTGGCCATGTTGGGGTGGATCATCCCCGAGCCCTTGGCCATCGCGCCGATCTTCACCGTCTTCCCGCCCAGCTCGATGCTGAGCGCGAGTTCCTTTTTCATGGTGTCGGTCGTGAGGATGGCCTCGCGGGCGTCTATCGAGCCCGCCTTGGAAAGGGCGGCGACGAGGGCTTCCATGCCCTCCTCGATGGGCGTCACGTCGAGTTGCACGCCGATGACGCCCGTGGAGGCGACTACGACGTCCTCGGCCACGACGGGGAGGCGCTCGGCGACGAGGGCGGCCATGCGCCTCGCCGCCGCGATCCCCGCCTCTCCGTTGCAGGTGTTGGCGTTTCCCGAGTTGACGATCACCGCCTGGGCGAAACCGTCGGCGAGGTGCTCCTTCGTGACCACGAGGGGCTGGCCGATCACCTTGTTCATGGTGTAGCAGGCCGCGGCCGAGCAACGCTTTTCGGACCAGATGAGGGCGAGGTCCTTCTTGTCGCCGGTTTTTTTTATGCCGACCCGTATACCCGATGCCTTGAATCCCGTAGGGGCGGTTACCCCGCCGCGCACTTGCTTCATGGGTCTTCTCCTCGATCTCAGGTTAAAACGCGGGGGGGAACATGGAGATGCCGGCCTTCTCGTCCAGGCCGAGCGCCACGTTCATGTTCTGGACCGCCTGGCCGGCGGCCCCTTTCACCATGTTGTCGATCGCCGAGACGACGATCGCGGTCTTCCCGCCTCGCGCGAGATGGACCGATATGTCGCAGTAGTTCGAGAACCTGACGTTCCGATTCGTCGCGACCAGCCCCGCGGGCAGGACGCGCACGAAGGGTTCGGCCGCGTAGAAGGATGCATAGGCGTCGCGCAACGCGTCCGCGTCCATCGACTTCGCGAGGCGGAAGTAGATCGTGGCGACGATGCCCCTACCCATCGGCGCGAGGTGGGGCGTGAACACCGACTCCACGCTCGCTCCGGACATCTCCGCGAGCACGGCGTCGATCTCGGGGATATGGCGGTGCTCGCCAATCTTATAGGGCGATATGGAGTCGGCGCATTCGGAATAGTGCGAAGATTTTACCGGTTCCTTGCCCGCCCCGGTGACGCCCGACTTCGCGTCGATGATGACGCCCTCGCGCTCGGCCAGCTTTAAACGCAGGGCCGGAAAAAGGCCGAGGGTCGAAGCGGTCGGGTAGCAGCCCGGATTGCCGATTATTCTGGCCTCGGCGATCTTAGCCCTATTGAGTTCGGGCAGGCCGTAGACCGAGGCCGCGTGCAGCTCGGGATGGGCGAACTTCTTGCCGTACCAGGCGAAGTAGGTCGCCTCGTCGGCGCCGAAGCGGAAATCGGCGGAGAGGTCGATGAAAAGCGAACCCTTGGCAGCGCAGGCGACGGCGATCTCCTCGGCATGGCCGCTCGGAAGGGCGGCGAAGACGACATCGGCCCGGGCGATGGCTTCGGTCTTGTCCACGAGGATGGCGCCGCTCCCGCCTGGCCCTTTCGCGAAAGCGCCGGCAAGATTGGGGTAGATCGAGGACATGGCCTCGCCCCCCGCGCTGGCGGAACTCAGTACGAGACTCTCGACCTCGGGATGACTTAAAAGGAGCCTCGCGAGCTCGGCCCCCGCATATCCAGTAGCACCAATAACCGCGCAAATACTCATCTATCGTACTCCGGCCAAGCGTCCAGGCGCCGGATCAGACCGGCGGGGACGCGGGATTGCGTGGGCGGCAGAGCGCCACGGCAAGCTCAAGTATTGTATGTGATGGTAATTAGTCTAACGACGACGGAGAAGCGGAAGCAGGAGGGGGGAAA
The DNA here is from genome assembly GCA_049513895.1 of Rectinemataceae bacterium. Classification (GTDB taxonomy): domain Bacteria; phylum Spirochaetota; class Spirochaetia; order Treponematales; family Rectinemataceae; genus UBA1306. The sequence goes on along the minus strand of JBEKVO010000006.1, from coordinate 130,070 downwards.
GACCTGTAGCATTGTTAATGGCGGATTCGTTCTCGACGCGGCGCTGCGGAGGCTTGTCGTAGGCTCGACCTTGGTACTTCATATACCACTCCTCGGATGCATATTTATACGGATGATGATGATTTTCGGAGAAGAGGTCAAGGGATAATAGAAACGATTCGGAACTTAGCTGTCCGTGCGACTCGGCGCGACGTGGCGCCTTGCCGAATCGGGGAAGCGCCGTTATCCTCGGAGCCATGAAGAACGAAGAAATCAAGAGACTGCGGGCCAACCTCGACGGCGAGCGAGACGCGGTTTTCCTCTACGGTCGACTCGCCGATGCAGAGCCCAACCCCGACCTCGCGGAATTATACAAAAAACTGGCCGAGACCGAGCGAAGGCACGTAAGCTTCTGGGAAGGCAGGCTCGCGGAAGCGGGCTCGGGCGTCCCGCCCTTCCGCCCCTCGTTCAAGGCCAGGATGACCGCGCGCTTCGCCTCCCGCTACGGGGCCCAATCGGTGGTCAGCTCGATAGCCAAGGTCGAGCGTAATGCGGCGAGCGGCTACGACGGCCAGACCGACGCCGAAAGCGTCGGGATGCCGGCCGAGGAGCGGTCGCACGCGCGGATATTCGGCACCCTCGCGCGGGAAAGCGCGGGCGGGGGGATGGCGGGAGGCGAGCTGGCCCGCTTCGAGGGCAGGCACCGCGCCGGAGGCAACGCGCTCAGGGCGGGCACCCTCGGCGCGAACGACGGCCTCCTCTCGGTGTACAGCCTCGTGATGGGCGTCGCGGGCGCGGGCGTGGGCAAGCGCGAGATCCTCGTGACGGGCGTCGCCGGCCTTCTCGCCGGCGCCCTCTCGATGGCCCTCGGCGAGTGGATTTCGGTACAGAGCTCGCGCGAGCTCTATGAGCGGCAGATCGACATAGAGCGGCAGGAGCTCGCGGACTCGCCCGAGGAGGAGATGGAAGAGCTCTCGCTCATCTACCGGGCCAAGGGACTCGATCCCGAACAGGCCCGGGCCACCGCCCAGCGCATCCTCTCCGGCGGAGGCGATGCGGCCCTCGACACCCTCGTGCGCGAGGAGCTCGCGATAGATTCCAAAGAGCTCGGCGGTTCGGCATGGGAGGCGGCCATAACCTCCTTCGGTCTCTTCTCATTGGGAGCCATCCTGCCCGTCCTGCCCTATGTCTTCTTCTCGGGAACGGAGGGGATAATCGCCAGCTCGGCGACTAGCGTCGTCGGCCTCTTCGCGATAGGCGCCCTCACCACGCTGATGACCGGCAAGAACGCCGTCCTCTACGGCCTGCGGCACGTCCTCATTGGACTCGTCGCGGCGGCGGTCACCTTCGGGATAGGGCGGCTGATAGGCGTGAACGTGGCGGGATGAGATTGATCTTTGTAGCCACAGTAGCTATATTAACAATATGACGACCGTTGGAATCCGTGACCTGAAAAACCAGCTTTCTCGTTATCTGGACATCGTGAAAGGCGGGGAAAAGGTACTGGTGACTGAGCACAACAAGATCATCGCTCAGATTTCCCTTCCCCGGGAAGATCCACTTTCCCCTTCTGTAGAAGACAGATTGACGCAACTCGAGAATGAAGGAAAAGTTATCCGCGCAAAAAGGAACCAATCCTTGGCTCAATCTCCCCTATCGACTCCAATCGTGGACTGGAAACCCATTTTGCAGGATATCAGGTCGGATCGCTTCGAATGATCGCGTATTTCGACTCGTCCGTTCTTTTGGCAATCCTTCTGGACGAAAAGACCAAGGCAGAGGCTTTTGCCTGGTGGTCCGGCGCGGAAGTCCGGGTCAGTTCGATTTTGTTGAAAATCGAGACCATCACGGTTCTCCGTCGAACCTGGGAGCTTCACCATGCGATACTGGATTCGAATTGGCTCGCCAGAAAGACAAACGAGCTTGAGGAATTCCTGTGTGAAGTGAACCTTAGAATCGTCGACGAAGAAATCGAACGGACCATTTATTTGAAAAATGAACTTTCCCGATGCCGCTCCCTGGATGCGATCCATATGGCGACGGTCCTGCAATGGGCGCAGCTCATGCCCCACAATGATTTCATTCTCTACACATTCGACAAAGACCTGACCGCTTTGGCTCAATCCCTGAAAATCAAGACGAACCCTCTCCCGTAGCGCATACGATGCCCCATTCTTAGCGGCGTGAAGGTCTGATCCCTACCTTGCTTGCCCCGCCGGCTTGGTGAGCCTACAATATCCGCCGAGGCAAGAATGGATTTCAAAGCCGTCGTACCGATCAAGAAGGCGCTCAACAAGGCATACCTCCGGCGACCCATAGAACGCGCGGAGCTTATCCGTTTTCAAACCGCGCTGAACCGGCTCTTCGACTGTCTCGACGAAACCGAGAGCGAGGAGCACTGCAAGAACCTCTTCGCCGAATTCCTGAAAGATGCCTTCTACCGCGACCGGAACGCGATCAACACGAAGGGCAAGGTCGACCTCGCGATATTCTCGGGCACGAAGAGCGGCGACCGGGCATCAGTCCTTTTCGAGGTGAAGCGCCCCGCCAATTTCCAGGAGATGTTCTCCGAGGCCAATCCGAACGCCAAGGCTCTCCACGAGCTCATACTCTACCACCTGCGCGAGCGCTTCGAGGAGAAGAACCTCGAGCTTAAATATCTCGCGATCACGAACGTTCGCGAGCTCTATCTCTTCGATGCCCGCGATTTCGAGGCGGCCTTCGCGAAGGACCGCGCTCTGGTCCGCGCCTTCGAGGAGAGCGAGCGGGGAGCCGGCCTGGGCCTCGGGACGGGCGATTTCTATTCGGAGATCGCCATGCCCTTCGTCCTCGGCGCGGAAGGCTCCCTCGAGTGCATCCACCTGTCCCTCATGGACCTCGACCGCGCATCACGGCTGCCGGACTTCGATCTCGCGAAACTCATAGTACCCTACAAGCTCCTCTCGCCCGCCCACCTGCTGAAGGAGCCCTTCCAGAACGACTCGAACAGCCTGGACAAGGCCTTTTACGCCGAGCTCCTCCATCTCATGGGCCTCGAGGAGGGCAAGGAAGGATCGAAGCTCGTAATCCGCAGGCCCGAGCCGGCATCGCGCATCCCGGGCTCCCTCATCGAGCTCGCGGCGGAGAAGCTCGAGCTCTCGGGCGGACTCGACCGATTGCCCGAGAGAGAGCGTTATGGGGCGAACGAAGAGGACGTGGCCTTCGCCGTCGTCCTCGAGCTCGTGCTCCTGTGGGTAAACCGCCTCCTCTTCATGAAGCTCCTCGAGGCCCAGATCCTCGAGCACCGCGGGGGCGACGCCTCCTATCGCTTCCTCACCTCGGACGCCCTCCCCGACTTCGATGCCCTCCACGAGCTTTTCTTCGGCGTCCTCGCGAAGCGTCAGGGCGAGCGCCACGAGCGGCTCAAAAGCCGATTCGGCCGGGTTCCCTACCTGAACTCCTCCCTCTTCGAGACATCGGAGCTCGAGGAGATTCTCCCCGTGGATCGCCTTAACGCGCGCATCCCGCTTCGCATCCACGGCAAGACCGTCCTCAAGGACGACCGGGGCGAGCGCCTCTCGGGGGAGATGCCGGTCCTCGAGTACATCCTCGCCTTCCTCGAGGCCTACGATTTCTCGGCGGAGGGCGAGGGCGCGGCGGTCGAGCGGGGCAAGACCCTCATCAGCGCCTCGGTCCTGGGCCTCATCTTCGAGAAGATAAACGGCTACAAGGAAGGCTCCTTCTACACGCCGGGCTACGTTACCCAGTACATGGCCAAGAAGACGGTCGAGTCCGTCGTCCTGCGAAAATTCTCGGAAAGCCGGGGCAGGGACTACGCGGACCTGGGCTCCTTGAGCAACGACCTGGGAACGAGCTCGAGCGAGATACTCGAGGCCAACGCCGTCTTCGATACCCTGCGCATCGTCGACCCGGCTGTCGGCTCGGGCCACTTCCTCGTCTCCGTCCTCAACGAGCTCGTCGCGGCCAAGAGCGAGCTCGGCATCCTCGCCGACCATAAGGGCAAGCGGTTGAAGGGCGTCCGCGCCCTCGTCGAGAACGACGAGCTCTTCCTCGTCGACGAGGAGGACGCCTCCTTCGCGACCTACCGCGCGCCCTTCGCGGACAACGAGCGGCAGCGCCTCCGCGAGACCCTTTTCGAGGAGAAGCGCCGCCTCATCGAGAACTGCCTCTTCGGCGTGGACTTAAACCGCAACTCGGTCCAGATCTGCAAGCTCCGCCTCTGGATCGAGCTTCTGAAGAGCTCGTACTACACCGAGGGCTCGCTCTACGCCGAGCTCGAGACCCTGCCCAACATCGACGTGAACATCAAGCGCGGCAACAGCCTCGTCGCGCGCTACTCCCTCGACATGGACCTCGCTGCGCCCCTCAAAAAGAAGGGCTGGAACGTGGCCCATTGGATGAACGCCGTCCGCGCCTACCAGAACGCCGGCACTAAGCACGAGAAGCGCGAGGCCGAAAAGGTGATGGCCGAGATGCGCGAGGCCCTGGCCGGCGCCGCCTACGACGCCATGCCCGACCGCCTCAAACTAATTCCGCTCAGGGGCGAGCTCACCCACCTCGAGGCTCCCGACCTCATCGCCCGCGACGCTAAGGACGCCAAGTCCGAGGCGCGGATCGAGAAGCTCCGCTCCCAAGTCGCGGCAATCGAGGAGCGCCTCGCCAGCGACGACGCCAACCCGATCTTTCGCGAGGCCTTCGAGTGGCGCTACGAGTTCCCCGAAGTCCTCGACGAAAACGGCGCCTTCGTCGGCTTCGACGCCGTGATAGGAAATCCGCCGTACGTTCTCCTCGAGGACACTCATCGTGATAACAGAATGCTTAGCTATCTCAGAGAAAGCTACAAGTCAGCCAAATATAAAGTCGATCTGTATCATCTTTTCCTGGAGAAAGCGCTGCAAATAATCAGGACGAAAGGCCTATTCAGCCTTATCACACCGAGCAATTACCTGACAAACAATGGCCTCGTGGACCTTAGGCGATTGATTATCACAACTTCCAGCATCGATGAAATACGTGTATTTAAAGGACAGGTGTTTCCCGAAGCCAGCGTCGACACTGCTATAACCACCGTGACATCCAAGGCACCTGAGAGAGATCATTTTCTCGCTATGAAAAGAGTAAATACGGTTAGTCATGAGGTAGTGCATATTGGTAGCATCAACCAGCTGGCTGTTCTAGAGAACGTTCACGCACTCATCGTACCAAAAGAAGGCATAATTTCCATCCCGGTGGAGAACATCGGCAACTTGGTGCATGTGAATTTCGGTATGCAACTGCGCGATAGGAAAAAATTCCAGAGTGACGTAATAATGACCGGCGATGTCGGGAAAACAATATTTCACCAAGAATGCTATACGGGTAAAAACATAAAGCGATATTCAGTGGAATACTCTGGCCTTTTGGCATACGTGAATGAAGAAGCAAGACAGGGGGGCTGTTGGGATTTAGATCGTCACAGGGCAAATCCCAAAATTCTTATTCCACAGGTAGGGAAGCGGCCCGTCGCTGGAATGGATTGTTTCGCACGATATTGCCTGAACACGATTTTTATGATTTCGATGAAGACGGAGAGTTGGATTGATCTTTGGGGGTTGCTTGGTTTACTCAACTCCAAACTAATTGGCTATTACTGGGAAAAAAATTTTTACGATCAAAGAGATACTTTCCCTAAAATTAAAGGGACATACCTCAAGGAGCTGCCGATACCCTTACTTATCGACAAGGGAAGGCAGCAACCATTGGCGGAAGCGATCTCGTCTGTTGCTCGCACGATCGTGTCGAAGAAAGTTGATCCCGCCGCCGACATCACTCTCTTAGATGCGGAGATCGACAGTCTCGTCTATTCCCTCTACGGCCTCACTGAGGAAGAAATTGCAGTTGTGGAAGGTCACTTATAGCTTTCAGGAAATGCGGGGTCCAGGGGCCTGGCCCCTGGTCGTGCTTTCGGGAAGGTGGGGCGCGGGGAGGAAACCCATTTCGCTCGAAACGAAAGGGGTTTCCTTCCCGCATTCTGGAGGGGAAGAGATGAACAGGAAAAAGCTTCTCTCACGAATCTACCGACACACAGCCGTACCCGAGTTCCTATGCATCCAAGATTTTCATGGCGAAGCGAAACCATATCAGATAGCCCAGTTCTTTTGCCTTGTCGAGAAGTATACTTTAGATATAGGAGAGTGAAATGAAGGACTACCACATCAATATTTTCTTCTCCGATGAGGACAACTGCTACGTAGTCGATCTTCCCGACCTCCCCTTCTGCTCCGGCTTCGGTGACACGCCGGAGGAGGCGCTTGCGAATGTCGGAGAGGCAAAAAAATTGTGGCTCGAGGAAGCCGCTGCGACTGGAAAGGACATTCCTAAGCCGAGCTATCGGCCGGTTGTATATCGTGTCGGCTACGCCGAAACGGTGAGTGATTCTCCGCCCAATCGATATAGGTAACCCATGAACTGCCCCATCTGCAAAGTCGGCCGTTCGGAACCCGGGTTCAACGTCGTTACGCTCATTCGCGGCGAGGCTACGATCGTCATCAAAACCGTCCCGGCCGAAGTTTGCGATGGCTGCGGTGAGTATAGCCTCTCCGCCGAAATTGCCGCGCGGGTTTACGCGATGGCCGAAGAGTCGATCAAGAACCGAGCCGAAGTGGACGTGCGGCGCTTCGTCGCGTAAAGAAGATCATGGTTATCCCCTACGACGATTTCGCGAACATCATTATGGGCAGACCAGGGGTACGCCGGGGAAGTAGGTTTTAAAACGGCCCGGGTCGCAGGTTAGGATCGCCAGCCCCAAGACTTGGGCGTGGGCCCCGATAAAAAAATCGGGTAATCCGGTAGTCCTGGAACCCACCCTGCTTTCTATAGGCCACATGAGCCTTCGAGGCGAGGAAAAGCGCCTGGCGCGGAATTTCGGACAATTGAACATCCAGCTCTTTCAAGAGCGCATCCACTTCCCCCATCGATTCGGCATTACAGCACGGCTCGGCATGACCGCTATTCCCATTTCCCTTAAAACAAAAGGGGTTTCATATCTGCATTCCTTTAGGATATAGCGTAAAATTAAAGGCCACATGGGAAATCCGAGTTAATAGGCAATTCTAGCTCTGTCAGAAGGAGGGAGCCATGATTTCTTCGAGTTTTACGCTGAATGACGCCGAGGGCGTCGAAGTTTTCGTGCGTCGTTTCGAGCCGGATTCGGGGGCACCCAAGGCGGTCGTCCAGATCTCCCACGGAGTCGGCGAGCATTCGGGCCGCTATGCCTGGACCGCGGAGCGCTTCTGCGCCGCGGGCTATGCCTGCTACGCCGACGATCATCGCGGCCACGGCAAGACCGCCGAGGGGACCGGCGGCCTCGGAAGGCTCGGTCCGGGAGGCTGGGATGCCTGCGTCCGCGATCTCGCCCTGGTTTCGGATCGAGCCAATGCCGATCATCCGGGACTCCCTCTCTTCCTCCTCGGCCACTCCTGGGGGAGCCATCTCGCCCAGGATTACGTCCAGCGCTGGGGCGCCCGGCTGGCGGGCCTCGTGCTCACGGGCTCGACGGGCCGTCTTCCCTTCACGGTGACGGGCATCGGTGCCGTCTTCTCGTGGATCATGGTCCACCTACTCGGCCCGGAAACGCCGAGCTCCCTCGCGGACAAGCTCGTCTTCGAGGGCTACAACAAGCCCTACGAGCCTTCCCCGACGAACAGCAAAGCGGACTGGACGTCCCGCGACCCGGAGGAGGTCAGGGCTATCGTCGACGATCCCCTCTGCAACGCGCCCCAATCCACCCTCATGTCGCTCGAGATGTCCCTCGCCTACAGGCGGCTCTGGCGGGAAGAAAACGAGGCGAGGATACCGAAGGCCCTGCCCATCCTCATAATGTCGGGTACCGAGGACGCCACCAATGCCCATCTCGCGGACCTCAAGCCCCTCGCGGAGCGCTACCGGAATAAATTCAGCATCGTCGACGTGACCGAGAAGTACTACGAGGGCGCGCGCCACTGTGTCTTGCACGAGACCAACAAGGAGGAAGTCACGGCCGACTGCCTGACCTGGCTCGACGCGCACTACGCCGATGCCGTGTGAAGCGTAGCCGAAACGGAATAAATAGAAGGCGCCCACCGGACTGTTTATACGGTATTCTCAAACGAGGAGGACGGCATGAAACGAATGCTCGTTGGGCTTCTCATTTCCATTCTCGGTCTCTTGGCCTTCGCGGAGGGCCCGACGATCGTCGACGACTGGAGCAGTGTCCCGGTCCCGCCCGCGCCCGAACTGCAGACGGTCGCGGTCGATCCGTCGACGACGGCTCTCCTCCTCCTCGATTTCGAGGAGAGGACGGTCGGCTCCAGACCGCGAGCGGTCGCCGCGCTGCCGCGAGTCAAGAAGCTTCTGGAATTCGCAAGGGCCGCCGATATGCTCGTGGCCTACAGCACCACCGGAGCCGGCAGCCCGGAGACGATTTTGCCCGATCTCAAGCCCCTGCCGACGGAGCACGTGGTCAAGGCCGGCGTCGACAAGTTCTTCGGCACCGACCTCGAGGTCTACCTGAGGGGGAAAGGGATCAAGCGGGTCATCATTGCCGGGATAGTGGCCGAGGGCGCGGTGCTCGCCACCAGCATCGGGGCCTCTCTGCGCGGTTTCAAGGTCGTCGTCCCGGTCGACGGCACCGCTTCGTCAGATCTCTACGCCGAGCAATACGTCGCCTGGCACTTGATGAACGCCCCGGGCGTCCGCGGCAACGTCGTCCTCACGCGGATCGACTTGATCGGCCGCTAGCCCCTGTCGTACCGCACTTCCACGAGGCAGAGGCCATAGGGGCCGAGGGCTCCTGGCGCGGCCGCGCGGTCCCGTCCCGCGAGGATGGCCGGCACGCGCTCGGGCGCGATGACGCCCTTGCCCGCCTCGAGGAGGAGGGCGGCCATGACCCTGACTTGATTGTAGATGAATCCCGGTCCGACAAAGACGAGGTCGACGATCCGGCCCGAGGCCTCCACTCTTGCTTCCTCGACGCGCCTGACGGTATCCTCGCCCTTCGCGTTCGAGACCGCCCGGAAGTCGCGCTCTCCGACGAGTGCGGCCGCGGCGGCCGACATGGCGCCCAGGTCGAGCTTTTCCGGTACGTGCAGACTATAGCGCCGAAGGAAAGGGTCGCCCTCCCTCGAGGCGAGAAGGCGGTAGCGGTAGACCTTGGCCTTCGCGTGGAGGCGCGCGTGGAAGCGCGAGTCCACTTCGACGCAGTCCCTGCAGGCCAGGTCGGGCGGGAAAGCCGCGTTGAGGGCGTCCTTCAGCGCGGCGCAGCCGAGGACGGTGAAGGCATGGAAGCTCGCGGCCTGCCCTTCGGCATGAACGCCCGCGTCGGTTCTGCCGGCGCCGACCACTTCGATAGCCGCGTCGACTGTCCTAGTTAATCCGGCTTCGACTTCGGCTTGTACGCTGCGGCCTGCGTCTGGCAAACGTTGCCAACCCAGGAAGTCGGTACCGTCGTACGCGAGCCTGATCAGAAAATTGCGACGGGCCATGGGCAATGATGGGCCGGACGTTGTGGGAGGGTCAAGGATGGCCCTCGGGCGATCGGGCTGGGCTTCACGGCGCGACTCTTTTCTTCGCGGAAATGTCTGCTATATGCCGATAAAAACGTATATAATTAATAGAAGGGTCATACTTTGGCGTGGTAACCGCCGCGAGGCAGGGAGTTAGCTCAACGTGAAAGATATCAATGGAAAGCCCGAGTCAGCCCTGTCCGACGAGAACGCCTCCCGATTACGCAATGAAAATTCAAAGTTGACGAACCGCGTCGCCCAACTCGAGCGCATGATCTCCATTCAGCCTCAGAGCGGCCTGCCCACCCATTTTCGCCTCGAGCTGGAGCTCGACGAGACGATCGACGACTACAGGCTGCGCGGCGACAGGGAAGGCTTCAGCCTCCTGATAGTTCAGCTCGGCGATAATTACGCCGCGGTCCGCAAGACCCTGAAAACCAGCATAAGCGAGTGGATACTCTACGAGACGGGCTGCAGAATACAGAGCCTTTTGGAGCCGGGCGACAAGCTCTTCCATACCCATGAGAACGAGTTCGTCCTCATCCTCCCCAAGCGCAAGGGCAAGGCCCTCGAGGAATTCCTGCGAAGGCTCCTCGCCCAGCTCGATGAGCCGCACATTTTCTCGGGCTTCAATATCGCCATCCGGGCGGTCACCGGCGCCTCATACTGGCCCGAGCACGGGGAGGAGCGGTCGGACATTCTGCACCGCGCCGACATCGCAGCGGGCACCGCCGTCGAGGAGCGCAAGAACTTCGTCCTCTTCAAGAGCGAGCTTCTCCAACGCGCGGTGGACAAGGTGGAGCTGCAGAATTCGATAATCAAGGCGCTGGAATCCGCCGGTCTCGATAACTTGGGCGACCAGTTCACGCTCTACTACCAGCCGAAAGTATTCGTCTCTTCGGTCGGCGATCGCTTCGTCGGTATCGAGCGAATCGAGGCCGAGGCCCTTATCAGATGGCGTCACCCCCAGAAGGGATTCCTGGGCCCGGACACCTTCATCCCCCTCGCCGAGGAGACTGGACTGATCCTCCCGCTGGGTAAATGGCTCATTTACCAATGCGCCCGCCGCTTGGCCGCATGGGACGCCGAGGGGACGGTCGACCTGGGAACGGCGCTCAACATCTCGATCAACCTCTCGGCGCGGCAATTCAGGTCCCAGGACGCGGCCGATATAATCGCCTCGGCCCTCGCGTCCACCGGCCTCGCGGGAGAACGCTTCACGGTGGAGCTCACCGAAACGAGCCTCTTCGAGGATCTCGAGGCCACGAAGAAGACGCTGGAGCGATTCTCCGCCCTCGGCGTGAGGATCTCGGTAGACGATTTCGGGACGGGCTATTCCTCCTTGAGCCACCTCCATCGCTTCCCCCTCGACGAGATCAAGATCGACAGGCTCTTCATAGAGAACCTCGACTCGAACCACCAGGACAAGATAATCGTGAGCTCCTTGGTCTCGATAGCCAGAGGCCTCGGCCTGACCCTGGTAGCCGAGGGAGTCGAAAAGCCCGAGGCCCTCAGGATACTTTGGGACATGGGATGCAGGGGCTTTCAAGGCTACCTGATCGCGAAACCCCTTACCGCGGATGAATTCGTCGCGTTCTGCGGCAAGATAAAGACCGACGGGATGCGCATGAGGCTGAAATGAGGCACGCGTGAAAAAGATAGGCATAGACGAGGGAAAGCTCCTCCAGAACGACGCGGGAGTCCTCGCCCGCTCGTTATATTCCGCTCCCGAAGCCAAGATCGTCCATATCGCGGTGCAGCCCGGGGGCTCCGTCAAGCCCCACGTCAGTCCCGTCGACGTGGAGTTCTTCGTCCTCGAGGGCAGGGGCAGCTTCTCGCTCGGCGAGGAATCGACCGAGGCCGGCGCCGGAAGCCTGCTGCCCGGCCCGCGCGGCGTGCCCCACGGGATGAAGAACGTCGGGCCGGGCGTACTCAGGGTCCTCGCGATAAAGAATCCCCGCCCCAAAGGCGAATAGCCTGACGTCCCCACCCCCCTCGACGGCTTCGGCCACGGCTGGGGCTATTACTTCGCCTTCGTCGCCCTCTGCGTCGCGGTCTTCGTGATCGCCTGGCTGCCTTGGGGAATCGCGGCGTCCCTTCGCTCGATGCGCGCCCCTTCGAGCTCGTCGGGCAGCACGCGCCAGCGCGCGCGAAGGGGCGTCGCCGCGCGAACGAAGGCCGCGAGTCCCGACACGGCCGCGCCCAATTCTTCCTCGGGATCGTAGGACAGGTCGAGGAAGCTCTCCTCTCCCTCGGCGAGGGCGCGGCCCCAGGCGCCGTGCAGGCGCACCAAATCCAGCAGGGCGGGCAGGAGGGCGTCCAGGCCCGCGGAAGCGTAGGCATCCTGCAGGTAACCCAGTTGCTCGGCCTCGATCGAGGGCAGACCGCTCGAAGCCCCGCCGACCTCTCTCGCGCGCCACGACCAGTAGTCCCGCAAAAAAACCGATGGTCTCGCCCGCAGGGGCCTCAGCGCGGCGCGAAACCAGGCCATCGCCCGCCCCGAGACATAGAAGCGGTCGCAGGCTGCCGCAAGGGAAGCGGCCCGGGCCAAGGCATCGGAGGGCAGCTCGCGCGTCGCGCGGACGAGATAGGGGGGACGCGGATCGGCCTCGATCCCAAGCTCTTCAGCGCGGTCGAAGAGTTCCGTGCCGGGCAATAGAGCCAGGGGGAAGAGGTCGAGGTGGTTAGGCTCGAGGCCGAGTGCGAAATCGAGGCTTTCCTCGAAGTCCCGCAAGCTGTCGCCTGGCAGTCCGTAAATGAGGTCCAGGCCGAAGCTCACCCCCGCCGAGCCGAGCATGGCCGCCTTGCGCGCGAACCCGGCGCGGTCGAAGCCGGGACGTCCGACCGTTTCGAGGGTCTCGCGCCTCGCGCTCTGCAACCCGATCTGCAGGCTGCAGTCCAGCGCGGCGAATCGCCTGATGAGGCCCTTGTCCAGGAGCTCGGCGCGGACCTCGAATTTCCATCGCACCCGCGGCGCCTTCGCGCGGAAAAGGTCGAGGAGGGCCGCCGCCCTCTTCGCGTCCGCATCGAAGGTGGGATCGAGGACGAAGGCGTAGCTCACCCCCGATCGTACGAAGAACCCCAGCTCGGCCTCTATCCTCTCCATGGGGAAGGGCCGCGCGCCGGCCGAGCCCTTGGACTCGTAGCAATAGGCGCAACGGAAGGGGCAACCGCGGGATAGTTCCCACAGCAGGTCGCCTCCGCATTCTTTCGGGTCCATGACCCCGAGGAGCCAGGGCGAGGGAAGCTCGTCCGGGTCTTCGGGCGGGGCCGACCGGAAGGGCCGGGCGGACCGGGGGGCGTCCGGCAGAACGAGGCCGGGTATGTCGCTCAACGCGCCTCCGGACAGGATGGCGCTTAAGGCGGCTACGATAGCGGACTCGCCCTCCCCGGAGATGGCAAAATCGAGGGCGGCCTCCGCCACGAGGCCATCGGGATCGGCTGTGGCCTCGGGCCCGCCCGCGAACAAAAGCATGCCGCCCATGGCGCCGCGCAGCCGCGCCGCCGTCCTGGCCAGGGTCTCCCTGTTCCACGAATAGACCGAAAAGCCGACGATTCCGGCCCCCGAGGAGGCTATGCGCGAGGCCAGGGCGTCGGGGCTCTCGCCGAGGGCGGCCTCGAGGAGGAAGCTCTCGATCGAGGCCAAGGCGGGGCTCGTCGCGGCCGCCGCCTTGATCGCGGCGGCCACGCAGGCGGCGCCAAGGGGCAGCGCCTCCGGCGATTCGCGGGCGGCCAGCGTTACGAGGGCCAGTTTCACCGATGGGCCGGGGCTATAGGGACAGGGCCGAAGGACCCGGCCGGCGCGAGGCGACGAGGCGGCGCTGATCCTCGGTCTGTGGGGACTCATCGTCGGGGGTATCGGTGGCCGCACGGAAAGCTCGGATAAGGTCAGCCGCCTCGTTCGGCGGTGCGAGTCCCTTTTCCGACAGATAGGAACCGACGATTGTGCCCGTCCTCCCGAGGCCGCCGAGGCAGTGGAGGTACACCGTCCTCCCCGCGGCGAGCAGGGCATCGAGCTCGACCAACGCGCGGTGGATGTCCTCGGAATGCGCCGACATGTCTTTTATGGGCGCGGAGTACCTCTTCACGGGAAGGCCCCGGACCGAGGAGGGTCCCTCGAGAAGGGCGGCATAGGGAGCGGCCCCGACGTTTTCGCCGGCCTCGGTGAGATCGAGGAAGGCGTCGACTCCCGCGCCCACGAGGCGGCCGATGGCCTCCCCCGAGTCGCCGTCCCGACCGCCCGAACCGCGGCCCGGATAGCCGCCTGCGAGAAGCTTTCCGGGCAGGACCCAATACGACCGTGACAGGGGGGCGGGCACCTCGACGAGGGAGGCGATGCGCCCGGCGAGAGCCTCTATCTCCCCTTCGCGGGCGAGTACGGCCGTCCATTCGGCGGGAATCGCGCCCCTCCCGTAGGCCAGTCCGGCGAGGCCGCCGGCGACGGCGCCCGTGGTGTCGGCGTCCTCGCCGAGATTGACCGCCGCCAGGACGCAGGAGGCGAAGTCCGCCGTCGACGTCAGGCACCAGAGCGACGCTTCTAGGCAGTGCACGACGTAGCCCGAGCCCCGGACGGCGCCGGAGGGCAGCGAAGGCAGGTTTCCGTCCAGGACGCGGCCGAAGGCGCCCGCCTCGGCTCGGGCGGAGGCCGGCAGCGAGCCCAGGAGGGACCGCGCCTCGCCCATCGCGGCGGCGTATGCCTCCTTCGGCGCCTCGCCGCGGAGTAGCCTCCCTGCCACGAGGCAATAGAGCCAGCAGGCGAGTATGCTACGCGGGTGGCCGTGAGTCGTCGCCGAATAGGCGGCGATCGCGCGAAAGCGCGCGCTCTCGGGAAGAGAGCAGAGCCAGATCGAGGCGGGCAGGATCCGCACGAGGGAACCGTTGCCGTTGTCGTTCTCGCCCCTCCCGCCCGCGAACACGGCTGGCAGTCCCGAGCGACTTCTGCCCAGGGCCCGCCTGGTGGCTCCGCCGACGTCGAAGACGGTTCCCCTCGCGGTCCAGAGGCCATCGTCCAGCCACGCGAGGGAACGCTTCCCCGAGTCCTCGGGGTCGAAGCCCCTCTCGACAATGCTCTCGGCGAGGCAGAGGGCGAGCGAGGTATCGTCGGACCAGGTTCCGGACTCGAGTTTCCAGGTGCCGCCGCCGCGCATTTCGCGCACTGGATCCGCCGCGCGCGCGGCACGCGGTTCGAACTCGACCGGCACGCCCAAGGCATCGCCCGCCGCGAGTCCCACAAGGGCGCCGACGACGCGTTCTCCCGCGCCGATAAGCTGGCTCATGCCTTCCTCCTCCTCTATTGCACGAAACCGCGCGACGTCGTATCAGGAGACGGCCGCGAAGGCGGCCATCCGAGGGCCGTCGTATAAAGCGCCCGGAGACCGCAGCCTTATGTCCGCCCACTCCATGAGGACGCTGGGCCTGCCCGCCCCCTCTCCCGGTGCCGGCCAAGGCGGAGGAGGGGCTATCCAGCTCCCGTCGGGCCGCCGCATGTGCGAGCGGTCGGATATGAGACCCGCCACGTAGTCGTCCCCCTTGAGAACGCGGAAACGCGGGGCTAAAGAGTGCTGCACGTCGCCGGGAAAGGTGTCGCGGAGGTAGCGATTCAGGGGACAGGGGAAGGGCAGGTCGCTATCCAGGTCAAGGACGATCTTGCCCTCGATCGGATCTACCGCGACCGCGAAGGCATGATAATCCCAATGGATAAGCCCGTCGACGGGCCTGCCCGCTCGCTGGCGCAATACCACGAGATCGCGGGAAGCGTTGGAGACTATTACCCCCCAGGTCGCCGCCGCCCCGAGCAATGGTCCCGCGAGGAGGCGCCAGACATTCTCTTCGCAATAGTATGCCTGATAATCCAGGCTGGAGCGATCTATCATATTCACGAGCCGAGTATATCATCCTGAGCCCTGCCCGCAAAGCTCGCGCCGTTTATGGTATACGCTAGCGTCATTATGATCCCGAAGGTGAAGCCCTAAATCTGCGTCCGCCTGTCGTTCTCTTTCACGAACTCCTTCGGGAGAACGAGGTTTTCCTTCGTCCTGATGCTCGTCGGGGCCCAGGCGATGGACTCGTCCTTGAGCAGGCGATAGATCGCGGCCTCGATTTCGTCCTGGCCGGCGCCGAGGTGCGTATTGATCCAATGCTTCATGGCCTCGAAATTGACCTTGATCCCGCCTTCGTGAATGGGCTCCCCGTGGCGAACGGCGAAATCTGTCATTCCGCGAGCTATCCTCTCCATGGGCATCGTTTCGATGAGGTCGGAGACCTGATCGTTGGATCTTCGTATGCGAGCGGCGAGAACCTTGATGATCTTGAGGGCGAACTTGCCGTTGGCGATAATCATCGATTCGAAGGTAGGGCCGTCGACGACGAAGACTTTTGTTTCTTTTACGGCCACGGCGGAAGCCGACCGCGGTCTCTCGTCGAGGAGGGCCATCTCGCCGAAGAAGTCGTTGGGAGTATCCACCGTCTTGAGCACGGTCTCGCCGTGCTCAACCTTCATTTTAAGTTCCACCAAGCCTTCGATGAGGACGTACATTACCTCGCCCTTATCGCCTTCCTTGAAGATGAGGTCGCCCGGTTCGTAGAGCTTCACATTGTCGTTGGCCATGGTATCAAGTGTAGACCGAGCCCTCTTGAGCTACAAGCGGAATAGTCAAGCTAATGGACTTGACATATATTATTTTGATATATATCATATTGCTATGCCAAAAGAAAACCGCAGTAAATACGCGATCCTCGGTATGCTCGACTTCTGCCCCATGTCGGGCTACGACATTCGCAAATATGCGGTCATGAGCATAGGTCACTTTTGGAAAGAGGATTACGGCCATATCTATCCGACTCTCAAGCTTCTCCTCGAGGAAGGCATGGCAAAAAAGGACGAGATGCCCGGCAAGGGGAAGCCGCTTCGACATCTCTATTCGATAACGAGCGAAGGCAAGGAGGCGCTGGCCCGCTGGCTCGATGAAATGCCGAATCCGCCCAACCTTCGGATCGAGCTGCTCCTAAAAGTTTTCCTGGGCCACAAGGCCGAGCCCGAGCGCCTCGTTATCATGCTCGAACGGCAGGCGAAGGAATGCGAATCCGCGCATGCCGAACTGCTCGCAACCGAAAAGCATTTGCAATCCGAGATCGTCGGAGGAGGGGAGCGCGGCCGTGAGGCCAAGTTTCAGCTCATGACCCTTCGTTATGGCAAGAGCTATTACGAGAGCCTCGGGACCTGGTGCAGGGAGACTCTCGAGGAGCTCCGCGAGCGGCCTTGAGCCGTCGCGGAATATCACGGGGCCGGGATGCGCCGTAGGGCGGCCCGGCAGAGGAGTGGGTATGAAGATAGCAGTATTGGGCGGCAGCCCGAAGGGCGAAACGAGCGTCACGATGCAGTACGTTCGGTGGATCAGGGAAAACCTGAGGGGCCACGAGATCGAGACGTTTCAAATTGCATCTCGAATCGCGGCGCTCGAGAGAGACGAGGCGACCTTCGCCTCCGTCATAGAGGCGGTTCAAGGCGCGGACGCCGTGCTTTGGGCCTTTCCCCTTTACGTGTTTACCGTCTGCTCGCAGTACAAGCGCTTCATCGAGCTCGTGTGGGATCGGGGGGCCGCGGAAGCCTTCCGCGGTAAGTACGCCGCGTCGCTGTCGACGTCGATCCATTTCTTCGACCATACGGCGCATGAATACATCCGCGGGGTGTCGGAAGACCTCGGCATGGCATTTACGGCTTCCTTCTCGCCGAAGATGGATGACCTGAAAAAACCCGAGTGCAGGAAACAGCTCCTCTCCTTCGCCGAGGAACTCGTCGGCGCGGCCGAAAAAAAGCTTCCCCTACCGCGCCGAACGGCGGCTCTTCCGCCTCGCGGGAGCGCCGCCGGCGCCCCCCGCGCCACCGAGCCGGTTTCCTCCCCGAAATCCTCGCCGCCGACGGGCAAGCGCGTCCTCGTCCTCGTCGACTACCCCGAGCTCGCGGTTGGCGCCATGGCCCGGCGGTACGCGGCCGCGGCGCGCTCCGCGGGCGAGAACGTCGAGCTGCTCGGCCTAGAGGAGATGGGCATGAAGGGCGGATGCCTGGGCTGCCTCAAGTGCGGTCAAGCCAACCATTGCGCCTACGAAGGCAAGGACGGGTTCATCGAGAGCTTCAGATCCAAGGTGATGACCGCGGATCTCCTCGTCTTCGCGGGGACGATAAAGGATCGCGCCTTCTCGGCGCGATGGAAAGCCTTCTTCGACCGCTCCTTCTTCAACACGCACCAGCGGACTCTCATGGGCAAACAGTTCCTCATCCTCGCGGCGGGGCCGCTCTCGGTGCTGGGGAACCTCCGCGAGACCCTCCAGGCATACGTCGAATGGCAGGGTGGGAACCTCGTCGATTTCGTCTCGGACGAGGCCCCGCAGGGCTCCGAGCCATCGTCGAGCCACCGGCTCGACGAGCTCATCGACGCCGCCGCCGCTCGTTCCGGCGCCGCCCTCGCCGCCGGCGCGATGAAGCCGGCCACCTTCCTCGGCGTGGGCGGCATGAAGATATTCCGCGACGACATCTACGACGAGCTCAGGATCGTCTTCAAGGCCGACCACAGGGCCTACAAAAAAGAGGGCGTCTACGATTTCCCGCAGAGAAATCCCATAAAGCGATTCGCCGTCTGGCTGGGCTATTGGATCACGTCCATTCCGGCGGTCTATCGCGGCATGATCCGGAATTTCCCCGACTTCATGATCATGCAGTACAAACCGGTCTTCGCCCGGAGCGGTAGATCGGCGAAGGTCCGGCCGTAAGCCTGAGGTATCCCCCGCCCCTCCCTTGGATTATAATGAAGGGAGGGGGTGCGCCATGGGTGAACGCGAGATAGTCCGCGTCTTCGGGGGCCTGGAAACCATGGACGGAGCAGGCGTCAGGCTTATCAGGCTCTTCGGTAACCGGGAAGTGAAGCTCTTCGATCCCTTCCTCCTCCTCGACCTCTTCGGTTCGGATGATCCGGATCAGTACCTGCCGGGTTTCCCCTGGCATCCGCACCGAGGCATCGAGACAGTCACCTACATGCTCGAGGGCACCGTACGCCACGGCGACAGCATGGGCAACTCGGGCTTTATCGGCCCCGGCGACGTCCAATGGATGACGGCCGGATCGGGCATCGTGCACGAGGAAATGCCCCAGCCCTCGCCCAAGGGCATACGCGGCTTTCAGCTCTGGGTCAACCTTCCCCGCGCCGAAAAGATGTGCGATCCCTCCTATCGCGGCTTTGGCGGTCCCCAGATACCGTCGGAGCTCATCGCGGGAGGAGAAGTCCGAGCCATCGCGGGGAGCTTTGGCCGCGCGCGCGGGCCCGTCCAGGGCCTCGCCCGGCAGCCGACCTACCTCGATATCCGCTTGGGCGACGAGGGTTCGGCCCAGCTCGAGGCTCCGAGCGGCGAGACCGCCTTCGCCTGCCTCTACGAAGGATCGCTCGAGAGCCCCGCCCTCCCCTCCGGCGCTCCGGCCGGCCGCCTTCCACTCTGCTGCCTCTTCGGCCCCGGCGACCGCGTCAGGCTGAGGGCGGGCCGAAATGGCTGCTCCCTGGTTTTCGCGCGCGGAGTGCCCCTAGGCGAGGACATAGCTTGGCGCGGCCCCATCGTCATGAACACGGAAGCCGAGCTCAACCTCGCCTTCCGCGAATACTCCCAAGGAACCTTCGTCAAGACAAAGGCGAAATAGACCGTCAAAGGAGGAATGATAAAACGTCAACCGGCTGACTTCCACGGGCGAGTAAGATGACGCGCAAGCGAATGCGAAGTATCTGCCTCTCCCTCCCCGAGGCGACGAGCGACTTCCCCTTCGACGAGGCGACCGAGGCCTTCCGCGTCCGAGGCAAGATCTTCGCCCTCCACTTCGGGGCGCAGGCGAGGCCCGTCGAGGTCAACCTCAAATGCGATCCCGACCTCGCAGCCGACCTCCGCGCCGCCTATCCCGATATCCTCCCCGGCTGGCACATGAATCACCAACACTGGAACACTGTCGTCTTCGACGGCCGTTTGCCCGACGCCAAGCTGGAATGGCTCATCCGGCATTCGTATGAATGCGTCGTGGCCGGCCTGGCGCGATCCGCCCGCGAGGAGCCTCCTCCAAGAGGCCCAAGAACGTCAAGGACATGGCGGGGCGGCAGAAGGCCGCCGTTTTCCTCGTCTCCCTCGGTTCGGACATCTCGTCGGAAATATTCAAGCATCTGCGCGAGGACGAGATCGAGACGCTGACCTTCGAGATAGCCCGGCTCGAATCCGTGGAGAGCGAGCAGAAGGACCAGGTCCTCACCGAATTCCAGGAGCTGATGATGGCCTCGGACTTCATCACCACGGGGGGCATCGACTACGCGCGCGAGCTCCTCGAGAAGTCCTTAGGGAGCCAGCGGGCCATCGAGATCATCAATCGGCTGACCTCCTCCCTGCAGGTTCGGCCCTTCGATTTCATCCGCCGCACCGATCCGGCGCACTTGCTCAACTTCATCCAGACCGAGCACCCGCAGACGATATCGCTCATCCTCGCCTACCTCGAGCCGAGCAAGGCCGGCTACATCCTGCAGAAGCTGCCGCACGACGTCCAGTCGGACGTGGCCAAGCGCATCGCCATGATGGACCGCACGATGCCCGAAGTGCTGCGCGAGGTGGAGCGCGTCCTGGAGAAGAAGCTCTCCACCCTGTCGAGCGAGGACTTCACCGCGGCGGGGGGCGTCGACTCGATCGTCGGCATCCTGAACCTCGTCGACCGCACCTCGGAGAAAGGCATCATCGAGGCGCTCGAGGAGGATTCTCCGGAGCTCGCCGAGGACATCAAGAAGAAGATGTTCGTCTTCGAGGACGTCGTCCTCCTCGACGACCGCTCGATCCAGAAGGTTCTGCGCGAGGTGGACGGTCAGGAGATCGCCAAGGCGCTCAAGGGCGTGGACAGCGAGGTCCAGGAGAAGATATACAAGAACATGTCCAAGCGCCGACGATGCTCAAGGAGGACATGGAGTTCATGGGTCCGGTGCGCATAAAGGACGTCGAGGAAGCCCAGCAGAAGATCGTATCCATCATCCGCCACCTCGAGGAGACCGGCGAGATCATCATCAGTCGAGGCGAAGGGGACGAACTTGTGCAATGATCTCGCCTCGACTCTGCAAATCGCCGAAGGCGATTTGCAGAGTCGACCGAAGGTCGCCGGCGACGAGCTCGTACAGTAAAGGGAGGATTTTTCGAAAGTCGGACGACTTTCGAAAAACCAACCTTGAAATGGGGCATTTGCGTACGGTCTTAAAACCGGAGCAAATGCAAAGCCAATTTCAAAGGCAACCGGCTTTTGAAATTGGCTGAAGGAAGCGAAATGGCGAAAACCGTGTTCCGGCCTTTTGAGATCGTCTCGCTGCAGTCGACCATGATCCTCAAGCATGGGGGCCAAGATGGGGCGAAGGACATCCATCCGGCGGAAGAAGCGGATGAGGTCATGGAGTACATGGGGCCGACGGCGGACGATCTGCGAAGAGAAGCCGAGGCCTTTAAATCGCAGTGGGACAAAGAAAAAGACGAGATGATGGCTTCCGCAAAGGCGGAGGCGGATAAGATAATCAAGGAGGCCGAGAACGCGGCCTTCGAGGAAGTCAGGCGAAAGACCAATCAGGCACAGAAGCTCAGGCAGGAGGCCGAGGAAGAAGCGGCGAGAATCGTCGGAGATACCGAGAAACGCGTCGCCGAGCTCGAGGCGAGCGCAGAGTCGCGCCTGGAGGCGGCCGAGCGCGAGGCGTCCAAGAAGGGCCGTGAGGAGGGACGCGAGGAAGGCTACAAAGAGGGCGTCGCCGAGGCCGAGCGTCTCGTCGGGCGGCTCCACGTCATACTCGACCGCGCCATGGACAAGCGTGCCGATATTCTCCAGGAGACGGAGGCTCAGGTAGTCGAGCTTGTCCTTCTCGTCGCGAAAAAGGTCGTCAAGGTCATCTCCGAAAACCAGAAGAGCGTCGTCATACAGAATATCTCCCAGGCTCTCCGAAAGCTCAAGACCAAAAGCGACGTCATCGTGAGGGTGAACCTCTCGGACCTGCAGCTGGCGTCCGATCACGTAAAGGACTTTATACAGATGACGGAGAATGCCAAAAAGATGCAGATTGTCGAAGACTCGACGGTCGACCGCGGCGGTTGCGTGATCGAGACGGATTTCGGGGAGATAGACGCACGGATTTCAAGCCAGCTTAGCGAGCTCGAGGAGAGGATACTCGACGTCGCCCCGATAAAAGCGCGGGGAAAGGTCCAGGGCTGATATGGAAGGGCTGGCTAAATACCTGGATGTCGTCGAACGCACCGATCCCATCAAATACGTCGGCCGGGTTACCAAGGTGCTCGGCCTTCTCGTGGAGAGCCATGGCCCCCAGGCGGTCATCGGCGAGGTCTGCCAGATCATCGTGCCGAGGCTGGGCAAGGCGGCCTATGCCGAAGTCGTGGGCCTGCGCGAGGACGCGGTGCAGCTGATGTCCTACGAGGGCCTCGAGGGCATAGAGGTCGGATGCCAGGTCATCGCGACGGGCGAGCTGCTGCAGGTTCCCGTTTCCGACCGCCTGCTCGGGCGCGTCCTGGACAGCATGGGAAGGCCTTCGGACGGAAAGGGCGACATAGCCTCGGAGACCTTCTACCCGGCAGTCGCCAGGCCGCCCAACGCCCTCACGCGAAAGCGTATCACGCGACGCGTCGTCACGGGGGTGCGCGCGATCGACGGCCTCATCCCGCTGGGACGCGGGCAGCGCATCGGCATCTTCTCGGGTTCGGGCGTCGGCAAGTCCACCATCATGGGCATGATAGCCCGGAACACCGACGCGGACGTCAACGTCATTGCCCTGATAGGCGAGCGCGGACGCGAGGTGCGGGATTTCATCGAGAACGACCTCGGCGAGGAGGGCCTGCGGCGCTCGGTCGTCATAGTGTCGACCTCGGATACGCCGCCCCTGTCCCGCCTCCGCGGCGCCTACGTCGCCTCGGCAGTGGCGGAATACTTCCGCGACCAGGGCAAGGATGTAATGCTCCTCTTCGACTCGGTCACCCGATTCGCTCGCGCCCAGCGCGAAGTCGGCCTCGCCATCGGCGAGCCGCCCGCCACGCGGGGCTATACGCCGAGCGTATTCGACGCCATGCCCAAGCTCCTCGAGCGTTCGGGGACATCGGAAAAGGGCTCCATCACGGGAGTCTACACGATCCTCGTCGACGGCGACGACATGGACGAGCCCGTCGCGGACACGGTGCGAGGCATACTCGACGGACACATAGTGCTCTCGCGCCGCCTCGCGCAGCGTTACCACTATCCCGCGATCGACGTGCTCAAGTCCGTGTCGCGACTCGTCGGTTCCGTGACCGGCCCCATCACCCAGAAGGTGATGGGCTTCGTGCGCAAAGTCATGGCGGTCTACGAAGAGAACGAGGACATGATCACGATCGGGGCCTACATAAAGGGTTCCAATCCCGCCGTCGACGAGGCCATAGCGAAGCGGGAGGCGGTCGAGGAATTCCTCACTCAGGCCGTCGAGGAGAAGGCTCCGATCGCGGATACGATAAAGAGGCTCAGCTCGATCGCGGGCATTACCGTGCCCGAGCAGGAGATCTCGTTTTACGCGGTAGAGGGGAGGGCCGGGGACTCGGTCGGCCCTTCTTCGGGAAAGGCGGCCAGGGAGGACTTTGCGTGACGCGCGCGAGAGCTGAGGATCGCGAGGCGCCCGCCAGGCAAGGAGGCGCCGAGTGACCCGTTCAAGAATTCGGGATCACGAGGAGTTTGTCATGTTTGGAGGCTTCTCGTGAGGCGCTTCCGTTTTAACCTCGAGAAACTCCTCGAGCTTCGAGCATTCCACGAGCGCAAGGCCGAGATGGTCCTGGCAGAGAAAGCGGGCCGCTGCGCGCTCCTCGACGAGGACCTTCGCGAAGTGGCCCAGGCGCGCAGGCGCACGAGCCGTGAAATGTTCGCTTCCGGGCGCGATCTCACCGATTATCGCGCGGCGGGATTGTATCTCATCCGTCTCGATCGCGACCGCGATAGGCTCACCGAGGAACTCGCGCGAGCGGAACTCGAGCGGGAAGATGCCCGTGCGGCTTATGTCGAGAGGCATACGGCACGCGAGTCCATAGAGAAGATCAAAGAGCGCCGCCAGGCAGAATATTACCGCCTCGCCGAGCGCGAAGAAACCAAGGCGCTCGATGATCTGGCGAGGCGCCGACCAGTCGAGGCGAAGGGATAGCGAAAAATGGCAAGCTTCGGAAGGCCCCGAGTGTTGGGGCGGATCATACTACTCCTGGCGATGATACTCGCCCTCATCATAGGCGGGATCGTTTGGTTCGATTATATCGGGCTAATCGACGCGAAGACCGCGCTCGCGCCGGCGTACAGGCTGTTTGGCGTCAAGGTTCGATCGGCCGCCCCGGTACGCGGCGATAGCCCCGTACTCCTCGAGGAGGAGCGCTATGCCAAGCGGCTCGAGTCGATCTCGGCCCGCTCGGAGGAGCTCGACGCGAGGGAAGGCGGCCTGACCAAGAGGGACGCCGAGATATCCCAGAAGGCCCAGGAGCTTGACGATCGCGGGAAGGCTGTCGATGACAAAGAGAAATCGTTCAATGACAAGGTAAAACAGTACGACAATAGGAAGGCCAATATCGACCAGAACGCCCAGTATCTGGTCGGCATGCCGCCCGAGAAGGCGATAAACATACTGAACGCGATGGACGACCAGACGGTCATCGACATCTTCCACGCGGTGGAGGAGAGGGCGAAGGCCGCCGGGGCGATTTCCCTCGTATCGGTATGGCTAAAAGACATGCCGCCCGAACGCTCCGCGACTATCCAGCGAAAGATGTCGGCTAAACCGAGCAGCCTAGAATAGGCGGAGCTTAGCAGGCACTCCTTGCCGGATGTTAGCGAGCGATGGCTCGCGCGCAGGCTCTGCTTGCGAACGGTCGAGGCAAAGGAGAGCGCCAACGTCAATGCTGGCCCAGTCCACGAATACGGCCCCCGCGACCGCGACCCATGATCCGAGGGAATCGAGCCCAGCGTCGGCTCTCTTTAGGAGTGCCGGCGCCAAAAAGGCCCGCGGCATCGCCGGGCTCTTCTCGGAAATCCTTTCCCAAGCCCAGAAGAATCTTAGGTCAAAAGGCGGGGATGCGACAAAACCCTTCGCAAACGAAAGCCATAAGCGCCCCGGAGGCCCGACAAACCCCGAGGTCACAAGGGACCTCCACAAGAAAACGGCGTCGTTCGAGGCCCTCTCGGCGAATATTCGAGGCACTGCTCGCGGAAACGAGGCGAAAGCCGCCGCGCACAAGACTTCCGCGGCCTCCGACCATGACCCCGCTTTACGAAGGCCACCCGGTCCGGGCAGCCATGAACCTTCCGCCAACGTTCACGCGGTGGAAGCGGACGCAAAACGAGAGCGACGCGGCAACTTACACGCAGGCGACCCGGGCGATCCTGAAGCGGTCGTGGCTCGGGAGGCAGAGGAGAAACGCCGCGTTCGGGAAAAGCGTCCGCCCGCCACCGACGAGGCCGCCGCCGTCGCCGGGGCCAGCGCGAACGCGAAAACGGTTTCGGCCAACGGTAATCTTTCACGGGCGAAGCCTTCATCGCCGGGTATCGACGAGGATTCTTCGATAAAAAAGAAGGCGGAACGCTCCTCCTCCGAGCCGAAAGTCACCGTACTGGATCTGCGCCGATCGGCGGAGTCCAGGACCGTTGCCGCCTCAAAGGCAGTTGCGAAGACCGACGAGCCGAAGGATTCGATCCGCGAGACCAAATCACAAGGCTCGGACGCCGGACGTGAAATTTACCGTGAGTTTTCCCTTGATCCGAGGGGCTCTGGTGAGGCGGGCGGCTCGTCCCTGACGGGGAAAACGGATGCGACCTCGGGCCATCGACAGGACTTCCAGTCCATGATGGCCGAGAGGATGCGCGATGCGTGGAACGGCGAGATCGTCCAGAGCGCGCATATTGTGCTCAAGGACGGCGACACCGGGATTATTCGTCTGAGACTGAGGCCCGAATCGCTGGGAAACGTCAAGATAGAGCTGAATCTATCCGAGAACAATATCAGTGGTAGGGTCGTCGTCGAGTCCGACGCGGCGAAGAACGCCTTCGAGCGGAATATGAACGAACTGGCCGACGCCTTCAAGCAGGGCGGCTTCGATTCCGCCAGGCTCGAGGTCTCCGTCGGCGGGGGCTCGAACGGCGGCGCTCGGTCGGGCGGCGCGGGTGCCGACTCCACCGCCGGACCGTTCTTTTCGGAGCGGTTTCGCAGCGCCGCGGGCTCGTCCGCGGCCACGGCCGCATCGGCATACTCGCGGCGCGGCAGCGCCATCGACATACTGGCATAGGAGGACGATGTGGACATGAACATCAATACCGCGTTGAGTCCGCAGGACCTCGCGACGACAAAGACCGAGGTCGATGCCTTCAATAAGTCGATAAGCTCAAAGAAAACGGCCAAGACGAATCTCGACAGGGACGACTTCCTGAAGCTGCTCATAACGCAGCTCCAGCATCAGGATCCGACTTCTCCCGTGGAGGACAAGGATTTCATCGCGCAGATGGCCCAATTCTCCTCGCTCGAGCAGATGACGAACATGAGCACGGGTTTTCAGAAGCTTTCCGGTCTCCTCGCGTCGAGCGAGGCCTCACAGGTCCTCGGCAAGACCGTCGAGCTTCGCAACGGCGACGACCTCGTTCGCGGCGTCGTGGATCGGGTCGTCAGAGGCGAGAATCCCCTCGTGGGCGTTAACGGCGGGATTTACGACTTTTCTCAGATCGAATCGGTAATCAGCAACTAGGAGGGCTAGCCCCATGATGCGTTCTTTGTATTCCGGCGTCGCAGGCCTGCAGAATCACCAGGTCAGGATGGACGTCCTCGGCAACAACGTGGCTAACGTGAACACGACGGGCTTCAAGAAGGGACGCGCTACTTTCCAGGATCTGCTATATCAACAGATGTCGGGAGCCTCGGCACCCAACGGCGACGTCGGCGGCGTCAACCCTAAGGAGATCGGCCTCGGCATGTCCATCGGCTCGATCGATACCATCCATACCCAAGGCGCCCTCCAAACGACTGGGGTGATGACCGACCTCGCGATACAGGGCAACGGCTTTTTCGTGCTTAAGAAGGGCGAGAGCAGCCTGTATACCCGCGACGGAGCCTTGGGACTCGACAAGGACGGCAGGCTCGTCAACCCTTCCACCGGGTATCGAGTTCAGGGCTGGGTCGCCCAGACGATCAACGGCGATCAGGTGCTCGCGACATCGGGAGCTACCCAGGATCTCATCGTGCCCATCGGATCCAAGGACCCCGCCAAGGCGACGGGCCGCGTGGACATTGCCTGCAATCTGGACAAGCGCACGGTGGAAGTACCGCCTAACGCAGGCGCGGACACCGTCGAACAGGGCACCTGGCGCGTCGAGGAAAAACTGTATGACTCTTTCGGCGCGCCCCATACCCTGCGCGTCGAGTATCGCAAAGTAGTCGGCCAACCCAATCAGTGGCGCGGCACGGTCTCTCTCGATCCCGAGGCCCCGGTCGCGACGAACACGGCCGTAGCCCTCGGTCAGAACCCCCAGGCCGGCAACGGTAACACCTTCACCGTGGAATTCGACAACCGCGGACTTCTCGCGCGGGTGAGGGACGGGCAGGGCAACGCGTCGCCGACGACGGGTGCCCTCGATATGGGCGTCTCCTTCGACGTGCAAGGCGCCACCCCCGCGGCCGGCGGCGGAGCCACGCGGCAGACCTTCAGGATAAACCTCGGCACGGCCGGCTCGGCTACCAACACCGTGACGCAGATGGCGGAGCGCTCGTCGACGAAGGTGTTTGCCCAGGACGGCTATACGATGGGATACCTCGATACCTTTAAAATAGACCAATCGGGCGTCATCACCGCAGTGTACTCGAACGGCACCAACAGGACGATAGGGCAGATGGCCCTAGGGAGCTTCACCAACCCCGGAGGCCTCGAGAAGGCCGGCGAGACCAATTTCGTCCAGTCCAATAACTCGGGCATGGCCAACATCGGACCCTCGGGCATAGCCGGGAAGGGCAAGATCATCGCGGGCACGCTGGAGATGTCGAACGTGGATCTTGCCGAGCAGATGACCGACATGATCGTCACGCAGAGAGGCTTCCAGGCCAACTCAAGGACCATCCAGACCTCCGACCAGATGCTCCAGGAACTGCTGACGCTCAAACGATAAATGGAAGTTGAAAGTGGATAGTTGAGAGTGGAGAGCGAATATCGGAGAGCGGGGCGGCCGGTCTTTTATCGGCCGCCCCGATTTTTAGGGGGGCGATGTGATCGAGCTTACCGCGCTCTCGGGGAAGAAACTTTGGATCAATCCCCATCTGATCGAGTCCATGGAGTCCAATCCCGATACGACCCTCTGCCTCGTCTACGGGAAGAGAATCGTCGTGGCCGAGGCGTCGGCCGAAGTGGTCGCCCGCATTATCGCCTATCGCAGGTCCATCGCTTCCTTCGGCGAGTCGAATTGATCGACGAGTCGAATTAAGCCCTTCCGCTTTTCAGCGCGGGTTACATCGTGTATACTAATTCGGTCACGTGAAATACCGATAATCTGAGGAAGGGGGACAGCCATGTCGGATAACGTCGACGATCAAGATGTGAGTTTCGCAGAAGGCGATGCCGATACCGCTCCGGCCGCTAAAGCCAGGGGTGCGGGCCCAGGGATCGCGCGTATCCTCATGATTGTCGGCATCGGACTCGGGGCGGTCATTTTCATCGTAACCGTCGTGGTAATCACGGTTAGCATCGTAAACAAACAGGGCCATGCCGCTGATAATGTGATCAAGTCCGAAAGTTACCAGGCCGCTACGCCTATCTTCCAGTACGTCGGGACGATCGGCGATATTCGAACGAGGACCGCCGACAAGGAGCCATCCTCCGTCGACGTTAAAATACAGCTTGGGCTCGATAAGGCTGATAAGGAGACCCCGGTAGAAATCATCGCGCGGATGCCCCAGATCCGGGACTTCCTCCGGAGATATTTTACGGCTAAGATGGCAGACGATCTGACGCCCGACAAGGAGCCGATCATCAAAGACGACGTCAAGGAGAACCTCAACCGAATCCTGAGCAAACCCACGATCAAAGAAGTCCTTTTTGACCAGCTAACCCTCGTAAAAATGTAGACAAGGCTTCGGGATGGGTATGGAGGCGGCATGACTGAAGTCCTCTCGCAGGATGAGATAGACCAGCTCCTCACTGCCATCAACGCGGGCGAGACGGAAATCGAGAGCATAAAGCCGACCGCCGACACCCGCAAGATCAAGATATACGACTTCAAGCGACCCGATAAATTCTCGAAAGAACAGATCCGTACGGTCCAGAACATGCATGAGACCTTCGCGCGCCTTACGACGACGACGCTCTCCGCCTCCATGCGCGCCCTCGTTCACGTGCATGTCGCGTCGGTGGATCAGCTGACCTACGAGGAATTCATTCGGTCCATACCGACGCCGACCACTTTGGCGGTCGTCAGCATGGATCCCCTCAAGGGGCAGGCCATACTCGAGATAGACCCCTCGGTAACCTTTACGATCATCGACCGCCTCTTCGGCGGCTCCGGCGAGGGCGCCAAGCTTAACCGCGAGCTTACGGACATCGAGCATTCGGTCATGGAAGGAATCATCGTCCGCATACTCGGCAACATGCGCGAGGCATGGACTCAGGTCATCGATTTGAGGCCACGACTATCCCAGATAGAGACTAACCCCCAATTCGCTCAGATTGTCCCGCCCTCGGAGATGGTGGTCCTCGTCACCCTCGAGACCAAGGTAGGCGAGGTTGAGGGGATGATGAACCTTTGCATCCCCTACATGACCATCGAGCCCATCGTATCCAAGCTCTCGGCCCAGTTCTGGTATTCATCGGTACGCCGCGGCGCGACGACGGAGAACCTGAACATCCTGAAGGAGAAGCTCTCTTCGGTGGAGATCCCCGTCATCGCCGAGGTCGGTCACATCAATATACCCGTTCGCGACGTCCTCGCCCTGCGCAGGGGCGACGTCATAAGGCTCTATTCCGTGCACGTGGACGATCCGATGGCGCTCAATGTCGGCAACAAGAAGAAATTCCTCTGTCGTCCCGGCGTTATCGGCAAGAAGATGGCGGTCCAGATCACGAAGAAACTTGAGGACGTCGGCCAGGAAGAATTCGAGGAATTAGCATCCGAAGGAGAAGATAACAATGAGTGACGGCGCCCTCTCCCAGGAAGAGATAGACTCCCTCCTCGCCGGCCTGGACGGCGGCCCCGGCTCCCAATCGGCGCCCGCCGCTGCCGGGCGCCAAGGCGCGGCGCTCTCCCCCCAGGAGGCCCAGGCATTCAAGGCCATCCTCGAGTCGACCCTGAGCGCCCAGTCGCAGAACCTGTCGATGATCACCGGGCTTCCCGTCACCATACAGAGCCCCGTCGTGGACGGCGCCACGAGAGACGACTTTCTCCGGGACGTTCCGGAGGAGGTCCTTACCGTTTCCGTGCCCTTCGCGGGCTCGCTGCCCGGCGACCACTCATTCGTCATGTCCAAGGAGATGGCGATTAAAATCGCTTCTCTGGCGAACAAGGACGAAACCCTCTCCGACCTCGACGATATGGCCGTCTCGGCTGTGCAGGAGTGCGTCTCCACCCTCGCCGGAACTCAAATAACCGTCGTGTCCGAGAAGACAGGCAACCGCAATATCACCGCCGGCGTCGCGGAAGGGGCTTTCGGTCCGAAGGCAATGTCAATAGTGCCCTCGGGCGACTTCCTTCGCGCGGTATACCCCGTACAGATAGGCGACGGCCCGAGCGACCGTCTGGTCGAGCTTTTCGCCCTCTCGTTCGTCAGGGACGTCTTGGCCTCTGCCGGTGGTGGGATGCAGTCTTCACAGCCGCAATCCTCTGCGATGATGGGCCAACAGATGGGCGGCCAACAGATGGGCAGCCAACAGATGGGCGGCCAGCAGATGGGCGGCCAGCAGATGGGTGGCCAGCAGATGGGCGGCCAACAGATGGGCGGCCAGCAGATGGGCGGCCAACAGATGGCTGGTGGGGGCGGGCAGATGGGCAACCCCTATGGGGGCATGCAAGGTTACGGCGGCGGCTACGGCGGAATGAATCCGCCGAACGTGCAACCCGTGCAGTTCGCGAGCCTCCAGATGCAGCAGGCAAGTCCGGAGTCCGGGAATATCGGACTCATCATGGACGTCAATATGGAGATGACGGTCGAGCTCGGTCGAACTCGAAAGCTCATCAAGGAAATCCTCGGAATGGGCGAAGGCACGATCATCGAGCTCGACAAGCTGGCCGGCGAACCGGTCGACATTCTCGTCAACCACAAGCTCATCGCCAAGGGCGAGGTTGTGGTCATCGACGAGAATTTCGGAGTGCGCGTGACCGAGATAGTATCCCCGATGGAGAGGATGGGCGATTTAGGTTAAAATTTTGCCCTTCTGTTAAATAGCTATTGCGTTTACCCTCTTGATGTAATAGAATATAGAGCGTCAATCGGGAGGGGATCTTTGAAACGCATAGCACTCGTCCTGTGCGCCGTCATGGTGCTGGGGGCGGGGGCCGTCGCAGGAGCGCAGGGCAACGATGCCGCCGCGCAGCCTGCCGCCGGGAGCGCCGTGGGGACGACGCGAACGGTGGACGAGACGACCCTCTCCTTAGGCGACACGGCAGCACCGGCAAGGGCCGCGAAAAACGCGGCTGGTTCAAATACACTCGCATATTTCCTCCGCATGATCGTCGTGCTGGCCTTGGTGCTGGCAGCGATTTATGGCCTCTATCGCCTTATGAAATCTCTGTCGAAACCTAAAATCCCCGATAATTCGACGGTAAAGGTCCTCGCATCGACCTCTCTCGGTCCGGGCAAGGCCCTGCATGTAATAGGGCTCGGATCGAAGGCATACCTCATCGGTGCTACGGATTCCAGTATCTCCCTCGTGGCGGAAATCGAGGACAAGGAGTTCGTCGACGCCCTCGCTCTCGAGGCGGCGCTCAGGCCGTCCTCATCCAGGACGGGCGTGGGTAAAGAGTTCGGCGACATTCTTTCGGGCATAATGGGCGGTCGACGCAGGACCGGCGCGAAGCAGCGCCGAGATGGGGACTTCCTTGCAGGCCAGCGCGAGCGGCTAAGGAAATTCTGAGGACGCCATGAGATCACGCGGAAAAATCATCAGGCTGACGGCCATAGCCATCGCGATGACCCTCGCTGTTCCCGCCGCGGTGAAGGCGCAGCAGACGCCGTCCCAATCGTCGAACTCGGTAAAATCGCCGAACTCAGCGACATCGCCGGCATCGGCGGCATCGGCGATACAGACCTTCACGCCAATACCCCCACTGAAGCCGAGGTCTTCCTCCTCCGGTTCCAGCGTCAGAGCCACAGCCGGCTTGCCAACTACTGTTCCTCTCGTGCCCCTCGTAGACCTCAGGGTGAGAAACCCGAGCACGGGTCAGGAAGTGGCCTTTTCGGTCCAACTCCTCCTCCTCCTCACCGCCCTTTCGCTGGCTCCGAGCATACTGATCCTCATCACGAGCTTCCTGCGCATTTCCATCGTGCTCGACTTCGTGAAACGAGCTCTATCGCTCCAGCAGGTTCCCCCGAGCCAGGTTCTCATGGGGATATCGCTTTTCCTCACGATCTTCATCATGTGGCCGACCTTCCAGACCGTATATAACGACTCATTGAAGCCGCTGTCCGATGGCAAGATCGGCGTCGAACAGGCCTATTTCGCGGCCGAGAAGCCCTTCCGCATATTCATGTATAACCAGATGAGGACGAATCCCGAGAATATCCGCCTCTTCATGTCGATGCGCGGCCTGCCAAAACCCAATACTCTGGCCGACGTTCCGACCTACGTGCTCGTGCCGGCCTTCATCCTCAATGAGCTCACGGTAGCCTTCAAGATCGGCATTCTCCTGTATATACCCTTCATAGTCATAGATATGGTCGTCTCCTCGATACTCATGTCCATGGGCATGATCATGCTTCCGCCGGTCATGATATCGATGCCGTTCAAGCTGATCCTATTCGTCCTGGTCGACGGTTGGGGTCTCCTCACGCAGCAACTCGTGAGGTCTTTCTTCTGAGGTGGGCGGGATGAGCGTTGGCGACGCCGTTTCCATCATGCGGGGCGGGATATTCGAGATACTTATCCTGGCCGCCCCCGTACTCCTCGTCGCCATGGTCGTGGGCCTCGTCGTGTCCATATTCCAGGCCACCACTTCCATACAGGAGCAGACCCTCACTTTCGTGCCCAAGATAGTCGCGATAATGCTAGTCCTGGCCCTATTGGGAGGCTGGATGTTCGGCAGCCTCCAGCAATACACGCGCGATCTCTTCGCCATGATACCGCAGATGGCAAGGTGAGGCGGTAGATGTCTTGGCCCTTCGCCGATTTCAACCTCTTCGTGCTGATCGCGGTGAGGGTCCTTGCGATGATCGAGGTGGCGCCCCTGCTCTCCGGCCAGGGCGTGCCGCAGGTGGCTAAGGTGGGACTGGCCGGCTTTGCGGCCGCGCTGGTTTTCCCCGCGGTGAAGGCGGCGGGATATGCCATACCCGCCGATGGGATGGCCTATGCCCTTCTCATCGTGGGAGAGGCGATGATAGGCCTCGTCATGGGCTTCTTCCTCTCGATCGTATACGCGGCCTTCACGACCGCGGGGCAGTTTTTCTCGCTTCAGATAGGCTTCGGCGCCTCAGAGACCTACGATCCCCTGGCCGAGGTCGAGCTTCCCCTCATGGGCCAGTTCCTCAATCTCATCGCGATGTTCATATTCGTTTCAACCTCGGGATTCCAGAAGCTCTTTCTCATCGGCGTGCAGGGCTCCTTCAAGGCGATGCGCGCCATAGATCTCGTGAGTCGTCGCGACGACCTGATCCATTTCCTCCTGAAGTCCGTCGGCGCCCTTTTTCAGCAGGCGCTCATCCTTTCGATGCCCGTCCTCGGCACCCTATTCATCGTCACCGTCGCGATGGGACTGCTTTCCAAGGCCGCACCTCAGATGAACCTCCTCACCGAGGGTTTCTCGATCACCCTCACCGTGACTTTTTTCATCATGCTCTCCGCGATGCCCTTCATGATGGAAGCCTTCTCGCACCTCGTCGAGGCTAGCTTCGACGATCTCGGGATACTGGTCGGGGGCAAGCTGTGAGGTTCGCGAGGGAATATTCCAGAGCATCGGATTCCTTTGTGGAAATGTCTCGCGAACTTGGCGCCTTTGCGCGAGACTCTTCATCCCGATCGCGTGGGAAGCAGAGGCTCGTCGACGCCGCAAACGATCCAAGAAACATAGGTCTGCAATGGTTCGCGGCCGAGGACGAGGGGCGTACCGAGGAGCCTTCCGAGCTCAAGCTCAGGAAGGCGCGTGAAGAAGGGCGGGTCGCGAAGAGCCAGGAGCTTGTAGGGGCTGTCGGCCTTCTGTTTCCGGCCGTGGCCCTCGTCCTTCTGGGACCCTACTTCGCCGGCACCATGCGGGACATGCTCGTGTTCTACCTGGGCCTCGTCGGAAAAGCCGATATCGCCAGAGATTCAGGGCCCATCGTGGCCGCATTCTTCTCCTATTTCGCGAGGCTGACTCTCCCCATCGCGGCCGTGGCCGTGATCGGTGCGATCTTCTCCAACGTGCTCCAGGTGGGCTTCGTCTTTTCGGTCAAGCCCATCACTCCCGATTTTTCCAAGATCGTGCCCCGCTTCGGACAGTATTTCAAGCGTACTCTCTTTTCAGTCGAAGGTCTCTTCAATTTCGCCAAGTCGCTCATGAAAATAATCATCATCGGCGTCATTTCCTATCTCACCATACAGGGCGAGTTTGATAAGCTTCGCAGGCTCTTCGAAGGCCCCTTTTGGCCTTCGATAGCCTTCATTTTTTCCCTGACGATGCGCCTCGTCATCGAGGTCGCGGCGGCCCTGATCGCGCTCGCGATACCCGATTATTTATTCCAGCGCCGCCAATACATGGAATCCCTGAAGATGTCGAAGCAAGAGGTCAAGGAAGAGCGCAAGATGCAGGAGGGGGATCCCCTGGTCAAGAGCCGCCTGCGAGAGCGGATGCGTGAACTCCTCTTGCGCAACATGGCCGTCAACGTGCCCAAGGCCGACGTAGTCATCACGAACCCTACCCATTACGCCATCGCCTTGGAGTGGGATCGAGAAAAAATGCCCGCGCCGACGGTCACCGCGAAAGGGGTGGACGAGGTCGCGCAGAGAATCAAGCGCATCGCCGCCGAAAACGGGGTCCCCCTCGTGGAGAACCGGCCTCTCGCGCGAGCGCTGTACGCTGACGTCGAGATAGGCGACTCGATACCAGACAAATACTACCAGGCCATCGCGGCCGTCCTCGCGCATATATACGGCCAGGCTGCCGGCGAGGTCCTTGGCAATGCCACATCGGGTTCAGAAGCGACCGCTGACGCGGCTCTGGCGGGAGCGTAGCGGGATGCGGGCACGGGAGGTGAAGAGCGATGGCTGACACTCAGCGACTCGTGCGAAACAATCTCATCGGCAGTCCCTCGGATCTGGCGGTCGCCATAAGCGCGGTGGCAGTCGTCCTCATGATCATCATCCCGATCCCCTCGGTCCTCCTCGACGCCCTCCTGGCCTTCAACCTGACGGCGGCCCTCCTCATTCTCCTCATCGTCCTCTTCACGCACAAGGCTACCGAGTTCTCGATCTTCCCGACGATGCTTCTCGTGACTACGGTTTTCGGCCTCGCCCTCAACATCTCGACGATGAGACTCATCCTTTCCAAGGGTTCCAACTTCGACGTCAAGATGATAAGGGCATTCGCGTCCTTCGTCGTGGGCGCCGGCGGAGCCGACGGGCTAGTCATCGGCTTCATCATTTTCATCGTCATCATCGCGGTGCAGGCGATCGTCATTACGAAGGGCGCCACCCGCATAGCCGAAGTCGCCGCCCGCTTCACCCTGGATGGACTGCCCGGAAAGCAGATGTCCATCGACGCCGAGTACAACTCGGGGGCGATAACCGAGGAGGAGGCGATTCACCGCAAGGGCGAGGTCCAGCGCGAAGTCGATTTCTACGGCCAGATGGACGGCGCCACAAAATTTATTTCGGGCAACGTCAAGGCGGGAATACTCATCACCGTCATCAACTTCGTCGGCGGCTTCATCATCGGCATGGTCCTCCATAAGGAGGACTTCACTACCGCCATCACGACCTATACCCTCCTCACGATAGGCGACGGCCTCATCTCCCAGCTCCCTGCCCTCCTCGTCTCCACGGCGACGGGCATCATCGTCACGAGGGCCAATTCGGAAGGAACCTTCGGCTACGACGTGACGGTGCAGTTCTCGCAGAACGCGAAGGTGTACATCATCGGGGCCGCGGTTCTCTTGATACTGGCGATCCTACCCGGTTTCCCCTGGTACGTCCTCATCCCGATGGCGGCCCTACTCGCCTACATAGGCCTCAGGCTGGCGCGCAAGCAGGTCGCCGACGCCAACAAGGCCAAGACGACGGCCGCAGGCGCCCAAAAGGCCGAGTCGCCCCTGGACCTCTCCCCCGTCGTCCCGCTCGATCCCATAAGCCTCGAGCTCGGCTACGGCCTTATCCCCCTCGTGGACAAGGACAAGGGGGCTGACCTGCTGGAGCGGATAACGCGCATCCGCAAGGAGAGCGCCCTGGATATGGGCCTCGTCGTGCCTCGGATCAGGATCATCGACAACATGAGGCTCGAGCCCTCGGAGTACTGCTTCAAGATACGGGGCGTGCAGGTCGGACGCGGCCTGATCAGGCTCGGCTACTACCTCGCCATCAATCCGGGCGGCGTGACCGAGGACATTCCGGGCGAGAAGACGCGGGATCCGACCTTCGACCTGCCCGCGCTCTGGATAGCCGAGGAACAGCGCGATAGGACGGAACGCGCCGGCTATACCGTCGTCGACGCGCCGAGCATCGTCGCTACCCACCTGACCGACATCATCAAGAGGCATGCCTCGGAGATACTCGGCCGTCAGGAGGTGCAGTCCATCCTCGACGCCCTCAAGAAGGACTATCCGGCCGTGGTGGAGGACGCTTCCAAGCGCCTGACGCTCGGAGAGATGCAGAAGGTGTTCCAAGCCCTGCTGCGCGAGCAGGTCTCAGTACGCAACATGGTCGCGATCCTGGAGACTCTGGCCGACTACGCGGGCGTCACCAAGGATCCGGTTTTCCTCGCCGAGAAATGCAGGCAGGCCCTGGCGCGGCAGATCTGTCTCCAGTACGCGGACGCGGAGCGGACGCTGCGCGTCCTCACGATCGAATCCGAGCTCGAGCAGAAGATCATCGACAGCAGGGTCGATACTCCCGGCGGCGTCGTAGCCGCGCTGGAGCCGGGCGCTCAGAGGCAGTGGATCAAGGCGCTCACCCGCGGCGTGGCGGCCGTCCAACAGAAGGGCTGGCTCCCCGTGGTCCTTTGTTCGGAAGGCGCACGCGCTCTCGTCAAGGCGAGCACCGAGAGGGAGTTGCCCGACCTCGTGATCCTCTCCGTCCCCGAGATAGTGGCCGACGTCCGCGTCGAGGCGGTCGGCGAGATAAAGATGGAAGGTTAGCCGATGCAGTATTTCACCGAGCAGGCTGCCTCGCACCACGAGGCCCTCGACATCATCCGAGCCAAATATGGCGACTCGGCCCAGGTACTCTCGCACAGGACAGTCAGGATGGGCGGTTTTTTCGGGCTCTTCGCCAGGGAATGCGTGGAGGTTACGGGCTATATAAGGCCCGAAAGGCCTCATGAAGCCAAGAGCGCGCCAAAGCAGGACTTCGAGGAGGAGAAGCGCAAGATCCTCGCCCAGGTGGGCTCGCAGGCCAAGGCCGACCAGGCGCTCCAGCAGGTTCTGGCGGAGATACAGGGCATCAGGGACAGGCTCGACGAGAAGCCGGCCGCGGCGGCGGAAGCGGGGGACCACGAGACGATACGGCGTATCGACGCGCTTCTCGCCCTCAACGACTTCTCGGAAAGTTTCCGACGCGAGGCCGTCGCGCGGCTGCGCAAGGATTTTTCCCTGGAAGCTCTCGGGGACGTGGAGGAGGTCGAGTCCTCGGCCCTCGAGTGGGTGGGCGATTCCATTCTTCTCTGGCGCGGGCCCGATGGCCCCAAGCCCAGGATACTCGCCCTCGTGGGGCCGACGGGCGTCGGCAAGACGACGACCATCGCCAAGCTGGCGGCGATTCACGCCGTCGGGATCGGAGGCGGCAGGCCGCAGTCCGTCAGGATGATCACGATCGACAATTACCGCATCGGCGCTCGCCAGCAGATCGAGACCTACGGCGACATCATGGGCGTCCCCGTCTCATGCGTCGAGACCGCGGAGGACCTGCGCAAGACGATCGCGATGCATTCCGACGCGGATCTCGTCCTCGTGGATACGGTGGGCAAGAGCCCCCGGGACGCCGTTCGCCTCGCCGAGATGCAACGCGTGCTGGCCGCCTGCGGGTCCAAGGCGGAGACCCATCTGGCGCTCTCCGCCACGACCAAGGCGAGCGACATGGTGCAGATAATGAGGCAGTTCGAGCCCTTCGATTACAAGGCCGTCGTAATCACCAAGATGGACGAGACGAATCGGATCGGCAACGCGATTTCGGCCTTGGCCGAGAGAGGGAAGCCGATCTCGTACGTTACCAACGGGCAGTCGGTGCCGCAGAATATTGAGCGCGCCCGAATAACGCGCTTTTTAATGAATCTTGAGGGCTTCCGCGTCGATCGCCCGCGTCTCGAGGCGCGCTACGGCGAGGAGCCCGAGGAATCGGAAGGTGGCCGCGAAGGCCGACCCAGCAGCCGGCCCCTCCGAGGGTCCGTGGAAAATTGGAGCTAAACATGGAAGACCAGGCGCAGGCATTACGCGAGCTGATGGGGAAGAAGGCCTCGATCAACGACACTAAGGAAACCCAAGCCCCCGAGCGAGGGAAGAAGACGCGGATCATCGCCGTCGCCTCCGGTAAAGGCGGGGTTGGGAAAACGAACATTTCGGTCAACCTCGCCATTGCCTATGCGAAGATAGGCAAGAAGGTGATCGTCATGGACGCCGACCTCGGCCTCGCGAACGTCAATGTCATGCTCAATATGATCCCGAAATTCAATCTCTATCACGTGATCCGCAAGCAAAAGACGATGCGCGAGATCATTTTGGACACCGAGTACGGCATCCAGATTGTGGCGGGGGCATCCGGGTTCTCGAAGATCGCCAACCTGAGCGACGAGGAGCGGCAGAGCTTTATCGGCGAACTCTACACCCTTTCTCAAGCCGATATCATAATAATCGACACGGCCGCG
Source organism: Rectinemataceae bacterium (assembly GCA_049513895.1). GTDB lineage: Bacteria > Spirochaetota > Spirochaetia > Treponematales > Rectinemataceae > UBA1306. Next base: position 91,301 of record JBEKVO010000006.1, on the reverse strand, counting down.
GGCGTTTCCGCTAACGTTCTCGGTTTCGTGGCGGCGGCCGACGACGCGATCATAGTGACGACTCCCGAGCCGACCGCCATCACCGACGCGTACGGCATCATCAAGATCATAGCGACCGAGATAGACAACCTTAACATAGGGCTCAAACTCGTCGTGAACAGGGTGAGGTCGGTGACCGAAGGGCGTCGCGTAGCCGAGAGAATCATCAACATTTCCGGTCAATTCCTCAACCTCAAGGTCGAATACCTCGGCTGCATTTACGATGATCCGATCGTTCCCGCCTCGGTTCTCAGGCAGAAGCCCTTCATAACGCAGGATCCGCGGTCCAAAGCCGCGATTTCGGTCGCGCATCTCGTGAGCCGCATCGAAAAGACGGATTTTACGGACGAGCCGGGAATGGGTCGGTTTATAAAGAAGCTGTTCGGCAAGGACTAGGAAGTGTCTTTAGGTGCAGTTTTCTGCGTTTAATTATTAACGCAGAAAACTGCAAGGCCAATTCGAGGGCCTCCAGGACCTCGAATTGGCCACCGAACTTGACGAGAGGCGGGATTTCAGCCTAATCTTAGCGAGAGAGGGGGGATCGGAGAAGGTGGAAAAAAACCTGCGCGCCTCGCTCGTCGCCGCAGGCGCGGCGACGGTTCTTTCCGCCCTCGTCGGCGTCATTGCCGGGGTGGGATTCTTCACCCTCTTCATTCGGGCCGTCGTTTGCGGGTTTTTCATCGGTGCGATAGTCTATGGCGCCATCCTCCTTTTGCAGAAAACGGTTCCGGGCATCCTGACCCAGGATCAGGACCCGACCCCGTCTGAAGCGTACGGCGGTGACGATATTCTCAGGGGGGCCAACGTCGATATTGTGCTGCCCGGAGAGGAAGCCTCATCCCAGTCCTTCGTGTCGGGGGAAGAATCTCGGCGTGATAGGGCCGATGCGCTCCCGTTTGGAGATCGAGCCCCTGTCTTGGCCGCTTTTACCGCGAAACGAGGTTCCGAAAGTATCCTAGGGGGAGAGGAGGCCGCCGACCTTTCGCCCATAGCGGAGGCGAGCCTCCTCGAGCCCGAGGGACTCGGCAGCGATGCAGATGCCGCCTTGCCCTCGGAATTCGGAGCCGAGAGGGGGGCTGGTTCCTCAGGGGGGATTGACGATCTCGACGTCCTGCCTGACCTCGAAAGTTACAGCGATTCCTTCAACGCCTCCGAATTCGCATCGGGCGGCTCTTCGTCGAACAGCGGCTCCAAGGGAAACGGCGGCCACGGCGCTTCGGCTACGCGGCCGGGGCAGGAAGGGCTCGATCCTGTATCCATTGCGCAAGCGGTACGAACAATCCTCAAACGTGACCAGAAAGGGTAAGTGAAAATGGCCGAGAACCCGCTTCAGCGGATGACGGAAGAAGAACTCTGGTCCCGCTACAAGACGAAAAAGGAACCCCTCATCCGGGATACTTTCATCCGTCAATACGCGCCCCTCGTCAAATACGTGGCCGGCAAGGTCGCGGCAAGCATGCCGAATACCGTCGAGTTCGAGGACCTGGTGGGCTTCGGCGTCTTCGGCCTTCTCGACGCCATCGAGAAATTCGACCCCGATAAGAACGTAAAATTCAAGACCTACGCGGTCACGCGCATCCGCGGGGCGATATTCGACGAGCTTCGCTCGATCGATTGGGTGCCGCGCTCGGTGCGACAGAAGACCAAGGAGATCGAGGACGCGGTCGTGAACCTCGAGTCCAAGCTTGGCCGGCCGGCCTCGGATCAGGAGATCGCCCTGTCCATGGGGGTTTCCGAGGACGAGTTCTTGAAGACGATGCTAAAAATATCGAGCACCTCCGTATTGTCGCTCAACGACGTCTGGTACTCGGGAGACGAGACTGACAAAATATCCATAGGCGAGAGCATCGAATCCCCATCGAGCATGAACCCCGACGCGACGGTCGAACGCGAAGAAGTCAAGCGCGTAATCGTCCAGGCCATAAACGAACTGCCCGAGAAAGAAAAAAAAGTCCTCGTGCTCTATTATTACGAGGACCTCACGCTCAAAGAGATCGGACAGGTTCTCGAGGTAACCGAATCGCGCGTGAGCCAGCTCCATACAAAGGCGATACTCCGCCTTCGCGCAAAGCTCACCAACCTGCGCAAGGGAATTTTATAGGACCATGGCCGCGACTCTCGGTCTGAACGAGATCGCCGGGCTCATGCGGCGATACCTCGAGGAGGATCGGGCCAAGAAGACCCTTATGATAGAAGCGAAGTCGATCGAAGAGGCTCTCGCCGACGCGGCCATACAATTGGGCGTCGCCCTCAAGAACCTGGAATACGACGTCATAGAGAAGGGAACTCCCGGGGTTTTGGGGGCGGGGCGCAAGCCCTGGCGCGTCCGCGTCTATGCCGCCGCCGCCAAGCAAAAGATCGAGATGCCCTCGACCCCGGTCGAGGCCGAAGCCATCGACGAGGCAGCGTCGATAGCCGAGGTGGTGGATGCCGACGGCGAATGCTTCGTGCGCCTGACTCCCGACGGTGCCCTCCTCAAGGTCACGCCGCCACAGGGACGGGGCAAGCGCGTGTCGGAACGACAGGCTTTCGACACACTCATGTCCCGTTCGGTAAGGGCATACGACGAGGACCTCGTCAAGGCAGTCGTCAAGCAGTCCTCGAGCGACTACGTTCGCGTCGGCGAATTCATCACGACCCCCGGGAACGACGCGTTTTTCACCGTCGAAATAACCGACCAGGAGATGAAGGGCTACGTCACCCTGACGCCTCCGGGTCCCGGCGGCTCGGACCTATCGAAGGGTGCCATCCTCGCCTACCTCAGGAATAACCGCGTCATACACGGCATTTCGGAGGCCGCGCTCCAGGAGCTCGAGGACAGGCCCCGTTACCGCGAGCCCGTTCTCGTGGCCGAAGGCACGCGTCCCCAGAACGGACGGGACTCCCGCGTCCAGTATAATTTCGAGACGGACAAGAACAGGCACCAACTGCGAGAGGCCGCCGATGGGCGCGTCAACTTCAAGGAGCTCGGCCTCATTCAGAACGTCGTGGCGGGCCAGCCTCTGGCGCGCAAGCTGCCCCCCGAGCAGGGGGTTCCGGGCCGTACCGTGACGGGGAAGATGATACCCGCGCGCAACGGCAAGGACATCCCGACGCCCATGGGACGCAACATCCACATGGGCGACGACGGCGCCACGCTTATCGCCGACATCAACGGCCTGGTCACCTTCATAGGCGGAAAGATCAACGTCGAAGAGATATTCACCGTCCCCGGCGACGTCGACCTTACGACGGGCAACATCATGTTCCTCGGCACGGTGATCGTGAAGGGTAACGTAGAGGACGGCTTTTCGGTAAAGGCCTCGGGAAACATCGAAGTGCGCGGCTCGGTGGGCAAGTGCGAGATCGTCGCCGAGGGGGACATAATCATCCACCAGGGCGTCGCCGGAAAGGGCGGCGGAACGGTGCAGGCCGGCAAGAACATCTGGAGTAAATTCATCGAGAACACGAGCGTCGAGGCGGGCGAAAACGTCATCGTTTCCGATGGTCTCATCAATTCCACCATCGTCGCGAACAAGAAGATCATTTGTCAGGGCAAACGCGCGGCCATCGTCGGCGGCAGGTACCGAGCCTGCGAGGAGATCAACGCGAAGACCCTCGGTTCGCCGGTAGGCGGTACCGAGACGATCCTCGAAGTCGGCTACGACCCCAAGAGCAAGGAAAAGATGGACGGTCTCCAGGCCCAGGCCCTGCAAATAAAGCGCCAGGCCGAGGAGTTCGATAAGAACATCGCGACGCTGAACGCGACGAAAAAACAGCGTAAGGTGCTGCCCGAGGACAAGGAGGCCATACTCCAGGACTACATCATCAGGCGAGAGGATCTCGTGGCTGAGGTGCGCGGCCTCGCCAAGGAAATCGACGCGATACAGACCTACCTGAACGGTCTCAAGACGAAAGGTCGGATCAGCGCCTCGAGCCGCGTATATCCCGGCGTAAAACTCGTCATCAAGGACATTAAAGAGGATATCAAGACCGAGCAGAAGGCCATCACCTTCTACCTCGCGAACCAGATGATTCGCACGACGCGCTATGAAGAACCCGAGGACGATATCCTCAAGAAGGGGCCTCCCGATGCCCATAAGGCCGATTGATCTTCAGACCCTCCTCATGCAGATGTCCCAGGTCGGACGCGACCAGGCCATCGAGAAGGACGGGCCCGCCCTACAGAGCTCCATCCAAGGGGCGGTAACGCAGAAAAGGGAGATCGAGTCCAAGGAGGCGATACGCCGACCCGTAGAGCCCAAGGACGGGACGGCGGCGATCAAGGAACGCGGAAGCCGTTCGCACGCGCAGGGCGGGAAGGGCGGCCAAGCGGGGGCGGAGGGCGATGAGGCCGCAGAACCCAAGGAGGAGGTCGTGAGCGACCCTTCTCTCGGCAACCTAGTAGATCTATCCGGATGAGCCCAGTCGCGCAGTTTTTCCTCCTGGCTGCCATCGAAGTGGCTGGACTCTTCGCGATCTGGTTCCTTATCCGAGCGAAAGTCAGGCGATACCTTGAGCTGGAAAACCTCCTCGCGGGCGTGCGTGACGAGGCAAGGGCCCTCGTCCTGGAGCTCAACGAGACCGCCGATCGAAACGTATCCCTCGTCGAGGACAGGATGGTCGCTCTGCGCGACCTTCTGGGCGACGTGGATAGGCGGATCGGCGTCGAGCGGAGGGAACTCGAAGCGAGGGACGCCGAGCGGGACGTCTATGCCAAGCTGAACAGGCGCCGCCCCATCGTCCCCAGCCCGGATCGCCCGACCGGTCCCGAACAGGCGCCGCAGGTTCCGCCGTCGGTCACTCCCGGCGGCGCGGCCGGCACCGCCGAGGCTCCGATCACCTTGAATCTCGGGTCGTCGGAAGTCTTATCTGCCCCCTCCCATGGGGAGCCGCGACAAACTTTGGATATCGTGGTAGCCGAGAGCTCGGTCATCCCACCCAAGTCGAGGCGTGAGGAGGCCTTCGAGCTCTACCGGCGCGGCTTCTCGGCCGATCTCATAGCGGCGCGGATCGGGGCCACCGTCGCCGAAATAGAGCTCCTCATCGAGATCGAGGAGCGGCGCTCGGCCGGCAACGGGAGCTCGGTCTGATATTACTTCCCGCGACTAGGCTTCCTTGGATCCTTTGCCCTCGATTCCGTATTCCTCGATTTTCTGGTAGAGGGTTTTCCTCCCTATGCCTAGAACTTCGGCCGTTCGCGATTTGTTCCCGCCCTGGGCCGCGAGGGTCTCGCGGATGAGTATCTTTTCGGCCTCCTCGAGCGTGGAGCCGATAGGCACTCGCACGTCCCTCTCCTCCCCCGAGGATCGGACGCCCGGCGGCAGGTCGTCCAGTCCAACCAGGCCGCTCGACGCCATGACCACGGAGCTCTCGATGGAATTGCGCAGTTCCCGTACGTTGCCCGGCCAGGGATAGGCGTAGAGGGCCTGCCTCGCCTTGGGATCGAAGCCCTCGAGTTTCTTGCCGTTCTCCTGCGCGAACTCGCGCAAGAAGGCGATCGCGAGCAGGGGAATATCGTCGCGCCTCTCTCTCAGAGGCGGCACGTGGATATTGACGACGTTGAGCCTGTAGTAGAGATCCTCCCTGAAATTTCCCTTGCGAATCTCCTCTTTAAGGTCCTTGTTCGTCGCGGCGATGATACGGACGTCCACCTCGATGGTTTCCTCCCCGCCGACGCGCTCGAACTTTCGTTCCTGCAGAACGCGCAATATCTTGATCTGCACGTTTTGGTTGATCTCGCCGATCTCGTCGAGGAAGAGCGTCCCCTTGTCGGCGAGCTCGAAGCGACCGCGCTTTCGCGCCTGGGCGCCCGTGAAAGAGCCTTTCTCGTGGCCGAAGAGTTCGCTCTCGAGGAGGCTCTCCGCGAGGGCGGCACAATGCACCTTGACGAGGGGCCCGTCGCGCCTCGGCGACAGGTTATGTATCGCGTCGGCGACCAGCTCCTTGCCGACGCCGGAGTCTCCCGTGACGAGGACGCTCGCTCGAGTCGGCGCGACGCGGCGCACGAGGTCGAAAACTTTCTTCATCTCGGCGCTCTTGCCGATGATGGAACTCGATCGGCGCTGGGCTTCCACCTCGGCCTCGAGCTCCCGGTTCTTGCGCGTGAGCTCCCTCGACTCCAAGGCCCGCTTGACGAGGATGGAGAGGTGGTCCAGATTCACCGGCTTGGTGAGGAAGTCGAAGGCGCCGACGCGCATCGCGTTGACCGCGTCCTCGATGGTACCGTGGCCGGTGAGCACGATGACCGGCAGACCGGGATAGCGGCTCGCAATGGATTTCAGGACATCCGTCCCGCCGAGCTTGGGCATGCGCAGGTCGGTTATCACCAGGTCCGCCTCGCCCGAATCGACGAGGGCGAGCGCCTCGGCCCCGTCCGCCGCCGGCAGGGCCCGGTAGCCTTCGAGCGACAAGGCCTCGGCGAGGCCCTCGCGAATGTTTTTTTCGTCGTCGGCAACGACGATCGTAAATCGCATCTATGCCTCCCTCGCCCTTTGGCCGTCCGCGATCGTCGTCTCGTTCGCGACGGGAGTCGCGTCCGTGATCGTCTCTGCGCTCGCGACGGCCCCGTCGTAGGGCAGGAGGCGCCGCTCCTTCTGGGGGATCGGCAGGTTTATTATGAAGGTCGACCCCTGGCCGGGGTGCGACGTGACCATTATCTCGCCGTCGTGTTCCCTGACGATTTTGAACGTGATCGTAAGGCCGAGGCCGGTTCCGTTCTCCTTTGTCGTGAAGTAGGGCTCGAATATTTTTGGCAAGTCCGCCTCGGAGATGCCCACGCCGCTGTCCTCGACCGCTATTCGCACTTCGTCCTCGACGCGTTCCGCCGTGAGGCGCAGCTTCCCGCCCCCGGGCATCGCCGCCAATGCGTTTTTCACGAGATTGAGCACCGCCTGCTTCATGAGGCGATCGTCCAGGGCGACCCGAGGCAGGCCTTCCGCGAGCCTGAGCTCGACCATGACGCCCGCGCGCTCGGCCTCGGGCTTGATGAACTCGGCTATCCCCGCGACCAGCTCTCCGGGGTCGGCCTCGCGGAGCTGGACGTCCATGGGCCTCACCGCGAAGAGAAAGTCGACGACGATCTTGTTGAGCCTGTCGATCTCCTCGTCCACGACGCCGAGATGGCGTTCGAGGAAGGGGATCTCGACCTCGTTCTTCCCATGGAGGGCCTTCCTGATAAGCTGGATGTGGATGGACAGGGAACCCAAAGGATTCTTGATCTCATGGGCGACGCCGGCTGCTAGGGTGGTGAGAGAGGCGAGGCTTTCCGCCCTCCGCAGCTGGGCCTCCTTTCGCCTTTTCTCGGTTATATCCTCCATGTGCACTATGGCGCCCTCGATGCGGCCCTGCGAGACGAGGGTGCTCACCGATACCGCGACGAGCCTCGTCGCGCCCTTGGTCTCCAGGCCGAACTCGCGGTCGAGCACCGTCTCCTCGCCTTCGAGCGTGGCGCGGAAAAATTCCGATAGGTCCTCGTCGGCGACGCTATGCCACAAGGGACGCTCCGCCGGATCGGATCCGGTCAGGCGCAGCATGCGCTCGGCCGACTTATTGTAGATGATGGGCAGGTGGTCGCGGTCGCAGACGACTATGCCGTCGAGCATCGAGTCGAGGGCCGCTTCCATGCGGCCGTTCTCCTCGGCGAGGGCGTAGAGGAGGGATCGCATCTGGTCCTCTTTGAGCCGCGGAAGTTTCGCGAGGGCGCGCTCGATGAAGCGCCTCACGTCCGGTATCCTCCCCGCGGGCCGCCGGTTTCGGACAACGCGTACATAAGCGACTCCGCCAGGAGATTCGGGCTGCGGTTGAGGGTCTCGTAGTCGTTCGATGCGGCCCGAACCAAGGCCGCCGCCGACTCGAATGATCCGATCGACGAGGCATCCGCGCCTTTCTCGCGGAGCATGGCTCCGAGCGTCGACGTGAGTGCGGCGAGGAAGGAGCGGAAGCTCGAAGAGAGACGGTCGTCCTTCTGGCCGAAGTCCTTCGTGGCCTCGAGAAGGGAAGCAAGGGCGGCGGCGCGATCGCGGGCGGAGCGATCGGAAGACGCGGCGAAGGCCGCGCCCAGGAACGCCTCGGCCCGCGATCGCGCCTCATGGGGCGGGAAAGGCCTGCGCGCGGCGAGGAAGGACTCGACGGAGGGCGCCGGCTCCGAGCTGTGGAAAACGCGCTCGACGACGAGGGCAGTTCCCGCGGCGTCGCGCATCGCAAAACCGTAGGTCCGCGCGCGCGAGAGAATGGTCGTCATCAACGCGCTCCGCCTCGAGCTGACGAGGACGAAGCGGACGCTGTCGGGTGGCTCCTCGAGTATCTTAAGCAGCGCGTTTCGCGAGGCCTCGAGCATGCGGTCGACGTTCTCTATGACCACGGTCTTGCGCGAGCCCAAGGGAGCGAGGCGCGCCCAGAACTCGACGTTTCGGATCATGAAGACCGGAGGAGCGTCGGGCACGAAGGACTCGAGCTTGGCGCAGGTTCCCGCGGCCTTGGCTGCCGCTTCCGCGGCGCCCGGAGCGAGCGCCCCGGGCGCCGCGCGCTCGGGCGCGACCGCGTCGATCTCCTCCTCGAGCTCGCGCAAGAGAGGGGCGGCCTTGGCGAGGCGCGATTCCTCGCCCTCGTAGAGGACGGCGTCGAATCGCCTCGCGAGCTTGCGCGCCGCCCGAGAGAAAAAATAGGAGGATGGGGCGCCGGGCGCGCGGTCGAGGAGCTCGAGGGCGGCCTGTATCTCCTCGGGGAAGGTCCGAGGACCAAGGAGGGCGAGGTCAGGGTGGACGAGCGAGCGATGCCGCGAACAGGAGGGGCAGGGACAGTTCCACGCGGCGGCGGGCTGCTCCTCCGAGGCTAGGGTGCATGAGAGGACGCGAGCGAGCTCGAGGGCCGCCGTAATTTTCCCGGAGCCGGGCGGTCCCGAAAAGAGGATGGCCGGCGGAAGGCGGTCGGCCTCGAGGTCCGACTTGAGCGTCTTGAGGACTTCGTTCTGCCCTAACAGGTTTTCGAACACGGCAGGCCTAGGGCTTTTTGATTTCGGGCAGGTTCAGCTTGATGCCCTGGGTGGCTTTCGACAGCTCTGGCCCGATGATGGGCAGGATGAGTTGCGAGAAATACGAGCCGTGAAGGAGCTTGGAGTAGCCGGCGAAGATCGACTTTAGTGTCGGCTCGAGGAGGCTCATCGCCACGAGGACGAATGAAACGAGAATGAGGCCTTCCGCGAGGCCGAGAAGGAGGCCGAGAACCCTGTCCACGCCCCCGAGTTGCGCGGCCTCGATTCCCTCCTCGATGAGACGCGCGACGAGTTTCACGACGATGAAGGCTACGAGAAAAACGGCGACGAAGCCCAGGATGCCGGGCAGCAACTCCGGCTTGGCGGCGAGGCCCCATCCCACGAAAAGCTGCCCCACGCTCTTGTACAGGAATAGACCTGCGAGAATGCCGACAAAAAACGCGGCCACCGAGAGGATTTCGGCCACGAAGCCCTTGATCATGCAACGGATCCCGAAGAGGGCGAATACGATGATGAAGACCCAGTCGAGCGTGTTCATGGTGCCTCTCCTACGCGCTTAAGGATTAGTTCGGCTATTTCGGAAGCCGCATCGCGGCCGGCCAAGGCTCTCGCCGCATCCCCTACCGCCGTGAGGCGGCGGCGATCACCGAGAAGCTTGAGTATCTCGTCGACGAGCCTGTCTACCGTAGCCTCGGGCCCGACGAGGCTGATCGCCGCACCGGAGCGCGCGAAGAGGGCCGCGTTGTCCACCTGGTCGCCCCGCGTGCCCGAGCCACAGAGGGGCACGAGAACCATGGGCTTGCCGAGCGCGGCGCACTCCCATAAAGTTCCGGCCCCCGCTCGGCCCACGACGAGGTCGGCCGCGGCGAGCAGGTCGGGCATCTCCTCGCGGATGTACGCGAAGCTCGTGTAGCGGGGGCCGTTCGGAAGGCCGGCGTCGATTCCGCCGGTGGACGGGCTCTCGCCCGTCTGGTGGACGACGAAGGCCGTCTCGCTCAGCCTGGGAAGCGCGGCGACGACGAGTTCGTTGATCTGCCGAGCGCCCTGGCTTCCGCCCAAAAAGAACAGCACCGGTATCCCGTCTGGGAGGCCGAGGAGGGCGCGTCCCCGAGCGGGGTCGGCTCCGCGGGCCGTGGCGTCGTGTTCCCCGGTACCGTGGAACAAAGTGCGGACCGGGTTGCCCGCGACGACCGCCCTCTTCCTCGAAGCGACCGGTAATAGCGCTCTCGTCTCCTCATAGCTCAGCACGATCGTATCGGCACGGCCCGCGTTGAGCCGCGTCGCGAGTCCCGGCGTGAGGTCGGACTCGTGCGTGAAGTAGGGAATGCCGAGCGACGCCGCCGCGGCGCAGGGCGGCACGCTCACGTAGCCGCCCTTGGAAAAGAGGAGTGCCGGCCGTAAGGACTTAAGGATGCGGCGCGAGCCTCTGTACCCCGCGAGGACGCGGAAGGCATCGGCGGCGTTCGTCAGGGAGAACTCGCGCCGCAGCTTGCCGGCGGGGATGGCGAAATACTCGATGCCGGCCGCCTCTACGGCCTCGCGATCCGATTTTTTTTTGGAGCCGATCCATGCGATCCGGCCCGCGAAAGCGCGGGCGCGGAGCGCCTCTATCACGGCGAGGCCCGGATAGACGTGCCCCATGGTACCCCCACCCGTGAAGACCAAGGTCGCGCTATCCACGGGCTTTCAGCCTACTCCGCCGCCGGGAGGCCGAGCATCCCGGCGTAGGCCGCGAGCTCGGGGTCGCCCGCGGCGATGCTCTTATCCGTCGCCATCGCGAGGACTTTCTTGGCGAGGAGCTTGCCGAGCTGAACGCCTTCCTGGTCGAACGAGTTGAGGTTCCACGCGAAACCCTGGAACATCACCTTGTTCTCGAAATGAGCGAGGAGGGCGCCGAGGGCGCGCGGGTCCAGTCGCTCGCCGCGAATAAGGGTGCTCGGCCTGCCGCCGAGGAATTCCTTGTTCCTATCCGTATCTTCCTTGCCGCGGGCGAAGGCCACGATCTGCGCGGCGAGATTGGCGTTGAGCTTCTGCCTGCTCGTCGAGCCCTCGACCTCGACGTCGCCTCCCGTCTGCCCCTCCATGAAGCCTATGAACTGGAGGGGAACCGGGTCGGTGCCTTGATGGAGGAGCTGGTAGAACGAGTGCTGACCGTTCGTGCCCGGCTCGCCGAAGACCACGGGCCCGGTGGAGTAGGGGAGCTTGACCCCGTCGCGGTCGACTCGCTTGCCGTTGGACTCCATGTCGAGCTGCTGGAGATGGGCGGGGAAGCGCGAGAGGGCCTCGGAGTAGGGCAGGACGGCCGTCGCGCCCATCTTGAGAACGTTGCGTTCGTACAGGCCTATCATCGCGTCGAGGAGGGCCGCGTTGCGCGAAATATCCCTTTCCTGCGCGAGTCGGTCCGCTTCGTGGGCGCCCGCCAGGAACTCGACGAAGGTCTCGGGACCGAAGGCGAGGGAGAGGATCACGCCGCCGACCGCGCTCGATGCGGAGTAGCGTCCGCCTATGAAGTCGTCGATATAGAAAGACTCGATATAGCCCGAGTTGCCCGCGAGGGGGCTCGTCTCGCTCGTCACCGCGACCATGTGCTTGGATGGATCGAGGCCGGCCGCTTCGAGCCTGTCGCGCACGAGGCACTCGTTGGCGAGGGTCTCCTGCGTGACGCCGCTCTTGGAGACGAGGACGAAGAGGCTCGTCGCCAGGTCGAGCTTCGATAGCAGGTCATAGCCGTCGTCGGGGTCGACGTTCGAGATGAAGCAGGCGCCCATCATCGCCCGTCCTTCGGCGATGGCCCAGCGCTCCAGGGCGAGGTAGAGGGCGCGCGGACCGAGATCGGATCCGCCGATGCCTATCTGGACTACCGTCGCGAATGGCTCCCCAGTGGAGCCCAGTATCTTGCCCGAGTGCACGGCGCGGGCGAATTCGGCTGCCTTCTCGCGCTCGCCCTCGTAGAAGGCGCGGAGATCCCGCTCTTCGCGGAGGACGGCCCTGCCGAGCCTGCCTCGCGCAAGGTGGTGGAGTACCATCCTTCCCTCGCCCGTGTTCATGATCTCGCCCTCGGCGAGGAGTCCGTACTTCTCGATGAGACCCTGCTCCTCGGCCAGCTCTCCGAGGGCGGCGAGGACGGGGCCATCCACGGGCGATGCCGCCCAATTGTACGTGAGGCCGCCGCCGGCCGTAATGTCGCAGGCGGCGATCCGCTCCGTCGTGAGGATTTCGCCGACGCGCGGGACCGGCAGCGCCGAGAGCTTCGGGAACGATTTCGTCTCGTCGAGCCTCTTGTATTCGATCATGTACGGCTCCTTTCCTGAGAATATATGATATCCGCAGCTCGGGCCTTCATCAAGGCTCGCCTTTGGCCGAAATAGTAATGGAGGCTTATTAAAGTCCGGCGACTTTAATAACGGTTCTCTCAAGCAGGAATATACTCGTTTCGGGAGGCGCCGTGGCCATACGTATCGATAGGATCGAGCGAGAGTTCATCCTGGGCAGGGCAGCGGAAACCAAGACTCGGGCGAGGCTCAGGACGGCGGGAAAGTCCATGGACTGCGTCGTAGCCGGCCTGAGCCGAGAAGGGATCGGTTTCATGACGACCGACGCTTTCCTCCCTTTCGCGCCCCAGGAGATGGTTTCCGTCTGCTTCGATTTTCGAGGCCAGGCCATCGCCTTCGAGGCGGCCGTACGAAATGCCGCGTCGGGAACCGTCGAGCTGGATATGCCCGAAACGATGTATCGAAGCCTTTCGCGCAAATGGCCCAGAGTCAGCGCGCCCAAGGACCTTTCCGTGGAGCTCCTCCTCGCGGATGCCGATCTTATTCTCGATTGCCCCGAATCAGAGAGCTGGTCAGACGTCGAGCTCCCCGAACTCCGGGAGGGGCTCGATTCGCATGACCTCAAGGCCCTCGTCGAAAGTTTCAGGGTCAAAGCCTCCGAGATAGCGAGCGAGGGGCGGGTGATAATGTATAAAGAAAGGGGCCCATCCAACATAGCCGAGGAGATGGCCGCGAAGCTCGGGCGAACCCTCTACGTACCATCCACTTCAGGGCCCTTGCCTCCGGGGGACCCTTATCCAACCGGCCGCATAATCACCCGGGAGATGGCCGACGATTTCGAGGGACCCGCGGCGGCGGCCCAGGGCACGCGGCTATCCGCCTATCTGCGCGCTCGAGCGGCGGAAGGCCTGATTTCCGGGCTGTGGTGCCCGGTGATATATTACCGTTACGCGGTGGGCATCATCTTGATAGCGGACGGTCCTGATCGCCCTCAGGCCCTCGATTTCGGCGCGGTCGACCTGGCTTGGGAATTCTCGCGAATTCTCGCCTGGTTCCTTAAAAGGTATGGATATTTCTCGCTCTCCGGCCCTGGTTCCGAAGAGGATTCAGCGCCGTTCAAGGGAGGAATCATCGACGCGAGCCCCTCCGGGATTCTTGCGGTCCTCCCGGATTCCGGCCCCGAGATCGCTCGGGATTCGGTCATTCGATTGAAGTTGAGCGTGAAGGACAAGATAATAGTATGCTCCGGAAAGGTCGTGCGGAAATTCCAGGAGGGTGATATGAATTATTACGGCATCGCCTTCATGGACCTCTCCGCCAAGAATATGGCCGCGCTCTCCTTCGCCCTGTACGGGGAGGACGAAGCGTTTTCGATGGGGGGAGCATGAGCTTGGGAGAGGCCTTGGCGGTTTCATTAAAGGTCATCGCCGATTGGCGCGTCATCTTGATCACGGTCGCGGTCCTGCTCATATGGGCGGCCCTTCGGTATGTTGGGTCCGTCTACCGCAAGCGCTCTTCGCCGCGACGGCGCACTGTCCCTCCTGCCTACTCACGGCCTTCTTCGCCTACGGTTCGGCCTGCGTCGAGGGCGGGAGCCGAAACGGCGTCGGCGAAGGATATGATCGAGTGAGGAGTCGCCTCATTGGTAGGCATGCAATCGTGAGCACGCCACTTCAATCAGCCTATAGGTGAAACAATTTTCGAAGCGAAGCGCGATGTACTATCCGGTAGTGCATAAAAAACAGGAAACCGGCCGATGGCAGGCCGGCGATCAGGACTATCGCCGACCAGGAGAGGAGTAGGCCGTGTTTCAGATTCAGGTTCAAGATGATATCTACTCCTACGGAGACCAGAACTGCGCCGGTCAGGAATATGGCGATGACGTTGATTCCTTTCCGCTTGGCTGCGGCTGCCAGCACCCAGCAGACGACCACCCCTCCTTCAAATAGCAGGCCGAGAGCCAGCCCCACCGGGAAGAACCATTCCATCCGACCGTTGATCGCGTCCAGAAGAAAGAGAAAAAGCAGGCTCGATGGACTCAAGACCGCGAAAATCAACCATGGACGGCCGGCGAATATCACGGGCATACAGACCAGCAGCCACAGGTATGTGAAGGAAACGAGGGGATAGAGGGACCAGGACAGGCGATGGTCAAGCAGGATATCGACAGCCAGTACGACGGCGGCGGCGATCAGACTGCAGGCCGTATATAATTCCAGGAATATCTGGTGTTTTTCCCGGATCGTCAGTTTATCGCGGTCGTCGGGGTCAAGAACCTGCTCGGGATAGACATGATGAGTCGGGGGCGGGGAATCACCGGGCTGGATGAGGGCGTGGCACAATGGGCAGTGACGGACCGAGTTTCCGACTTCCACCTTGCAATTGGGACATAGGGACATACTATCCTCACACGTTCGACGTGATGTTTATCGGAATGCCCATCCGTTCCATGCGGACAAAGAACAGGCGCTCGAGCTCGACGGTGGCCGCGAGAGAGCCGAAGCTGATATATAAATCGTTGTTATAGCCGACGCAGGCGGCCTTGGTTTTGCAGACCCGACTGGGAGGAGGAATAAACGCAAAGCCTTCCACCAGGGCGGAAAGTGCTTGAGGCAACTGGACCAGGCCGAGGTTGGAAAGCGAGCCGGACATCGTGTTTTCTCCCATCCGCTTATAAACCAGCTTGGCTGCCAGGTTTTTTATGCCGAGGGGAAGGGCCCTGATCAGCAAGGATCGGCCGCCCATGACATTGCGCGACAGTTGTCGGGCCATGTTCTTTACGGAAACCGCTTCCTGAAGATACAAATGGACCAAGTTGGCTATCTCGTCGAATTCGTAATAGCCCAGCCGGGTATTCAACGAGGGCAGGACGTACAGCGAAAAGTTGCGCATCGTGCGACTGGAAAAGAGTCTGCGTAAATTTACGGGTACTTCCAGGGCCAGTATGGGCGGCAGGGTTTTTCGTACTGGGCCGGGCAGGGCGTAAAACATCTCCTGAAGGGCGGCCAGATATATGGCAGCGAGCAGCTCGGTCAGACTCGTCCCATGTTGTTTGGATAGTCGCATCACCGCATCCAGGGGCATTTGACCGGTGATGATCCGGTACTGCCCGGGCCATAGACGCATCGCCGGAATGTGGAAGGCTCTGCGCGCAGGTTCCGGGGCGGGGATGCCCGGTTGCACGTGGCGATTGAAGGCGTCCTCCGATTCCTCGTCGTTGGGCACTTCGGAGGCGGTAAAAATTCCTCCGGTATCCGGGATGTCATGGCCGAGCAGGCGGCAATACTCCAGGACAAGAGCCTTGAGAAAGATCAGGGCCCCGGCCCCATCGGTGAGAATGTGGCAGAATTCTACCGCTATCCGGGAAGAGTAGGCCCGAATCCGAAACAGGAAATCGCCTCGGCGGGCTCGCATATTTTGGCAGGGGTATTTCGAATCGGCCGAAATCCGGGGGCGTTTGGCACTCGCGGGTTCCATGTAATACCAGAAGAAACCGCGCCTGAGCACCACAAGGTAGTATGGGAACCGGGGAGCGATGGTCGCCAGGGCAGCTTCCAGTACGGGAAGAACTATGGTCGAGTTTAAAGTGGCCGAAATCCGGAATACCAATGTCGCGGTCGAATTGGTCAGGGCCGGCATAAAGGCCGCGGCATTGTCCAAGATGTACCATTGCTCCTCGCCATGCCGGAATTCCGTGCGCGATAGACGGAGGTTGTGTCGCGTATTATCCGATACGGCTGGGGTTTCCATCATGTCAAATACTAACCCAAGTGATCGGATATTCAAAGACCTTGCATATGTCCCGATGGATTCAGGTGGATTCAGGATCCCTATGTTTTCGAATTTGGGTCTCCTTGGCAGAATCCATTATTCCGAATAGAATTGTCGCGGCGACCCGGAGGTCAAGTGAGCGGAGAACAGGATTCCAGCGAAACGAGTCTCGCGCAGCGCATCAGGCTCAAAGTGTTTGGTCGGCCCCGCGACGTCCGCGATCCCCATATTTTCCACAAGATCGCCCTGATTCCGTTTTTCGCGTGGATCGGGCTCGGGGCCGACGGACTCTCATCCTCGGCCTACGGACCGGAAGAAGCCTTCCGCAATCTCGGGACTCACACCTATATGGCCGTGTTCCTCGGCCTGGCCACGGCCTTCACGGTCTTTATCATCGCCTATACCTATACGAAGATCATCGAACGCTTCCCGCACGGCGGCGGCGGCTACGTCGTCGCGACGAAGATGCTCGGCAAGAGGGCCGGCGTCGTATCGGGAAGCGCCCTCATCGTCGACTATATACTGACGATTGTCGTCTCCATCGTCTCGTGCACGGACGCTCTCTTCAGCTACCTCCCGGTCCAGTGGCAGCCCAATAAAATATGGGTGACCGCCGTCCTGATTATCGTGATGGTCGTTCTCAACATCCGCGGCGTCAAGGAATCCATCACCATTCTGGCGCCCATCTTCGTCGTCTTTCTCGCCACGCACGCCATCCTCCTCGTATATGGCTTCGCGAGCAGGGCGAGCGTCGCGGGGGAGATAGTCCACAACATAGGCTCGGGCTTCCGCTCCGACATGAGCGGCATAGGCCTGCTCGGGATGGCTCTCATCTTTTTGCGCGCCTATTCCCTCGGCGGCGGCACCTACACCGGCATCGAGGCCGTCTCTAACGGCATGCAGATAATGCGCGACCCGAAGGTGAAGAACGGCAAGAGGACGATGGCCTACCTCTCTACCTCGCTCGCCGTCACCGCGGGAGGTCTTCTCGCCTGCTACCTCCTCGCGAAGATCTCGCCCGAGAACGGGCGGACTCTGAACGCCACCCTGGCGGATGCGCTCTACGGCGGCTTTGGCGGGATCGGCAAGGTCCTGGCCTTCGTCACCATCCTATCCGAGGGCGCCCTCCTCCTCGTCGGCTCGCAGGCGGGCTTCATCGACGCCCCTCGCGTCATGGCCAACATGGCCGTAGATTCCTGGCTTCCCCGCCGTTTCGCCGATTTTTCCGGCCGCCTCACGATGCGCAACGGCATCGTGATGATCGGCGTCTCGGCCCTCGCCCTCCTCGTCTACACGAAGGGTTCTATCACCGCCCTGGTGGTCATGTATTCTATCAACGTCTTCCTGACCTTCTCGCTCTCCGAGTTCGGAATGGTGAAGCATTTCGTCCTCCATCGGAAGGACGAGAAAATTCCCCTGCGAAGCATAGCCATCCAGGCGATAGGTTTCGTGCTCTGCGCCTTGATCCTCATTCTGACCGTCTCGGAAAAATTCACCGAGGGCGGCTGGCTGACCCTCGTCATCACCGGCTTTCTCATCCTGACCTGCATCGCCGTCAAGCGGCATTATCTGCGCGTGGGCAAGGCGCTCGCGAAGCTCGACGACCTCCTTGAGGCAGTCGATCTCGAGGAGGGCAGGACCGATATCGTGAAGGTCGATCCCCAGGCGATGACGGCCATACAGCTCGTATCGGGCTACAACGGCATAGGCGTCCACTCCTTCCTGCAAATCTGCTCGGCCTTCCCGGGCCACTATGGAAATTTCATTTTCGTGTCCGTCGGGATAGTCGATCAGGCGATGTTCAAGGACGGCGAGAGCGTCCCCGAGCTCCTTGCGGAGGTCGATGTGTCTCTCCAGCGCTACGTGCGCCTTGCCCAGAAATACGGCTACGCGGCCGAGGGCTACAGCGGCGTGGGTACCAACGTCGTGGACGCCGCGACGGATCTATGCCGAACCCTCCACGAAACCTTCCCGAAATCGACGGTTTTCTCGGGCAACCTCGTTTTCTCGCGCGAGAGCCTGCTTCACCGCATCCTGCACAACGAGACGGCCTTCGCCGTCCAGCGTCGGCTTCAGTGGGAAGGCATTACGAACGTGGTGATGCCCATTCGCGTGCGTTAGGCGCAGGGGGACGAGCATCCCTTTCCAAGGCCAGCGGCTCCGTCTTTGTAGGATACCCGCGCGCAATGCCTCGTCCATAGCGCGGGCAGCTTCCTTCGCGTCCCAGCCGGCCATGGCGCCCCATAGCGCGCAACGCGGTGGCTCCCCTTTGACCGAGACCGCGCCCCTCAGCAATGCAAGGGCCTCGTCGGACGAGAAGCGTCTCGAGTTTGCCCGCGCGAAGGTACGTATTTCCTCTTCGCCCTCCCGCGGTCCGCGCCCCCCTCCCTCGCAGAGGTCGCAGCCCGAGCAGGGCGAGCGCCCCTCGCGTGGAGCGCCGAGGAGATCGAGGAGAAACTCGCGCCTGCAGCCCTCCTCCGCGCTCGCATAGTCGAGGAGGGCGCGGAAGCGCGAGCGGCGGAGCTCGTCGCTCTCTCTCCCGAGCCGCAGCTCCTCGCCCGGACCCGATATAAGCACCGCGCGAGAGGGCAGTCCATCGCGCCCCGCGCGCCCGGCTTCCTGCAAATACGCTTCGACGCTCGTCGGACTTTCATAGTGGATGACGCTGCGAATATTTTTTTTATCCACTCCCATACCGTAGGCGCAGGTGCTTACCAGCGTCCCGCTCTCGGAACTGAGGAACCATTCCTCGATCGATTTTTTTTCGGGTCTCTCGAGGCCGGCGTGATAGAAGCGCACTTCGGTATCGCACAGCCGCTCGATGAGAAGACGGGCGAGCATCTGTGCGCCTTCGCGCGATGAGCAGAATACGATGAGGGGATGCGGCATCTCCCCGGCGAGACGAACGAGGCTATGCTCCCGGCTTAGGGTGCGAACTACCGCATAGGAAATGTTGGGTCTGTCGGGATCGCCCTCGATTACCCTGTACGGGGCTCCGCCGAACAGGATACGAGCGACAGCTTCAAATACGGTCGGGCTCGCCGTCGCGGTAAAGGCGCTCAAAGCGGGGGGATCCAGAGTCTCGACTATCTTTCCCATCTCGAGGTAGGAAGGGCGAAAGCTCTCTCCCCATTCCGAAACGCAGTGTGCTTCGTCTATCGCGACGTGGCTCGGCCTTGCGTTCTTCAGGAAATCCAATAGGCGGGGGCTCCTTAGGCATTCGGGATTCGATATGACGATTTTCGCTTCTCCCCGTTCGATCGACGACTCGGCGGAGCGGCGCTCTTCGGGCGACTGGCCCCCGCGGAAGAGGGCGCAGGCGATACCCAGCGAATCGAGGTGGCGTCGCTGATCCTCCATCAGCGCGAGGAGGGGATAGACGACGACGGTCGGACGGGGGAGGAAGAGCGCTGGCAACTGGAAGCAGAGCGATTTGCCGAAGCCGGTAGGCAGGAGGACAACCTGGCGCAATGGCTCCGCGCCGGGACTGGTTGGGGGCGATGCCTCCAGCGCCGCATCCAGGACGTTGGCCGCAACGAGGCGTTGGTAAGGGTAGAGGTAGTCGAGGCCGAACCGCTCTTTGGCCGCGCGGGCCAGGGGGTCGTCGAAGCTTTCCATGCCTCCATACGCGTCCCAAGCACCTCGCCGATTGAATCGGCCGCCGATTGAATCGGCCGCCGATTGAATCGGGCCGCCGAATGGCCCGGCGCGCGATCAGAAACCCTTTATTCTTTTCCCGCAGAGCATGTTTTGGTAACAACGCACACAGCCGGGGAACACGCCGTCCGGGCTTCCCTTGAGCGTATTGCGGAATCGCCTCGCGCGCTCGCCGTTGAAAATGTCGAAGAAAGCCTCGTCCTTGATATTGCCAAGCATGTAGTCCGTGTAGTCCGCGCAAAAATGGACTCCGCCGTCGTAGTCGATGTTTGCCTGGCTCCATGGTACCGAACAGTGCGTGCGAACGGGTATTTCGAGCTCGCCGTAGTAGGTATTGATCTTCTCGGGATTAAGGGCGGGTACGGTGATGATGGGATGGTCGGTCTCCATCTCGTGTATCCGGGTGAGGATGTCGTAGAGCTCCTGCCCATCGATCCCATCGTTGTAACCGGTATCGTAGGCCTGAAGGCAGCTTATCTCCGTATCCAGCTTCTCTCGCATGAATATGCGCTGCTTCTCCACGATGGCCTCATTCGTGTAAGTCCCGAGGTTGAAGATATGCCAGGACAGGCCGAAACCCTGGGCGGCCTCCGCGAGGCGGTAGAGGTCCCTGTAGTTGAGGTTATTGACCGTGCTTACGATTCCCATATGGGGTAGGTGCGAGCCCTGCCTTTTTTTCTCCCGATTGATGGCTTCGAAGCCCTCGACGACCCGCCTGTATGATCCCTGGCCGCGTATCCTGTCGTTGGTCCCCTCGAAGCCGTCGAGAGAGACGAAAAGCGCATGCCACCGCTTGCTCACTATTTCCTCGGCGTTCTTCGCGAGATGGGTTCCATTCGTATTGACGCTCACTGCCAGTCCCGCGCCTATCATGTAATCGACGAGGGGGAAGAGGTCGGGATAGAGGAAGGGCTCGCCGCCCCAGAGGTATATAGTCGGCCGCTTATGCTTGATTTCGTCGACAAGGCGCATATAGGTCTCGAGGGGGACGATTTTTTTGGCTTCCTCGACGGCGAAGGCTCCTTTTAGTACGCCTTTCTCGCCGCGCTGGCCGCACATGACGCAGCGCAGGTTGCACAGTGGCGTCAGGCGGAAGTACATGAGGGCCAGCTCGTGCGTCCGACCCCGATAAAAACGATGGTCGACTTGCATCGACTTTTTCTGCGCCATGAAAGATTTGGCCAATTTGGCCGCCAGAGCCGGGTCGGCCTTCAGGAGTTTCGGTACGAGGGCGAAATTGGTCTTCAAACGAATCTCCTGCGTTTCTTGGTGGTATCAAGCAGCATAAAAATAGACAGTTCTGAGTATAATGCGTTGCGGAAATCCATGTTGGGGTATATCCAAGGCGCTCAGTTTATTCCAATACGCGGGCATATAGATAGAAGGGGGCAGGGTGCAAGGCTCGATCCAGGGACGCATGCGGGTTTCCGAGCCAAACAGACGAATTTCCCATGTCGGTTCACCGCGTGCGAGAAGCGAGTCCATCTTTCCCCGGGCACCAGCTCGGCAATCCGCTTCTCCATGGCCGTGGCGTTGGCCTTTTCCCCGAGGCCCAGGCGCAGACAGACGCGGAGCACGTGGGTATCCACGATTATGCCCGGCTGCCCGAAACAGGCAGAGAGCACCAGATTGGCCGTCTTCCTTCCCACGCCGGGAAGTTCGAGGAGCCCTTCCATCGTGGAAGGGACGGCGCCTCCGAACCTCGTCTCGATGATTATCGCCGCCTCGACGAGGTGACGCGCCTTGATTCGGAAAAATCCGAGACTTCGAATCATGGACTCTACATCTTCGATCCTGGCCCCGGCCAGGGCGGCGGGAGTGGGCCATCGGGAGAAGAGACCGGGCGTCGCCTTGTTCACCTGCTCGTCCGTACACTGGGCGGAGAGTGCGACGGCACAGACGAGTTCGAAGGAGTTACGGTATGCCAGTAGGGGCTCGGCATCCGGCCAGAGGGGAACAAGTCTGTCGTAGACTGTCTCGACTCGCTCGAGTAAGCCTTCGCTCGTGCTCATGCCCGGAGTATAATCCTTAACCACCGGTTCGCCCATTGCGCCCCGCCGCCTGATCCGCACTTGCATTGTCACCGGCATGGGCTATAATGCCTTTCGAATGGAGGGTCGAATGAAACGTGCAACCATCATCGTCGTCCTGATCGCCGTCGTTGCCTGCGCGCTCGCGGCCGAGACCTCCGCCTTCTACCCCGTCAGGATAGACGTGGTAAAGGTCTTCTCCCACTCCGACGGGTTCCGTGTCATTTATCGAAAAGGCTTATCGGAAACAGCGGCCGTATACCTCCCCGCGCGATGGTTCGTCTCCGGAGGGAAGGGCGAGCTCATCCGCGCCAACGACGATAGTTACCCCTATATGACAGTCTTTTATAAGGACGGAAAGTTCGATCACCTGAGGCTCTATGTCCTATCTGATCAAAAGGACCAAACCTGGGGTATACTCAGTCCATCTGAGGGTGTGGGGAAATTCGATTCCGAGGACTTAAAGCTGGAATTCTAGGCTTTTCCCCCCAATTTAACCCTTCGACTCGTCTCGCCGGTGTGCCGGCGAAGAAAGGCACGCGACATGCTATCCGTTCCACCCGAACTACTCGATTTTATCGACCGGCACGGAACATTTTACGTCATCGGCCATAAGGAACCGGACGGCGATTGCGTCGGTTCCCAGCTTGCCCTCGCCTCGTTCTTGAAGCGAAGCGGCAAAACCGCCTATCTATGTTCGGCGGGCCCCTTTTCCCGGAACGAGATCATGACCTACGAGAGCCGGTTTTTTATGGAGGCGCCCCCCGAAAGCCCGTCCGAGAGGGCCGCGGCTCTCATTCTCGACTGTTCGAGCCTTCAGCGAATAGGCATGGTCGCCGAAACCCTCCCCAAAGTGCCCATCGCATTTATCGACCATCACGCCGCGGGATCGGCCATCGGCGATGTCCTGTTCATCGACGATAAGGCTCCTTCGGTAACCGTGATGGTCCTCCTCCTTATCGAGGCCATGGGCGGTAGGCCGACAAAAGAGGAGGCCGAGTATCTCCTTTTCGGCTTGGGAACGGATACCGGCTTTTTCCGGCACCTGGACGAGCACTCCGAGGAGACCTTTAAAGCGGTATCACGCCTGGTTGCCGCTGGAGCATCGCCCAAGCGCGTCTACAATCTCATGTATGGCGGTAAAAGCCTCCTCTCTCGTAAACTCATGGGTGAGATACTCACGCGCACGGAACCTCACTTTGACGGCGCGCTCCTCGTCTCCTTCGTGACCCTTCAGGACCAGCAGCGCTACGGCCTCGCCAGCAGGGATTCCGATACCCTCTACCAGCTCCTCCTGAGCATCGCGGGCTGCGAGGCGGCGATAATTATCCGGCAGGAGGGAGAGGCCGATTGTACCGTCGGACTTCGCGCCCGGGATCGGATAGACGTCGGCTCCATAGCCGCCTCTTTCGGCGGAGGCGGGCATCGCCTGGCCGCCGGGCTCTCAATCCGTGGCGGTCTCGCGGAAGTCAAGGATAAGCTCACGGGGGCCTTCGAGCCTTGGTTCGATCAAGGCTAGAGCTCGCTCTTCGTGAGCGGGCCCGCTCTCCCTGGGAGGGCGCCCGCAACGCGAAACTGCTTTTTCCACATCGTCGAGAGGCCGGACCGGCAAATAACTCTTGCGGGCATTTATTAGTTACTTATTTAAATGCGCCTAATTCTTTTCGCTTCATCGTCCCCCTTGATGGAATCGGCGCGGCTTCGTCGGTAAGCCCTTGCAGGGGCATGGTTCATGCTTTTCCCCCTCGTTATGGAGGAAAGCATGCCTATAACCAAGCTCAACGAACTTGTTCTCGCCTACCGCTCGAGCGGGGAGGGACGGGATCTCATCATGGAAAAAGTGGCCGCCCTCGTCTATGAAGCTCATCAAAAGTACGGTTTCGACGACGAGGATGACGCCGCGAACGCCCTTCTCAAGTACCGAAGAAGGATCCTGAAGCTTATCGACCGATTCGAGGATAGAGGCCTGCCATTCGACGCCTACCTCGCCACCAGCCTTCGCTACCTTGCACGGACAGTGCGCAGGGAACGTCGACGGATTTTCGAACGGGAGTCGGTCTGCGAGCGCGCCGCCTTCCTTGAGATGGAGCGCATCGATACGGATCCGGCGATGGCGCTGCAATTTGAAACCGCGGACCAGACTCGCGAGCTTCGGTATTCCGGAAACGAGGAGTACGGGCGATCGGCTTCCCATCGCAGGCCTCGGGCCAGGGGCGGAGTCATCCCGCGCTGTCCGGCGGAAGCGGCTGCTTTTTCGAGTCGACTCGTCTTTCTTGCGGTCAAGTGCGCATGGGAGATCGACGAAGAGGGCGTCGCGCGAGTTTCGGCCGCCGCGGGGGTCGGCCGGGAATGGCTCGCCGCGGCGGTCGAGCAGGCGCGGCGTTCCCTCGAGCCCGAGCGCTCCCGCGTCGAGCGTCTGGTGAAACGCCGTAATGCAAGCTGGACGAGGCAGAGGCTCCTCGAAGCCCGGATGGCAATCGAGACCGACCGCTATTGCATGGCCCGGCTTTCCTCGGCGATGGGAAGGGAATCGGCGCGATACGCCAAGGTCAAGGAAGAACTCGGCGCTCTAAGGCCTATAGTCCCAAACTCGGTTGTAGCGAGGATCCTCGGCATTCCGAAGGGAACGGTGGATTCGGGCCTCTATTATCTCAGGAAACGCTATGGCCCCGAATAGCAGTAGCCGCGGCGTTGAGGTTCCCCGTGCCCTCCTTGCTTCGGCCGAGCCGCAAAGGCTATCGTTTGGAGATATGGAACTATTCGTAGCTACGGGGAACGCGCATAAACTGGTCGAGCTGGGGCCGGCACTGCCGGATCATACGCTCAGAATACCCTCCGAAGCCGGCGTTGAGGGCTTCGAGGTCGAAGAAGGCGGATCGACTTACCTTGAAAACGCCGTGATAAAAGCTGAAGCCCTCTTTCGCCTCATCGGTAAGCCATCGCTGGCCGACGATTCCGGGCTCTCGGTCCGTGCGCTCGGCGGCGCCCCCGGTATCCTGTCGGCTCGCTACGGCTCGGTCGATGGGAAGCGTAAACTCGAGGCCGCGGAGCGCAACGCGTTCCTCCTCGCGAACATGGCATCGAAAGAGGACCGAAGCTGCGCCTTCGTCTGCTGCCTCGTGCTGATTATTTCCGAAGAGCGGGTCTTCGCGATCCAGGAGACCTGTCCCGGCGAGCTTCTCCGCGAGCCCATGGGGGTGGGGGGATTCGGCTATGATCCCGTAGTTTTCTTGCCCGAACTCGGGAAAAGCGTAGCTGAACTCTCGGTCGAGGAGAAGAATCGTCTCTCCCACCGAGGCCGAGCCTGTGCTCGCATGGCCGCGCTCCTCGCCGAGCTCGAGGCAAAGCCCTGATTTGGGGGACTTATCCCGAGTTTAAAAAGATTCTTTTCGCAACTAAGAATATCACCCCTCTTGTGCCCGCAGACATACTTTGTCATCATGCCCGAGTGGGCTTCGAGGAGGTCATTGTGGAAGAATCGAACAAGAGCGGATCGCGATTGGCTTCTCTGCGAAACGAGCACCAACTTTCTACCGGCGATCTGGCAGCGCGGAGCGGCGTTTCCGAGGACGAGATCAAGGCCATCGAGTCGGGGCTCCTCAGCCCCTCGATCGCTCCTCTCGTAAAGCTATCGCGTGCCCTTGGCGTGCGGCTCGGCACTTTTCTCGATGACGCGGGAGGCGAAGGGCCCATCCTGTGCCGCGGTGGCCAGGCCGCGGAGGTAATGCGGGCTCCCGGCCAAGTCTCGGCGAATATGGGCGCCCTGAGTTTCTATTCACTTGCTCAGGGCAAGACCGGTCGTTCCATGGAGCCATTCATCGTCGACCTCCGTCCCGTCGCGGGAAGCGAGGCCGGCCTGTCGACTCACGAGGGCGAAGAGTTCATCTACGTTCTTCAGGGAGACATCGAAATACGGTATGGTTCGGAAACCTTGAGGCTCGCGCCGGGCGACTCCATCTATTATGACTCGATCGTCCCGCACCGCGTGAGCTCTTCGTCGCGCGCGAGGGTACTCGCGGTCATCTACGCCCCCTTCTAAGGAGCCCGCATGACATTCTCGAACGAGACGGTCGGCAGCATACTCGCGTCCTGGGCCAGAAAGACCCCCGACAAGGAATTCATCGTATATGCGGATCGCGACCTCCGCTTCAGTTACGCGGATTTCGACGAAAGGGTCGACCGGCTCGCGAAGGGCCTCCTCGCGATCGGCCTGGTCAAAGGCGATCACTTGGGAATATGGGCCAACAACGTGCCCGACTGGCTAACCATCCTCTTCGCGACGGCCAGGATCGGCGTCGTACTCGTGACCGTAAATACAAACTACAAGCTTCATGAGCTCGAATACATCGTCCGTCAGTCGGATATGAAGGCGCTCTGCATCGTCGATGGCTTCAGGGACTCGGACTACGTGGCGATGGTTCGAGAACTGGTGCCCGAACTCGAGACGCAGGAACGCGGGCGCCTGTCGAGCAGCCGTTTCCCGCGCTTAAAAAGCGTCGTTTACCTGGGTCCGCGCAAGCATCGAGGGATCTACAGCCTTCCCGAGCTCCTCCTTTTAGGTACCCACTGCGATGAAGACTGGCTTCGCGAGGCCTCCGCTTCCCTCTCCTGCCAGGAGGTGATCAACATGCAATACACCTCGGGGACGACAGGCTTCCCCAAGGGCGTGATGCTGAGCCATTACAACATCGTGAACAACGGCTTCAATATCGGGGAATGCCAGCGCTTCACGGAGTCCGAGCGCGTCTGCCTGCCGGTGCCCCTCTTCCACTGCTTCGGCCTTGTGCTCGGGGTCATGGCGATATTGACGCACGGCGCGACCGCCGTCGTCTGCGAGAACTTCGATCCCCTCCTGGTCCTCGCCTCGGTCCAGAAGGAAAGGTGCACCGCGCTCTACGGGGTGCCGACCATGTTCATCGCCGAGCTGAACCACCCGATGTTCAAGCTATTCGACCTATCCACCCTGCGGACGGGTATCATGGCCGGCTCGCCCTGCCCGATGGAGATAATGAAGCGCGTCATCGGCGAGATGCACGCGAAGGACATCACTATCGCCTATGGCCTCACCGAGGCTTCGCCGGTGATGACCCAGACCCGCACCGACGACCCCATCGAGGTGAAGGTGGGAACCGTCGGACGCGCCTTGCCGGGGATAGAGGTCAAGGTCTGGAACCCCGATACGGGAATGGATAGCGCGATCGGCGAGCAGGGCGAGCTCTGCTGCCGCGGCTATAACGTGATGAAAGGCTATTACAGGATGGAGGAGGAGACGGCGAAGGTCATCGACGCAGATGGCTGGCTTCACTCGGGCGACCTCGGGGTCGTCGACGCCGCCGGCAACTTCCAGGTGACCGGCCGCATCAAGGACATGATCATCCGGGGAGGGGAGAATATCTATCCTCGCGAGATCGAGGAGTTCCTCCTCGGCATGGATGCGATCCAGGATGTCCAGGTCGCCGGCGTCGCGAGCGAGAAGTACGGGGAGGAGGTCGCGGCCTTCGTCATCCGCAAGGCCGGCGCGAGCCTCGAGGAGGAGGAGGTACGGGATTTTTGCAAGGGGGAGATTTCCCGGATCAAGATTCCGAAATACGTCTTCTTCGTCGAGGAATTCCCGATGACGGGGAGCGGAAAGATACAGAAGTACAAGCTCCGCGAGCTCGGCGTTGAGTTGGCCGCCACACAAAGGGACCTTGATTCGATCGAATGAACGACCTCACGGCAGTTGCGGGGTATTCGGTCCTCCTGCGAAAAGGGCGTGTTCATCGCATCCCCTAAAACGGAACGGCCGCTCCTTTTCGGGAGCGGCCGTTCTCGTCCTTGTGCCGACGCTTACTTCTCTTCGGCCTTCTTGATGCCGTACTTCTTGTTGAAGCGCTCTATGCGTCCCGCGGTGTCTACGAGTTTCTGCTTGCCGGTAAAGAAAGGATGGCAGGCCGCGCAAATTTCGACCTGGATGTTCTTTACCGTCGAACGGGTCTCGATGACATTACCGCAGGCGCAGGTGATGGTTGTGAGCTCGTACTTGGGATGGATTCCGCTCTTCATCTAATACCTCCGCGCGTTGCTGAATGCCTGAAAACCGGCCATCGGCGAAGCGCTTTGTTGCCGGGGCGCTTCGCCTTGCAGTTTTCCGCGTCGGTAATTATCCGCGGAAAACTGCTCTATATGAAACCCCGCCTTACGACGGAGTGTTCATCGACTTTAGAAACGCCTCATTATTCTTGGATTTCATCATTCTGTCAATCAGGAGCTCTATTATCTCGACATCGTCCATGGGGTTGATGACCTTGCGCAGCACCCATATCTTCTGGAGTTCCTCTTCGGAAAGTAGAAGCTCCTCCTTGCGTGTGCCGGATTTCTTGATGTTGATGGCGGGGAAGGTGCGGCGATCGGAGAGGCGGCGATCGAGGTTGATCTCCATGTTGCCCGTACCCTTGAACTCCTCGAAGATGACCTCGTCCATCCTCGATCCGGTATCGATGAGGGCGGTCGCGATGATCGTGAGCGACCCGCCTTGCTCGATGTTGCGCGCGGCGCCGAAGAAACGCTTTGGCTTGTGCAGGGCGTTGGAGTCGACGCCGCCCGAAAGGATCTTTCCGCTCGTGGGCACGGTCTGGTTGTAGGCCCGCGCGAGCCGCGTGATCGAATCGAGGAGAATGACGACGTCCTTGCCGTGCTCGACGAGGCGCTTGGCCTTGTCGAGAACCATCTCGGCCACCTGGACGTGTCGGGTCGCCTGCTCGTCGAAGGTCGAGGATATTACCTCCGCCTTGACCGTGCGCTCCATATCGGTGACTTCCTCGGGGCGTTCGTCGATGAGGAGGACTATCAGGTAGACCTCGGGGTGGTTGGCCGTGATGGCGTTGGCGATCTTCTGGAGGAGGATGGTCTTGCCCGTTTTGGGCGGCGATACGACCAGGGCGCGCTGGCCCTTCCCGATCGGGCAGAAAAGATTGATGATGCGGGTCGATACCTCTTGCGTCGTAGTTTCGAGGTTGAGCCTCTGGTGGGGGTACAGGGGCGTGAGGTTCTCGAAGGGGATACGGTTCTGCGCCACCGCGGGCTCGTCGAAGTTGACCTGCTCGACGCGGAGCATCGCGAAGAAACGCTCGCCCTCTTTGGGGCTGCGTATCTGGCCGTAGACCGTGTCTCCCGTCTTGAGGTTGAAGAGCCTGATCTGCGATGGCGAGATGTAGATGTCGTCGGAGCCCGGCAGATAGGAGTTCTGGGGCGAGCGAAGGAATCCGTAGCCGTCGGGAAGTATTTCGAGGGAGCCATAGGCGTAGATGATGCCGCCGCGGTCCGTGTGCGCCTTCAGAATGTAGAAGATGAGCTCTTGCTTCTTGAAGGAGATCATCTCCTCGTGGTTGATCCCGTATTTTCCGCCTAGATCCCGCAGTTCCTTGAGCCCCATTTCGGTGAGGTCGTTTATGGAGAGTCGCGAGCGGTTCTCTCCGTAGTCGGCCTTGCCGTTCTGCTCGGCCTGAGCGCGCTCATTCGCGCGCTCGAAGCTTTCCTGCCTGCGGACGAAGCCGGCCTGCATGGAGTCGCGACCCTCGCGGTCCTGAAGATCGCGTCGATCTTCCGCCGATTTGAAGCCTTGGGGGGAAGACTCGCCGGACATGCCGGGCAGGCCAGTATCCGCGCGCGGGGCTTTGCGCTTGACCCTTATGCGTACGGGGATGCGCGCTCCGGTATCGGCACCCGAGTCGCCTTCGTCCTGGGACTCTTCGTCCGATACCTGCGCATCATAGTCTGTGGAGCCTGCGGCCCCTTCGGGGAGATCCTCTTCTCTTGTCAATTCAGGGGCTTGGTTTTCCCCCGCGGTGAGAGATGCGAAGGAAGCCAAATCGGGCTGATTCCCGGGCGCCGCGTCGCCGCCACCGTTACCCTCGATCTTGTCAAATGTCCTTCGCTTGCGGATTATCGCCATGGGTTTCTCCGAACGCTGCTCTGGGTTGTCCATTGTGTACGGCGGGCCGTAAGGCCCTTTCCTTCTTGATTATCCGATGCTTGTCGGGAATAGCGAACCGTCTCGGAATAGGGTGGGAATATCCTTATCCGGAGCGCGCGGGACGATCTGTCCCGCTGAAAGTCGAGCTTTTATTCACGTGGCGCCGCTCAATACTTTCCACTCGACTATAGACCGGCCCTATTGCCTTGTCAATATCGGCCGTCATGAGCGAAGCTCACGGGCCAGCGCGGCCGCGCGAATCATCGCTCGCTCGGCCGCTGCCTCGCGAACGGCTTTCCTGTCGCCCGAGAAAATGGCGGACTCCTCGGATGCGCCACCGTCGGCGCGACGGAAAGCGAACCACACCAGGCCTATGGGCTTTCCGGCGCTGCCCCCCTCGGGTCCGGCTATGCCGGTTATGGCCAGGGCCAAGTCTGCTCCGCCGCTCGCCGCCAGCGCACCCGCCGCCATCGCTTTCGCGACTTCGCGGGAGACGGCGCCGAATTCGACTATCGTCTCTTGGGGCACCCCAAGGAGCCTGAACTTGCATTCGTTCGAATAGGCGACGACGCCTCCCCACAGGACAGCGGAGGAGCCGGGTATATCCGTGATGGCCGCCGTGACCATGCCGCCGGTGCAGGACTCGGCGCAGACCACTCGAAGACCGCGATCCGACAAGACGCGAAAGAGCTGATCGGCCGCGTCGCTGACGCGGGCGGCCGCGTCGTTTGCGTCGCCACACGCGTGGTTAATACCCGCGTTTTCGACTCGGGCCAAGCTAGGCGTCGCCCTTTGTGGGACCGAATGGGTCGAAGGAAGCGGGGTCGCGAATCATCTCGCATTTACCCTCGAAGACGACCCCATCGGCTATCCTCAGCTTGGATGTGCGGACGTTGCCGTATACCTTGGCGCTCGGGAGCATTTCGAGGCGGTCCGCCGCTTCTATATCGCCGTGAACGACGCCGCCAACGATGACGCTCGAGGCTCGGATACGGCGCGCACTGACGACTGCGTCTCCGTCGATGAAGAGTTTGCCCAGAGAGTCTATCTCGCCCTCGAATTTACCCTTTATACGGAGCGAATCCTTGAACCGCAGAGTGCCGGAGAAGCTCGTCTCCTTGCCCAGAGTGGTCGCGATGAGGGGAGTCAGTTCGTCTTTTCTTGCCTTGGGCATCTAGAGCGGCCTCATTTATGCGTCATGATGAAGACGCCGTCCCAATCTTCGGGCGGCGGATTGTCTATGTAGAATTTACAGCGGAGGTAGTATACCTTGCTTGGACCATCATTCTGATCGACCTTCAGCGCTTCGCCGAAGTACTTTAATGCCTCCGAGAACTGCATCAGCTTATATAACTTTCGCCCCTGGGTAAAGAGATCAACGACTTTCTTCTTTTCCTCGGTGATGATCATGCGAGCCTCCCCCTTTCACTGTTCTTGACGGCTCCGGTATTTTGTCTTTATCGTCGGCAGTGCGGTCTCCGCTTTTTTCAGGCTGTCGGCCTCCGCCTTGAGCGAGGCCACTGCCGCGTCGAGCGAGTCGAGTTCGGCGATGGCGCGTTCGGCTTCCACGCGCGTGCGGTCGATGAACGGTTTGGCGGATCCGCATTCGAGCGCCAACGACTCGGCGTCGCTCACGAGCTCGGAGAGAGGGGTGCGGAGGCCCGCGGCGAAGCCTAACACGCGTTGGGCGATCTCGTCGGAAACGCGGATGCGCGCCTCTCGGTGCTCGATTTGGTGAATGAGCTCGTGGGTCCTCAGCACCGCGCGGATACGGGCTAGCACCTCGGAGAAATTGAAGGGCTTGGTTATATAGTCATCTGCCCCGAGCTCGAGCCCCTCTACCTTGTCCTTCACGTCGTCCATGGCCGAGAACATTATAATCGGGGTATCCGCGAACTCGCGATAATCTTCGCTTGTCTTGATGATCTTCGTGACTTCCCAACCCGAGAGGCGGGGCATGACGTTATCGAGTATTATGAGGTCCGGTTTGAATCGTTTTACCAACTCGAGGGCGTCCGCGCCGTTGTCGGTCTTTTCAGTCTCGAACCCGAGTTTGGTTAACATCACCTCGAAGAATTCGAGGTTGATCTGTTCGTCGTCGACGAGAAGTATGCGCTTTTTTGTGTCCATATCGGTTCCCGTCCTAGCTCGCGAAGCCGCCTGCGACGTAAACGTAGGCTGTATATGATATTCTCACACAGGGTACCGAGCTTGTCAATGCAATCGGCTATACGCGACCATTATGGAACGCCGTGCTCGATCTGGTTAGACCGGGGAACTACTTCTCACCGTTGCCGGCGTTGCCTGCGGCTGTGATCGAGGGATCGATCGTCCAGGCGGCTTTCTTGAGCTCCCTCCCGGGTCGGAAGGCGGCCACGCCGTGGTCCTCGACCGATACTATGGCACCCGTCTTGGGGTTGCGGGCGCGTTTGCGGCCTTTTCGGAGTTTGACTTCGAAGGTTCCGAAACCCCTGAGCTCCACCGTTTTCCCGGAGAGGATGGCACCCTTTATCTCGTCGAACAGCGCATCGATGAGGCCGTGAATCTCTTTACGATTGATCGTTCTGCCAGCGTGGAGGGCTTCGATGAGTTCGGCCTTCGTGACTTTACCAGCCATGATCCCCTTCTCCATGCCCGTTGTTACCGATGCTCGGAGACGTCTCGAATACGTCTCCCGGCTACCGGGTTTTACGCATTGAGCGTGTTGATAAGTCGCTGCATCCGCGACTTTTTGCGTGCCGCGGCGTTCTTTTTTACGATGCCTTTTCGGGCGGCCGTGTCGATTCTCTTTACCATGTCTTTAAGCGCTGTTTCGGCAGCTACTTTATCCTTGCTTTGAGCGGCAACCAGGACCTTCTTTGCGCTGCTGCGGATCGCGGTTTTCTCGGACTTGTTTTGAAGACGTCGTTTCTCGCTCTGCCGATTTCGTTTTTCGGCGGATTTATTCGTTGTTGCCAAATGCACTACCCTCCATGAACATATAACTCGATTCCGTATCGCTAACTAAAGAGAGAGGCTAGCAGAACAAGTCGGGGTTGTCAAGGCTAGAGCCGGCCTAAACACAGCCACTTTCCATAGCATAAAACGAATTACTAGTAGTCCTGACGCTCAATGCCAACTCCATTCTCGCCGGTTTTGCCATAAAAAGAGGGCCATCCTAAAGACGGCCCCCCTTTGCTGGAATAGAGCTTGCAATCAGACGAAATCGCGGGGACGGCGCTCTGTTCTTTTGCATTTTTCGCACTCGGCGAGATTCTTGACCTTGCCGTTCTCGAAAAGGGTCTTCATTTTGACCTCGCCGCCGCAGGAGCAATAAAAACGCTGAGTAGCGCTCGAAGTTCGAGAGTTCTTGGATACCTGTGCCATAAATGACTCCTTCTTTGCGGGTGAAAGATAACTAAATCCGGCCCTGCTGTCAATCAGCCAAAACTGAGGCCCCGACTGAAATAAAAAGTGCTCCCGGGGAAGGAGGAAAACCCCGGGAGCGTTGCCAAACGAAGGAGTATGTGGCTGACGCGTCTCGTCTTACGCCCCATCCGATACAGTAACAACGATTAGGGTCGAGGGTTACCGATTATTGCGGTCGTTTCTCCTCCTACCTTTCAATCGTTTGATGATTCGCCTAATCGCCGATTTAATGCGCCTTTTGAACTGCGAAAACGGTGTGGCGCCAAATCGCTGGCCATAGTCCCTCGCCGCCTCGCCCAGGGAGTAATCGAGGCCGTATTTACGTTTGAGTTCGTCCCAGTGCTGGACAAGGAACATGTATAGGTCTGATGCCGTGCGCCCCGAGAAGCGAGAGAGGAGTCCTTCATCCTGTATGGCGACGACCACGGGCTTATATACGTTTTCGTACCATGACCAAAGGGCTTCCGCGAAGGAGAGCTCTCCCTTTATTTCCTGGTTGAGGAAATATTTATGTACAAGCACGTGCTCTACTATCTGGTCATAACGGCCCGGACTCGTAAAGTCGAGCATGGTGTCCCCGGTGATACTCCCATAGTCGGTCTTCTCGTAGAAGTTTTTTTTCTCGTAGGCGAGGACCTCCCGCTTAAGATCCTCAAGGGTCATACCAGGCTTGAGGCCGACTACCGTGTCGAGCTTTGTCACCTCGGCGTCGATCATCGTCTGGCCCCTCATTCGGGCCACCGATACTCTATGATTCCCGTCCCTTACGAAATAGAGCCCGCCCACCTCGTAGAGTCGCACGGGGGGGAGTGGAATATCGTTGTAGTGGGCCATGTCGATGCTGATCCAGCGCGAGCGCAGAAACTCGCGTCGCGGTAGAAAATGCCGATTGAAGTCCCGGTACCTTCCCTCGCTGCCAACGATCCTGTCGACGGACACCGCATCCATCCCCATGTAGATTTCGCTCGCGGGCCTCAGGATAGCCTTCACTTCCGCGAAGGGCAGGAGGTTCTCGCGATCGGGGGCGAGGAGGCGCGAAATGCGCGAAAGAAGCTCGCGATTGCGCGCGCGAGCAAAATCTTCCTCTGCCATGCCCTCGAACCAGCCGCTCATGCCTATGCCTCAGTGTCCAGTATCCAGTGGCCGAAGGCGTTGATCACGGTCGTTTCGTGGTATGCGCTTACCCTGACGTCCCCGAGATCGTAGAGGTGTATGTGCCCATGAACGAGCCATTTGGGCTTGAAAACCCGCATTAGCCAGAGGAAGCACCTGAAGCCCCGATGGCAGATATCGTCCCGATCGTGTACACCTCGCGGCGGAGCGTGAGTGAGAACTATGTCCACGGCTCTGCCCAGGAGCAGTCGATTTATGAAGAGGCGTGGGGTAAGCAGCGCTATCCTTAACGCCATCGCAAATTCGCTGTATTGATTGGATCCCTTGTTATAGAGCATGGAGCCCGGAAGTCCGAGGATGATGAAGCCTTCGACCAATTTAAATCTGAAACCGGCGTCCACCGCGCCGGTCTGGGAACTCGTCGACTTGGCACTGTTCGCGCTCCAACGTGCGACGCCGTGCGCCTCGAGTTCGCCGAGATCATGGTTGCCCACGACGTAGACGAGGTCCCTATTGAGCATGGATGTAATGAATCCTAGGTATTCCGGTGGAAGGTCTCCCGCGCTCAGAACGAGATCCGCGTCCTTGAAACGCTCGCGCATCCGCGGCGAATAGACCAGGGGATCAACCTGGTCGGAAATGCAGAGGATTTTCATCGCTCGAGGGCTTGGGCGATGGCCTCGGGCCGACGGGTCGCTAAGACCGTGGACGCAATGAACGGGCTTAAGAAGGCAGGCCCAACGCCGAGAATAATGATGGGCAGAATGACGAACGACATTCTTGTTTCCGTCCCGGAAGGACCATCCTTCAATTGCTCCGCGGTCCCTCCCGCGCTATCCTACTAAAAAGCATATTACTGCATTTGGCGACGGCTCGATAGATGGGGCGGTACGAGGCGGCGGACGCGTGAGAGGATGGCCATCTCCTTTATATCTGCCGGGAGGTTAGGTGAGAACGGCACGATTCCTTGCTGTCGCTTTATTTGCGGCCCTGGCCATAGGCGCCGCCGCCGCGGCGGACTCCTTCGACGAGGGCGAACGCCTCTTTCGTGCGAATAAACCCGCGGAAGCCGCCAAATTACTGGAGAAGGCCATACTCGAGCCGGGAATCGACGAGCGCGCCTGGCTCTATCTCGCCCT
The DNA here is from genome assembly GCA_049513895.1 of Rectinemataceae bacterium. Taxonomy (GTDB): domain Bacteria; phylum Spirochaetota; class Spirochaetia; order Treponematales; family Rectinemataceae; genus UBA1306. Next base: position 55,947 of record JBEKVO010000006.1, on the reverse strand, counting down.
TTCCTATCAGCAACTCGGGCAGCTCGACGAAGCCTCGGCCGTTCTCCGGAAGGGATTGGGACAATCCGTTCGCTATAAATCACTTTTTTACTACGACCTGGGCAACATATTCGTGCTGCAGAACAAGAACTCATTCGCCGCCGACATGTTTACGCAGGCGGTGGATATCGACGGAGCCTACGCGCCAGCCTATCTCAATAGGGCCAATGCGCGCCTTGCAGTCAAGGACTACGGCAGTGCGAGGGAAGACTATCGGCGCTACCTCGAGCTCGAACCCGGGAGCGCCCAGCGAGGGAACATCGAAGAGCTGCTGAAGCGCCTCGACGGAGAAATAGCCGAGACCGAACGTCTCGCGGCCGAAGCCGAGGCTAAAATGCAGGCCGCGGAAGCGGCGCGCAAGGAACTCCTCGATCGCATGTCCGCATCGCTGAAAGCCGCCGCGGACGAGACAACGAGCATCTCGGCAGGCGCGGGAAACGTGCAAGGCTACGGCGACGAGATAAAGCTCGACGAATGAATGGAGGCAGGAGAATTCAGCATGACTAAAAGGGCCAAGACCATAATCGCCGTAGCGAGTGGCGTGACGATCGTCGCTATTGCCGCGTTTGTCGTATTTCTCGGTCCCATGAAGGCCGAGAGGACCAGGAAGAACGTTCTCACCTCCGCTCGTTACTATCTCGCAAATGGCGACTACGGCAGGGCACTCGACCTTGTCGATAAGCTTCTCATCGATAATGCAACCGATCCGGATGCGCGCGAGCTCCGCGATAAGGTCATGCAGGCCAAATCCGGCGCCGATTCCACGAAGGCCCAAGAGGCGGCCAAGGCCGAGGCCTCGGGGCAGAAGGCCATAGCCCAGTCTCTCGAAAAACTGGGACAAAAGCTGAAATCGACGACCTCGCCCGGGACTTCAGCCTCGCAGGCGGGAGGGGCTGACGCGGCAAGCAAGGCCAGGGCCGCCGCCGCTTTGGCGGCGAGGGCCGAGGCCGAAGCTCAAAAAAAAGCCGATGCCGACGCGGAGGCCGCGCGGAAGAAGGCCGAGGCGGAAGCGGAAGCCTCTCGCAAGAAGGCGGAGGCCGAGGAACTCGCGAAAAAAGGCCGCGATCTGCAAGAAAGAATGAGGACGGTCAACGACCTCGTCGACAAGGGCAAGAAAAGCGTCGATTCCGGAGACTTCGACGGCGGCGAGAAGCTCTTCGCGGAGGCGAAGACAAAGCTCCCCGAAGGCGAGGACAGGTTCGCGGGACAGAAGCTCGCCGACATCGCGGACTCGCTCTACTCGGCCGCCAAGAAGAATCCGGGGCCGGGAGCGGACAACGGGATACAAGAGGCAATTCAGACCGCGCGCGACGCGAAAAAGCGCGACGCATCCAACGCTCTACCCTACTACACCCTGGGGAAGATCAATTCCGACCTCAATCAGACGGATAACGCGATCACGGAGCTCAAGCAGGCCGTGAGCCTCGACCCCAAGAACTACCTTTATTCCTTCGCCCTCGGCATCGCCTACTTCAAGGCGCGCCGGTACGAGGACGCGAGGCAGTCCTTCGAGGCGACAACCACGCTCAATCCCAAATTCGAACGAGGCTTCTATAATCTGGGCAGCGTCTGGAAGGCGATCGGCGACCAGTCCAAGGCCCTCGATTCCTTTCGAAAAGCGACGGTCGCCAATCCGAATTACGGCGGTGCCTGGCAGGAGATCGGCAAGATTCAGGCGGCGCGCGGCGATCGGAAGTCGGCCATCGATTCCTACTCCAAGGCCATTCAGTTCGATCCCGGCAACGCGCAGGCGATGCGCGAGCTCGCCGTCATACAGGCCGACGGAGGCGACTACAAATCCGCCGAGGGGCTGTTCCAGCGCGCGCTCGGCGTGAAGGACGACGCTCTCACGAACTACAACATGGCGACCGTCAAGCTTCAGTTGGGCAAGTCGCAGGACGCCGCCAAGTACGCGGCGAAGGCCGTGGCTCAAGCGGCTAACGTGGCCACCTATCAGTATACGCTCGGTCTCGCGGACGAGCAGGCGGGCGATTCCGACGGCGCCATCGCCGCCTATTCGCAGGCCGCCGCCCTCGACAAGAAGTACGCCGAGCCGCGGATCAATTTGGGGCGCATATACCTCGACGTCGGGCTGACGGACAAGGCTCTCGCCTATCTCGACGAGGCTTACCAGGCGGATCCCAAATCCTTCGAGGCGAACAACAACCTCGCCAACGCCTACGGCAAAAAGGGCATGTACGACAAATCCGTCTTCCATTACGAAATAGCCCTCAATCTGGCTCCCCGCGACGCCACCGTGCGCTTCAACCTCGCCAAGGCGTACATGGCGGCGAACAGGATGGATTCGGCGAAGGAGGCCTACGCGGCCCTACTAAAGCTCGATCCCTCGAAATGGGACGCGTATTACGAGCTCGGCAAGCTGTACGCCTCGACGGGCGACGCGGCCAACGCCAAAAAAACCTTGGGAGACCTCGTGTCGAAGAAGCCCGACTATCCCAAGCGCGCCGAGGTCGATTCGATACTCGCGGGATTATAGGGGGAGAACATTATCGCTCGCGAGGGAGGACTCCCCGCTATCGATCGGTCAACGGCGAGAAGAACTTTTCGATCGACGGCCTATGGGGGGTCCTGTCACGCGAATCCGTGAACCCCGCTCCGCAAACCTGTAGCGCTCCGCGGGGCCCGCGGATTCGCGTGACACCCCCTGCCATACTTCATCGAGCGGAAGTGCTGCTGCATCCAGGCCGATCCACGCCGACATCCCTCGCGTACGACGATGGTATCCTCGGCAACGGGGAGTCCTCCTGCCTTCCAAATGCCTCGAGCGGCATCGATCGCGTCTCCCCCTGCGCTCCGGCCTCCTCGGCAAGGCGCGTTGTGCGATATAGCGCCTTGCCTCCGGTGGCCTACGCTACCCCCACACGGGGGTCAGACTTCCCGGCGCACCAGCCGATACAGCTGCTCGCGCGTTATGCGCGACCAGATAGGTCGGCCGTGGGGGCAGCGCGGCTCGGGCAGCTCGAGTGCGCGCGCGATAAGTTCCTCGGCCGCCGCGTCGTCGAGCCGGTCGCCGTCCTTTATTGCGGAGCGGCATGCGGCGAGGGCCCGAGCCGCGCGTCGGGGATCGCCCGAGCCGCGCGAGAGCTCGCGGACCGCCTCGGCCGCTGCGCCCGACAGCTCGGGCGGGGCCGCCTCGACGATCCACGAGCCGCCCTCTCGCTTCAGCCGGAAACCGGCCTCGGCCAGCCCCGGGACCGCAGCTTCGATGCGCGCGTCCTCGGCATCGTCCTCGCTCTCTATCTCCTCGGGGACGAGGAGTTCCTGAGACTCGTTTGGGCGGGCCATGAGGCCGTCGAAAATGATGCGCTCGTGGGCGGCGTGCTGATCGAGAAACCATAGAGCCCCCTCGCGCTCGAAAACGAGAAAGGGACCGAGGGCGGCGCCGAGGTAGTGGAAATCTCTTTCGGGGCGGGGGGAAGGGAGGGCAGGCGAGACGCCCGATGCCGCCCTGTCTCGCACCTCGTCGAAGGCTGCCCATCCGGGCCTACCCCTGCGCTCGGATATGGCCGGGTCGGCCCCGACCCCTTGAAGGATGGAGGGGTCGGGCCCGAGCCCCAGCTGAATGAAGGGGTCGGGCCCGAGCCCCAGCTGAATGAAGGGGTCGGGGCGGGCCTGAGCTGGATCTCGCCGGGTGAGTTCGCCCAGGAAAGACTGGACGGCCGAATTCATCGCACGTCGCGGAGCGTCGGGGTCTTTGAAGCGGACTTCTTTTTTGGCGGGGTGGATATTAAAGTCCGCCAATGCTGGGTCAATCTCGAGGAAAAGGATGGCCAAGGGATGTAGTCCACCGGGCAGGTAACCTGAGAAGGCGTAGTCCAGGGAGCCGAGGAGGGACCAGTCCTGGACCCTCCTGCGGTTCACGAATGCCTGCAGCAGGCGGCGATCCGCCCGCGAAAAGGCGGGACCCGCGATGACCACCTCGCCCTCGAATCCTGTTCCCGAAAACTTGACCGAATACAGGAAATCGCGCCGTACTTCGGGGTGGAGGACGCTTATCCTCTCGACCATAGTGGAAGGCCGCAGTACCTGGGGCGACCCCGAGCTCGACTCGAAGCGAAATCCGAGGGATGGGTGGGAGGCAACCTTGTCCTCGAAGGCCTGGCGGCAAAGGGCCGCCTCTGCCTGGGGGCGCTTTAGAAACTGACGCCGGGCGGGGAAATCCTTGAACAGCCCCGATACGGAGACGGTAGTCCCGCGCCTGCCCGCGCAAGCCTCGATCAGGGGCTCGGAGCCGGGACTCGAAACGAGGCGATGCGCGGAGGTAGAGCGGTCGTCCTTGGACGTGATCTCCACGGTAGCGGCAGCCGCGATCGACGCGAGCGCCTCGCCACGGAAGCCGAGGCTCCTCGCAGTCAACAGATCGTTGGCGGTCGTTATTTTAGATGTCGCATGGGGGAAGATAGCGAGTTCGAGGTCGGAGCGATCCATACCCGATCCGTCGTCAGCGACGCGGATGAGCTCTATTCCTCCCCCCTCGATGCGCACGGATACCTCCGAGGCCCCAGAGTCTATTGCGTTGTCGATGAGCTCGCGAAGGGCGGAGGCCGGCCGATCTATGACCTCGCCCGCCGCGATGAGGCGCGCGGTCTCCGAACTCAGAACGTGGATGGATCCCATGGGCAAACCAACCTACACGAAGAAGTCGTAGCGCGAAGTGATCATTTTCGGGTATCCGGGCTCCAGGCCGATGTTGAAGCAGCGCTCGGTGCCAACCGTCGAGGGCGGACCATGGCCCGGAAGGATGATGTACTCGTCGGCTTGGTTGAGTATCTTGGCGTTCAGGCGATCGGCTAGGGTAACGGCATTATAGCTGCTTAGGGTCTTTCCTATGAGTCCGGCATGCAGCGCATCGCCGGTAAAGAGCGCCCCGCTTATTCGAAATACCAGTGAATCAGGCGAATGGCCGGGTACGGAGAATACATCGACGGCGAAACCGCAGGTCGAGATCGACTCGCCATCACGTAGGGCCTTGCAGGGGAAGCCCGCGACCGAGGCGTTGGCCGCGTATACCTGAGCACCGTAAATTTTCAGCAGGGTCTTGAGACCTCGCACATGGTGGGGATGGTTATGGGTGATGAAGACGGCCTTAAGCTCATAGTCGTTCTTCTCGATATGGCCGAGAAGGGCCGCGTTCATTTCCGCGGGGTCGATGACAAGAGCTTCCTTGGTCTCGTCGTTGCCGACGAGATAGACGTTGGAGCACCCGTAGAGCGAGTAGTGTTGGTATATCTTCATCGGTAGAGGTGCTCCAGGTCCTTGATGGCCTCCATCGTGTTCGATCCCTTGAACGAGACGTCGGATTGCTTGGCGGGGATGAAATAGACGCGCTTCAGGTCGCAGTTCTCGAAATCGCAGTGGTCGATTTCGCCTCGGATGAAGCGCGAGTCGTAGAGGTTGGAGCCGTTGAAAGTCGTCTCGCGGATATTGGAACCGTCGAAGTTGCAATGGATGAGTTCGGCGCTCTCGAAGGACACGTTGACGATCTCCGAAGCGCCGAAGGAACCGAACTGCACGTTGGCCCCCGAGAAATCGCAGGACTCGAAGCGGGCCCGGTCGAAAAAGCAGAGGAGAAAGGTGCTGCCCGTAAAGAGGACGTTCCTGAAAGACGCGCCGATGAAAGAGCAGCCGATGAACTTGCGCCGCGAGAGGTCCAGCCCTTCGACGGCCAACCCCGCGGCGTTGATATCCTTGCTTCCGTTCTCGGTGAGGAGGAGGGTCTGAACCTCGGTCGAAGCGCTCACGGGGTCGGAGTGGTGGGCGAGGCAGCGCGTCGAGCCGTGGAAACTCAGCGAAGAGCAGCCGGGTTCGGCGCAACGCTGGAAAGCATGCATGTGGATAGGTTACACGATGGCGAAGGAGGGCACAAGCTCCGCCTTACTCTTGTCTATGTCGCCCGCGGCACGTATTATATTTCCATGTGTTCTTATTGCGGATCTCCGATGCTGGCGGATCGCCCGCCCGGATTCAACGAGACGTGCGATAGCTGCGGCAAAGACCTGCATGCTTGCCTGAATTGCCGTTTCTACAAGACTGGCGCCCGATGGGATTGCGTGGAGACTATCGACGAACCGGTCCCGGACAAGGATCGCAGGAACCGCTGCGATTGGTATCAGACCAATCCGGCCCTTCTCTCCCGTTCCGGCGGACGTTCCTCCGAGCGCTCGGCCGCCGAGAAGGCGCGCGACAGCCTCGATAGGTTGTTTGGGGGATGATGTCGACGCGACGAGGGATCCGCCCCATCGCCATATTCGACTCTGGCATAGGCGGCCTTCCCTACCTCACTGCCGCGCGCGCCTGTTTGCCGGCGGAATCCTTCATATATATCGCCGATCGGGCCGGCTTTCCCTATGGTACCAAGTCTCGAGAGGAAGTCAGGGGCATCGTTCTTCGCCTGGTCTCTCGTATCGTCGGCGCTTATGCCCCCAAGGCCATCGTCATAGCCTGCAACACGGCCTCGCAGGTTGCGCTCGAGGCTGCGCGCCGGGCGCATCCCGGACTTCCCATCGTGGGTACCGTTCCCGCGGTCAAGCCGGCGGCAGAACGCTCGCGCAGCGGAGTGATCGGCATCATGGCTACCGCAGGCGCCGTCGAGGACCCCTACCTCGATTCCCTCGTGGCTCGCTACGCCAAAGGCCTCTCCGTATTCCGCGAGGGCGCGCAGGAACTCGTGTCCTTCGTCGAGCGACGCTCTGCGGTTGCGGGGAAAGAGGAACGGCGCGAGGCCGTCGCGCCCTACGTGCGGCGCCTCGTCGATCGAGGCGCCGACGAGATCGTGTTGGCCTGTACGCATTTCCTCCATCTTCGCGAAGAGATCGCGGAGCTTGCCGGTCCCACGGTCGAAGTCGTCGATTCGCGGGCAGGCGTCGTCAAGCGTCTTAAGCAGGTACTCACCGAGGAGGCGTACGGGCTCTTCGTACTCACGGGCGATGAGGCTTTCGAACCAGAGTATGGCCTCCTCGCCGGAACCTTCGCCCTGGACGGCCCCGAGTCTATTCCCGGGCCTTAGCATCGCATGGAAGGGATAGTCTTATTCGGCACGAACAATCTCTTCTCCATCCTATGCGACGACGGGGAGAAGCGCCTTTGCGCGATAAAAGGCAAGCGAATAAAGGACAAAACCGGAGTATACAACGCCCTCGCGGCGGGCGACGAGGTCGAAGTGTCGCCTGGTGAGACGAGCCGCCCCGTTCCGGCCGGACGGGGCATGATCGTTGCCCTCAAGCCCAGGCGCAACGTTTTCGGGCGCTATAACGAGAAGGGAAGGGCGCAACAGTCCATAGCGGCCAACGTGGACCTCGTCGTCTGCATCGCATCGCCGTCCTTTCCCCCTTTTAGGCCGCGATTCGTGGACAGGGTCGCGATACTGGCCGAGGCCGCCCACGTTCCCTTGCTCATCGCCCTCAACAAGTCCGACCTCGGAACCGATGACGAGACCGAGAAGAGGCTTGGCTTATACGAAGAGCTCGGTTACGGGATAATTCGCTGCTCCGCCGTCTCCGGCACCAACGTAGAGGCGCTCTTCGAGAAATTGCGCGGCAGGACATCGGTCTTCGTCGGTCAGTCGGGCGTCGGCAAGTCGAGCCTCCTCAACGCCATCGAGCCGGGGCTCGGACGTCGGACCGGCGAGATTTCCGAGAAGTACGCGAGGGGACGGCACACGACCACGATGGCCGAACTCGTCATAATAGGAGGATACACTCGCATCATCGATACTCCCGGAGTCCGAAGGCTCGCCCTTCGCGGAATCGATCCGGGGGAGCTTGACGCCTATTTCCCCGAGCTCGCCAGGCTTTCGCCGCTCTGCGAGTTCGGGCTTTCCTGCACGCACACCGACGAGTCAGGATGCCGCATACGGCGGGCGGTGGAAGAGGACCTCGTTCACGCGGACCGTTACGAGAGTTATCTCCGAGTCCGCTACGAGCTCGAGGCGAACGCCGAGTATTCCGCGAAGGAGGGCCGGAGCGGGCCCGGCCGTCACGGCTCGGGGATACGAAGAGGGGACGGAGCGCGGAAAACCGCGCGTTTCCACGGCCGCGGCAAGGGCCGCGGCGAGGACGGCCACGAGGATGACTGACGAAAGAACGCTGAGGCTCCTGGAGTTCGCGAGGATACGAGAGGAAGTGGCAGGCTATTGCCTCTCCGAGGAAGGCTCGGATGCCTTGCTCGAGGACTTGCCTCGTCTCGACCCGACCGACGTCGCGACCCTCAAGGCCCGCGTTTCCGCCCTCCTGGGACTTTTCCAGGAAAACCGCGATCCCCCCTCTCTCTCCTTTCCCGAGATATCCACGTCTGCGAGGGCCATTTCCAAGCGAGGAGCGTCCCTCGAGATCGGCGAGCTGTACGCGCTCGGGCTCTGGGCCCAGTCCTATGCCGTCTTCGTCGCCTTCATGCGGGGAGTCGAGGAGAGGGGCCCGTCCCTGGATTTGGGGAAGGCCCCTGACCTCGCCCCGGTCCTGCGGGTGGTTTTCCGCGTTCTCAATAAGGATGGGACTCTACGCGACCTGCCCGAACTCCGCGAGGCCAGGTCGAGGATAGCGCGCATCAATCGGGATATCGCGGCCATCACTGATTCCTACTACAAGGACCAGGACCTGAGGTCCATGCTTCAAACCGACGAGCCGACCGTCCGCGATGGCCGGACGGTCCTCCCCATCAGGGTGAATTTCAAGGCGAGGGTCAGGGGTATCGTGCACGAGGTTTCGGCTACGGGCCAAACCGTCTTCATCGAGCCCGAGGAACTCGTGCTGAAGAACAACGAGCTCATAAAGGAGGAGGCTCGCTACCGTCAGGAGCTCCTTCGCCTGCTCAGGGACGCTACCGAGAGGCTCTTCGAGCATGCGGCCGCGGTCGCCGCCGCGCGCGCTCTCGTAGCGGTCCTCGACGGCATCTATGCACGGGCGCGGCACGCTCGCGTCGGGGGACTCTGCATGGCCCGCGACCTTGCCACGGGCTTTGTGCTCCGGAAGGCGCGCCATCCCCTTATAGGCGCCAAAGCGGTCCCGATAGACGTCGAACTGCCCGAAGGCACGAGGACGCTCATAGTGACGGGCCCCAATACGGGCGGGAAGACCGTGACCTTAAAAACCATTGGCCTCCTGGCTCTCATGAACCAATTCGGCCTCGGCTTGCCCGCCGCTCCAGAGACCGGCTTCGCCGTTTTCGATTCCGTTTTTGCCGATATAGGCGACGAGCAGTCAATCGACCAGTCTCTCTCCACCTTTTCGGGGCATATCCGCGTGATAGGCGGCATCGTGTCCGCGGCGACGTCTGGCAGTCTCGTCCTGCTCGACGAACTCGGCTCGGGGACGGACCCGGAAGAGGGCTGCGCGGTCGCGATGAGCCTCATCGACTGGTTCATCGAAATCGGCTGCCTAACCGTTCTCACCACCCATCACGGTATTCTCAAGAACTACGGCTACTCGCGCCCGGCCTGTCTCAATGCCTCGATGGACTTCGACAGGACGAGTCTCACCCCTACCTATCGTATTCTCATGGGAGTGCCCGGCGAAAGTCGGGCACTCGAAGTCGCTTCGAAGAACGGTCTACCGGCGGCCATCGTTACGGGGGCGCGGAAGTACTTGGCCGAAGAGAGGGCGGACGTCAGCGAGCTCATCAAAAGCCTGACCGAGAAGCACCGCGAGCTCGAGGATATGGAGTCCGACAGGCGAAAACGCCTGCGCGACGCGAAGGAAGCGCAGCGGAAGGCTGATCTCGGTTCGCTGCGCGTCAGGCAGAAGGAACTCGAACTCAGAGAGCTCGGCGTGTCCGACCTTCGCAGGCTCCTCTCGGAAAGCCGTAAAACGCTTGAGAACCTGGTCAAGGAAATACGCGAAGGCGAGCTTACGCCCGAGAAGACTCGTGGCGTAAAGGACTTTCTCATGGAGCTCGCGCGGAAGTCGGGGGAAGAGGAGAAGAACTTCGAACGCTTCAAGGAAGAGTCGGCCGCCCTGAACGACGGGCTCCCTTCCGGCTGCGACGATCCCGGCGCGGGTGCCGCGTCGCTCGCGGTCGAAGAGGGCGCTCATGTCCTCATCGGCGTCGGCCGCAAGCGCGGCGAAGTGGTACGCAGGGCAAAAAAGGGCTATTGGGTCGTGGAGACCGAGTCCGTTCGCCTGACGCTCCCCGAAAGCGAACTCCTGCCCGTGGCCGACGCTCCCGTCACCAAGCCCCAGGTGCAGGTCGAGCTGGCGCCTCGTGGCGAGGGCGGCGGATCGAGGGCCGTATTCGAACTCGACCTTCGCGGCTATCGCCTCGCGGCGGCCCTCGACGCGGTGGAAAAACAGGTCGATGCGGCGGGCCTCCAGGGATTGTCGCTCTTCCAGATACTCCACGGCACGGGGGAGGGCGTACTGGGCAGGGGCATCCACGACTACCTGCACGGCCACCCCGCTATAGCGGATTTCCATTTTGCCCGCCCCGAGGAGGGCGGCTATGGAATGACTGTCGTTCGGATGAAATAACCCGCTTCTCTAGCCCGCCTTTCTCGCAAGGAAAATCGGGCTGAGGTCAAGGAGCGACGACGGCGAGGAGCGGAGCATGCTTTTGTGCATGTGAGCACCGAGCCTAGAAGGGACGCAGAGATCAGCCCGATTTTTCTGGCAGGCGCGCAATTTTTTTCCTGCAGGGAAACTACCCTAATTCCAGACGCGCCTGGTGAGAAATGCGGGCTAGGCGCCCACGTCCTCCCACTCTATACCCTCGCCCGAGGGTACGTCCCGCCGGGCCACCCGTCCCAGCACTACGGGCAATAGCTCGGGATCGAGGCCGGGCTTCAGCACCTTTTCGGTGCGAAGGACGGCGAGATTAGCCTCGTCGAAGATCTCTCCCCGTCCGATGTCGCGCAACGCGTGCACCGAGCGGTTGGTCCTCCGATAGTTGGCAGCCTCGCTGGGCGCGAGGCGCTTTATCCCGTCGCCGAGGGCGGCCTCCACCCGCTCGATCCCATATTCGGACTCGAGGGCCGCCATCGTATCCTCGGCGCTTGTCTTTTGGGCGCGGCGTATGGAGCGGACCATCGATGAGAAACTCTCGGGCTGGAGGGCGATAGGGTCGTCCAGTCCGGGATCGTCGCGAGAGAGGCAGATATGCTTTTCGACGATGCAGCCGCCCGCGGCGATCGACAGCGTGGGAACGAGAACTGGATCGAGGCTATGGTCGGACACTCCGATGGGGACGCCGAAAAGCGAGCCGAGGCTGCGAAGAAGGCGGAGGTTGTAGTCGGAGGCCGGCGCCGGATAGGCGGTCACGCAGTGGAGGAGGGCTATCGGACCCGGGAATCCTCCGGCGAGGCGCCGCAGGGCCCGGTCGATGTCGGCTAATGCGGATACGCCGCTCGAGAGTATCGTGGGCAGGCCGTAGGACGCGATCTCGTCGAGGAGGGAAAAATGATTGAGCTCGGGGCTCGCCACTTTGATGGCATTGCAGCCTATGCGGCGGAGGAGTCTCGCGCTGCGGATGCCGAAGGGCGTACAGAGAAATACGAGGCCCCTCGCCTCGGCGTACTCCTTGACCGCCGCATAAAAGTCCTCATCCTTCTCGAGTTCGAGAAAGCGGTCATAGAGGGAAACCTCTCCGCCCGGAAGCGACACGGTGCCGGTATTGGGATGGATGATCTCGTCGGCGAAAACGCATTGGAATTTGGCACAGTCGGCGCCGGATTCGGAAGCGGCGGCCACGAGCTCCTTCGCCTTGGCGAGGGAACCGCCGTGCCCGGTCCCTATCTCCGCGGCGACGAGCACGTCGCCCGAACCGTATCGCAAGTCGCCGATGGAAAAGTTACCAGCCATGTGAGCTCCGTATCGGTACTGCTTGCGCGTTACCGCGCATTGGGATATCATAACAGCACGGTAGAGCCTGATGCAAAGGAGAACGGAATGTTATTGACCTACTGTGATGTCTGCCGGAAGCAGGTGGAGGATCCCGTCCCGATGAGGACCTTTTTCCGCGTCGCCGAAATCAACATCTGCGAATCATGCAAGGATGACCTCCATGCGGCGGTAAAGTACCCCGTCCGCGGAAAGCAACCCTTCGACCTGGGCTGGTTCGATGAACTCTCCATGAAGATCCTCAGGGAAGGCATTTCGAAGGGCAAGATCAGCCCCAAGCGGTAAAGTTCCCGAGCTTCGACCATCTTTTCTTACTCGCGGATCGGCCCGAAGAGGGCCTTTTCGCGTGTTTCCATCTTTCGCGAAAATCATAAGTATCGTCTTATTCTTTCCGCCGCAATGTCGTAGAGTGCCCAATGGTTGACAGTATTTCCGGCTACGTGCTATGTTTTTTAGGAATAGGTATAACAAGGAGTTAACATGTCGGGCCACAGTAAATGGGCGACCATAAAGCACAAGAAAGGGGCATTGGACGCCAAACGCGGCCAGATGTTCACGAAGATTATCAAAGAAATATCCATCGCCGCCAGGATGGGCGGCGGGGACGCCGAGGGCAACCCTCGCCTCCGCACGGCCGTACTCAAAGCCCGCTCGGCGAACATGCCCAAGGAAAATATAGACCGAGCGATAAAGAAAGGCGCGGGGGAGCTGGAAGGCGTCAACTACGAGGAGCTCATCTACGAAGCCTACGCGCCGGGCGGCGGAGCCCTCCTTATCGAAGTGCTCACCGAGAATAAAAACCGCGCGGCGGCCGAGATTCGCAATATCTTCACGCGCGCCGGATCCAATCTCGGCGCTACAGGATCGGTCGCCTATCTTTTCAAGCGCAAGGGTGTGCTATCCTACGACGGCGAGAAGTACACCGAGGACAAGATCATGGAGGCCGCCCTCGAGGCTGGCGCCGACGACGTCCAGAACGATGGCGGCGAGCTTGTCGTGTATACGGCCCCCGACGCCTTCGAGACAGTGCTGAACGCGATGAACAAGGCAGGTTTCGAGACCGACGGAGCCGAGATCTCGATGGTTCCCGATACATATGTGACTCCCAGCAAGGACAATGCTTCTAAGGTGCAGAGGCTCATCGACAGGCTCGAGGAGTGCGAGGACGTCCAAAACGTCTACCACAACGTCGAGATTCCAGAAGGCCTCGACGAGTAATCGTCCCGATGAGGAGGGTCCGGGGGCCGGTTTGCCGGCGAGCCGCTTAAAGCGGGTCGTCCGCGGGCCGGCCCTCCGAATAATAGGCATAGACCCCGGCCTCGCATCGGTCGGCTACGGCATCATCGAGTCGCGCGGAGGTCGTCTCAAGCACCTCGGCCACGGCTGCATCGTAACGCGCAAGGAAGTGGACACGGGGAAGCGCCTCCTCGCGATATTCACGGAGATAGCGGATCTCATAGAAGAGTGGGAGCCGGGCGCCGCATCCATGGAGAACCTCTATTTCTGGAAGAACGTGAGTTCGGCCATGCCCGTCGCCGAGGCGAAGGGCGTCATTCGCCTGGCTTTTGCTCGCGCTTCCGTGGCCCTTACTGAGTACAGCCCCACGGCGATAAAGCAGGCGGTATCGGGATCCGCCCGAGCCGAGAAGGACCAGGTCCAGGAGATGGTGAGGCTTATCCTCGGACTCGCTCAAATTCCAAGGCCCGACCATGCGGCCGATGCCCTGGCGGCGGCCATTTGCCTTGCCAATCACGAGGGGCCCTTCGTCGGACTGTAAGTTTGGAGCCTGGAAGTACTTGCGCGGGGCGCCGTTTGGCATCTACAATTGTTCGTAAGTAGGTGGCTCGAGGGGTGGATATGGACGCTAACCCTGCTTCAAAGACCGACATCACCTCGATCGCGGAGAAAAATAGGATTGTAAAGCGCATCGCCGAGGCTTTGGTGGAGCGGGACGGATTGCTTCTCATCGGTCATCGCAACCCGGATGAAGACTGCGTCGCGGCGATGGTGGCTTTGGGGCTTCTCGCGAGCAGGCTCAATAAGGCTGTCTACATTTACCTTAGCGGAAACGTACACGCGCAGTTCACCTACCTCCTCACCATATGCACTTATAATTCCATAGTCCTGCTTCGCGACGACGATTCCCTTCCGGGCGCCATCCAGACGGTCGTGGCTTTGGATACTCCCAAGCCGGCTATGCTCGAGACGAGCAAGGACATCAGGAAGATTATCGCCGACCCATCGGTTCTCAAGATGGAGGTCGACCATCACCTCGGCGCCGATTCCGCCTATTTCGGCGATGCTGGCTTCCGCCTCGTCCTCGCCGCGTCCTCCGCGAGCGAGCTCGTCGGTTATCTCGCGCTCAAAATGGACGAGGATCCGCGTTACAGCCGAGGCGAGGCCTCCGGCGGCCTCCTTGCGCGTAATTTCGTACTCGCCGTGCTCACCGGCATCATCGCCGATTCGAGTATGGGGAAGTACCTAAAAACCAAACGGGAGAGGTGGTTCTACGAACGTTTCAGCTCCCTCTTCGACCGTCTTCTCGCCCAAAAGACGGCGGTGGGTTCCAACAATTTCACGTCGAAAGAAGAGGTTTTTAAGGCGATAGCCACCCTCTCTTCCGAGGAAGAGGAGTGTTTTCGGCGGATGATGTCCGCAAGGGCACGCCTTCCCTCGATCGAGTATGTCGTGCTGAACGAGTCCGAGGCCGCGGCGATCCATGACGCCTACGGCGAGGACATTATGACTACTATCGCCAAGGCGGTCGCAGACGCCCTCGCCGAGGACGGGGGCAAACTCGGACTCGTGGCCTACCCCGACCATCCTTCAGTCTCCGATCTCATGCAATTCCGCGTCAGGCGAAGCCATGCGTATCGCGGCCTCGATCTCCGTGACGTTCTAGGCGCCCTGTCCGCATCGAACGGCGGCGGGCACCCAGGCGCAATCGGCTTTCGATTCCCCAAATCCCGAGCGCCCGATTTTCGCGGCTTCGCGATGGACGTCGCCGCGAAGATAGACGCCATCGCCAGTAAGGCCAAGAAGGTCTAACTTACCACTCTGGCGAGGACGGGCCGCCGAGTTGTCCGCAGCCCGCCATGATCTTTCCGCCTTTTGTCGCGCGGCGCCTCACCAAGCAGCCGTCTTTTTCGAGCCAGGAAGCGAAACGCGCGAGTTCCTCCTCGTCGGGAGCGCGCGCGACGGGATTCCCGCCCGGATTGTAAGGGATGAGATTGACAAGGCATCGGCCGACGCGCGCGCAGAACGCCGCCGCCTCCCGCGCGTCCTCGCGCGAATCGTTGAGGCCGGGCAAGAGGCACCAGTTGACGCCGAGCGCGAAGTTTCGTCGCATGGGATATTCGACCAGGGATTCTGCAAGGGCGGCGAGTCCCATGTCGCGGTTGACGGGCATGAGCCGATTCCTTTTTTCGTCGTTCCCGGCGTTCAGGCTGATCGACAGATTGAGGCGCTTGTGGCCGAGCCCGTGAAGGGCCTCTATGCCTCCCGCCGGCCCCGACGTGCACACCGTGACTCTCTCCATGGAAAAGCGCAGGCCGCGGACATCGGTGAGCACCCGGATGGCCTGCGCGACTTCGCCGAGGTTGTCCAGGCATTCGCCCATACCCATGAATACGACATTGCCGCAGTCCCAACCAAGTGTGATCCGGGCGGTGAGAACCTGGGCGACTATCTCGGCCGCGCTGAGATTCCGATGAAGGCCGGAGCGGCCCGTCTCGCAAAAAACGCAGCCCATCCGGCAGCCGACCTGTGAAGAGACGCAGATCGTGGTTTTCAGGCCAGTGCCCCCCGGCATCGGTATGCGCACGCATTCTATCTCGCAACCGTCGCGCAGCCTGAGAACGACCTTCATCGTGCTCGAGGCGCCGCCCTCCGCTTCATCTTCCTTAAGAATGCGAGCTACGGGTAACAGGTTCAGGGCGAAGTGCTCGCGCCATGACGAGGCCGAGCTCGGCGATAGGCCGAGGCCTTCGATCTCCAGAATCCCTTTTTCGAAGGCACGCGAATATATCCTCCCGGCGAGACCCGCCCCGGAGGGCAGGGTTCGCGAGGCGGCCTCGGTCAGTTCCAAGGAACTGAGGCCCAGGATGTCGATGGCTTCTTCCATGGTACGGCAGTCTAGCTTCGATGGACTCGTGTTTTCAAGATTTGCATTTCCCATAAAAAAAGGCCGCCCCGGAGATGGGACGGCCCTTTCGTCGATGCTGCGAACCTTCTAGAAGTGGAAACGGGTCTCGATGCTTATACTCGGCTTGAGCTCGGGTATGCCGGCTAATGCATTGGCGGGATTGGCATATACGAAGTTACCTGAGCTGTCGAGGACAGGCATCGTCTGGAAGATTATCGCCAGGTCGAGGTTGGGCGTCTTGGGGACCGGTATATCGAGTTCACCGCCAAACACCGAATTCCCATCGAGGAGGCTGAAGTTATTGTTGGCTATAGCGCTGGCTAGACCGCGCCTGTCATAGAAAATGGCCCCCGCTACGTCGTAGACGGGGATGAGGCCTTTTTTGATGACGAGCTTGACGTGGAGGTCGTCGGAGGATTGTAGGAGCTGCGTGCTGACACTCGCGTCGGGGGACCAAGGCCAGAAATAGCCGACGTCGAGGTCGAGTTTCTTGTTAAACAGCTTGAAGCCGCCCTCCCCGTAGATGCCCATAATATCCGGGGCACTGCTCGATGTACCGCTGAGGAGATAATTGTCATATTGTACGGCGTACTGACCGCGCATGCGATCGTAGGTGCCGTCGAACAAGGATGGGACGAAATTGCCGGTGAAATAGCGGTACTCCAGGCGCCAGTCGAGGAATAGGACATTGCCTATGAGGCCGCCCGCCGCCCCCCAGTTGTTGAAGGTCCCCGTGCTCGAATCGTAGAAGAGCTGATACTGGAGGCCCGGTGCCGTGGCCCCTATCTGTTCCGTCGTATAGGGAATGATCGTTGCCCCATCGGCGAAGAGCCTGAGGCCGAAGACGGAGCTCTGGATGATGGGCAGGTCGATGTCGACGCCGGTGTCGATGAGCTTCAGCGCGTCGTCGGAGTTACCAAGGAGGAGACCTGGACTGACCGAGGCGGGGGCCCAGTCGACGACGGCCGATACGCCGAAGGCGAGCTTGAAGCCCGGTATGGGCCTGACGAAGAGGCGGCCTCCGAAAATCTCGGCATTGGGGTCGGTGAGGTCGTTGGCGACGAGCTCAAATCCGCCCCCGCGCGTGTCGAGGCCGGTCTCGAAACCGAGGCGGCGCACCGAGGGGAAGTCCGTGTCGTTGGCGTAGTTGCGCATGATGAGGCCATGGCCGAGGGTCATGTCTTCGAGGTTGCCCACCTTGATGAAGAAGGGATCCTTGAGCTGGGTGCCGTACTCGAAGTATTTGATCTTGAGCGCGAGATCGATCGCGAGGTCCTGGGCGCCGCCGACGTAGTCGCCCGACCTGAATTGCGACGATCCGAAGGACCACTCGTTATTGCCGCCGGGCTTGTACCAGTCGTTGGGATCGAACATATTGGAGGTGTAGATGATCGGGAGGTAGAGACCGAGCTTCGCCTTGCCCAGCGTGAGGTTGGGCTGGAGGACGGCTTTCGAGTAGGTGACATCGTCGATCATGACGGAGCCGATTTCGAATCCGAGATTCTCGCGGAGCCACTTGACGAAGCCGGACTCGACGGCGGCCTGGTCGGGGGCGAGCTTTTCGGCGGCCTGAGCCGGCGTGACTTTGCCGGGTGCGGCGGCCTCTCCAGGAACGTCGGATTCGCGGAGTTTTTTGAAATTCACATCGCCGAATTGCTCGGCGAATTGCGACGGAGTGAATTTAAAAGAAGCGAATACACCCGCGAAGGCATCGGCTGCCTCGCCTGCGGCGACGGGGATGGACCCGAGCACGGCACCCGCGGTGTCAGTCTTATCGAACTGGACGAGACCCTTGGCGACCATGAGCACCGCCTTGGCCCCCTCGTCCACCAGAAAGGAAAAATCGGTGCCGCGCACGGCGCAGACTGCGGTCTGCGAACTTATCTGGTATTGGGCGCCCTTGGCGGCCACCGCTCGAATCTTGCCGGCGACCAGGGCAAAGGCGTTTTTTTCCTGGGGCGTGCTGGCGAGGCCGGCGACCGTAAAGGAAGTCGCCTTCGCGAGCTTTATGATGGTTCCGTTGGGCCTGAGCTTGAGCTCGGCCGAAGTGCCGGGTCCGGTCACAATGGTGGAACCGACGGGCACGCTGTCGCCCTCGACGATGCCGTGGTTGAGCTTTTTTACGCTTTTATCGGCGGCGGTTACCGAAAGATCCGGGCCGTCGACGAACTCGAGGACGAGCTTCTGTCCTGCCGTTACGGCCGTCTTCCCCTGCGCCGCCGAAAGGGCCGGCAGCAGGAGGAGTATGAGAAGCCCGAAAAATATACGTTTCATTGCATGACCTCCTGGATAGTCTTAAAATTTAACCGCTGCCTGCAGGCTGGACGTGACATCGAACTGTTGCGTGGCCGGGTCCCACTGGGCGCTATAGGCGAGGGTGAGAACCGCCGCCCCCGTCTTGTAATGGATGTTGAGTCCGATGACGGCGTCGGTCGGGTCGACCAGGTCCTGGAAGAAGCCCGTTTGCGCGCCGATGTAGTATTTATCGTAGGATGCGTCGAAATAGAAGGGGAAATTCTTGATTTCGTTGAGTTGCAGCACGCCGCGCAGGTGGGGGTAATCGGTCTGAGGCAAAGCCGCGTTCATGATATCGACAGAGAAGTTGGAATCAACACCTGCGGCGTTGAATGGACCATCGAGCTCGACATTGGCCATAAATTTGTCCCTGAAGAGCGAAGTGCCGAGCGAGGCCAGCCACCCTTCATAAATTCCGGATGGAGGAGTCTGCTGCATCAAATCGAATTTCTGCTGGCGGAAGATATCGTAGTTAGCGTCGAAGTAGGAGGGGATAAAGCCGTTTTGTTGAATCCGCAGCTGTGCCCCGTAGGTGATGACCCCAATGAGCTTTCCGCCGACACCCAGCATCCAGCCCGCGGTCTGGTTGGGATCGATCGCCGCGTCCGTGAAGGCGACCAAAGGATTGGTCTTGCCTCCCACTATCGGGACGGCAATATCCGCACCGTAGGCGGCAATGGTCTTATTCGTGTACAGGCCTTGGGTGTAGAGGTAGGGGTTAGTGTCGGCGACGATAGTCGCGCCGACCTGCATGTTCTTGAGTATGGGTATCGAGGTACCGACGAGTGGCCGGGCGTAGACACGTCCTCCGACTACGTCCAATTGGGCCAGATTGCCCGAAACAGCCTCGAATCCGACATAGGGGAATTTGAAGAGGCTGCCGTCCAATCCGACGTCAAGGCCGAATAGGCGCTGTTGAGGCAGGAACAGCATATTCGAGTAATTGGACATGATGAAACCGTCGCCGAGGCTGAAGTCGTTGAACGATCCGAGTTTTACGAAGAACGGATCCTCGCCCTTGAGCCCGTAGCGTATATAGAGGATCTTGGGAAGATATACGTCCAGGATAGTCTTGTTGCCCGTAGGAACCCAATCGCCATTATAGATTGTTACGGCACTGCTCGAACCCTGGGGATACAGCATGAAGTGGACGGAAAGATCGAGCCCGATCCCGAATTTTCCGTAACTGAATTCGGGCAGGAATCCGAAGCGCGTCCAGGTTTCCGGCGAAGGGCCGGGAGTGGGGAGGATCGGTGCCCCAGTAAGCAGGACGTCCGAGCCTAAATCGACCCCGCCCGAAAAAGCAAAGACGTTTTTTGGCTTTGCAGGGGCCGGTTCCGGAGCTTGGGCCGGGGCTGGCGCCGGGTTTTGTGCCGGGCTTGGGGCTGGAGCGACAGTCGGCGCAGCCTGCGCACCTTGGTCGGTTTGCGTACCTTGGTCGGTTTGCGTACCTTGGTCGGCCTGCGTACCTTGATCGGCGGCCTGCGCACCTTGGTCGGTCTGCGTGCCTTGATCGGCTTGCGTACCCTGGTCGGCCTGTGTGTCCGGCGCAGCTTGGGCATCTTGGACGGTCTGCGTATCCTGAGTATCCTGGGCGGCCTGCGCTTCCTGCGCAGAGATAGTACCGATGAGGAGTAGAGCCATCAGCGCTGCGATCGCGAATCTCATGTCCAATGCCTCCTTAGGGCCGGAGAATCGATTGTATGGGTCTATTATATAGCTTCACCCAATAAAAAGCACGCGCATTGCTGCAACTGGACTGAGTTCGTTTCGCATGCTACCCTCCAGTCCATGAATTTTTTTAATCGTCTCGAGGGCATCGTATCCTCTAAAAAGACCTGTCTTTGTATCGGCCTCGACCCCCGCGTCGATGCTACGCTGCCAGGGGCAGCCTCCATCGTTATCGCCGAGAACCGTCGCATTGTCGAGGCGACGGCGCCCTATGTGGCGGCCTATAAGCCGAATCTCGCCTTCTACGAAGCCCTTGGCCCTTCGGGACTCGAAGCCTTGGAAGAGACGATTTCCTTCATTCCCGACGATATTCCGGTCATCCTCGATGCCAAACGCGGCGATATCGACGCTACCGCCGAGGCCTACGCGACGGCCCTTTTCGACCGCCTCCATGGGGATGCCGTCACCTTGAGCCCCTATCTGGGCCGGGACGCGATCGATCCTTTCCTTAAATATCCGGACAAGGGCATTTTTGTGCTCGCTCGGACCAGCAATAAAAGCGCGGGTCAATTCCAGGACCTTTCGGTTTACGGTTCGGGCGAAGCCCTGTTCGTCAAAGTTGCCCGTGAATGCGCAACCTGGTCCGACTCTATCGGCCTCGTGGTCGCGGGCAACGACATCGCGGGTCTGCGCGCCGTTCGCGCGGCCGCCCCTCGCGCCTGGTTCCTCGCTCCGGGGATCGGCGCCCAGGGCGGAAAGGCCGATGAGGCCTTCGCCGCCGGCTCGCGATCCGACGGCATGGGTATCCTCATCGTAGCCGCACGCTCGGTAGCCGGCGCATCCGACCCGGGAGCCGCCGCGCGCGAGCTTCGGGATACTATAGAGTCCGCCCGATCCTTCGCGAGCGGAGCTCGCGCGAACGGGATTCGCGCGAACGGGATTCGCGTGAGCGAAGTTCCCTGGCACAATGATTCGCTCAAGGAACGTTTCCTCGACTCCCTCATCGCTACCGGCTGCTTCAGGTTAGGGGATTTTACCCTCAAAAGCGGTAAGAAGAGCCCCTTCTATATCGACCTACGGCGCCTCATCTCCGACCCGGACGCGATGGCCCTAGCGGCGGAGGCCTATGCGCGAACGGCGGAGGGCCTGGCCTACGACCGGATAGCGGGCATCCCCGCCGCGGGCCTGCCCCTCGCCACGGCCACAAGTCTTCGGACGGGCCGTCCCATGGTGTGGCCGCGGATGCCCGCCAAGGAGCATGGCACCGGCAACCGCATCGAGGGCGATTATAAGCCCGGCGAGCGCCTCCTACTCCTCGACGACCTCATTACGACGGGGGCCAGCAAACTCGAGGCGGCGGAGATACTCAGGGGCGAGGGCCTGGTCGTCGAGGACCTCGTGGTCCTGATAGAGCGTGGACGCCAGGGTCGCCGAGACATGGATGCGGCGGGCATCAGGCTCAAGGCCTTCGTCCACGTGCGCGATCTCTTCGGAACCTGCGAGAGGCTGAACCTCGTAGACGCCGCGCGTCGGCGCGAACTCGAAGCTTACGTAGACGAGGAATGAATCAGCGCAGCATATCGGCGACCGTGCGGCCGGAGGCGAACTCGCGTATGTGCAGGTCCATCGCCTGCCAAATATGGGAAGCCGCGCAATCGCTCTTTCGGTCGCATGGGCTCTTCTTTCCGCAGGCGCAGGGCGAAATCCCCATGCCCTCGCCCGAGGCTTCGATGATATCCAGAAGCGTGATTTGATCGAGGGGGCGCGTGAAGAAAAAACCGCCTCCCGGGCCGCGGACGGAGTGAATGACCTCGGCCTTCCTCAGCCTGAAGAAAATCTGCTCGAGAAACTCGGCGGAAATGTCTTCTTGCTCCGAGATGCTCTTGATCGATACCGGCTTCCCTTGGGTGCTGAATTGCGCGAGGGCAAGAACGGCACGAAGGGCGTAACGGCCTTTTGTTGTAATACGCATTTTTCTCCTTATTATTAACTTTAGTAAAATACTCCGTTATTCTCCTTGCCGCAAGGGCAAATTAAACTGTTCTGCGGTCAACCTCCAACAGCGATGGGCTTTCCCGTTTCGGAAGTCCGGAGGAATGGTATCCGCGCTTATATCCTCCCAGAGGCCCGGTGCGGGTTCCTCGGACCATTTCAGCTTCCGCGAATTCGTCGAGAAATAAAGCCTTCCGCCCGGAAATAGCAGGGCCGCGCAGGCGCCGACGAGCCCTGACCAGTCCTGATTGACGTCGAAATCCCGCTCTGCCCCTTTCGAATTGGAGAAGGTAGGCGGGTCGACGATAATGAGGTCCCATTTTTTCCCCGCCGCGGCTGCCTCCTTGAGAAAGGCGCCAACATCGGCATGAACGAGAGGGTAGGCCGGACCCGAGAAACCGTTTAGGGACAAGTTGCGAGAAGCCCAGGCGAGGTACGTATTCGAGAGGTCGACGCTTGTCACCGAAGCCGCTCCCCCCGCGGAGGCATATACCGAGAAACTACCCGTATAGGCGAAAAGGTTGAGGACGTTCTTTCCGGCTGACTCGGCGCGGATCATCGCCCTCGTGGGCCTATGATCGAGGAAGAGCCCCGTATCCAGGTAATCCGAGAGGTTGACGACAAAGGACAAGCCGCCCTCATGGACGATGCGCTCGGCCCCGTCCGTGCCGATCTTCTCGTACTGGCCGCTTCCACGCTGCCGCTTGCGCGTCTTCATGAAGACGGAACCGGGGGCCATATCCAGGGCCTCGGCTGCGGCGAGGCCCATGACCTCGAGCCATTCGGCCTCGAGGGCCTCGTCCTTCTCGTAGGGCCTCTGGTAGAGGGCGAGAAGGAGGGCGTCCCCATAACGATCGAGGACGAGGGGCACTTCGGGGATGTCGCGGTCGTAGAGGCGCAGAGCCTCGATGCCCTGGGCACGCGCCCAGCGCCTGAGCGCCTTTTCGTTTTTTATGATTCTATTCCGGAAAAACTCGGCTTGTCGGAGGTCCTTCTCAGAAGGCATGACGCGTCAAACGTCGAGGCTCTTTCTTGCGATCATCTGGACCGAAAGCAGGGCATAGCCCGAGGAGAGATCCTCGCGCTGGACGATGATCTGGTCGGGAACCTTGAGCTTGGTGTTCGTAAAATTCCAGATGGATGTGATGCCCGCGCGGACGAGGGTCTCCGCGGTGGCCTGGGCGAAGGGCGAGGGCACCGTAAGAATCGCGATCTCGGCCGTGATCGCCTTTATGCCCTGTTCCAAGTTTTCCATCGCGCGGACGGGTACGCCGTGCACCTGTGAGCCCACCTTTTGCGGGTCCGTATCGAAGGCCGCGACTATCCGCAGGCCGTGACGCTGGAACTCCTGGTAGCCCATCAGGGCAGAGCCCAGGTTCCCCGCTCCGACGAGGATGGCGACGTGGTTCTGGTCCCAGCCGAGATAGTGTTCGATCGCCTTTATGAGCTCCTCGACGGGGTAGCCTTTTTTGGGCTTGCCCACGATTCCCGTAATCGCGAGATCTTTCCTGACCTGAATAGGTTCGAGATTGAGCTCTTGGGCGATGACGGTGCCGGAAATATAGAAATCGCGATTTCGCTCGGCCTGTCTGATGATATGGAGGTATGAAGGCAAACGCCTCACCGAAGGGGCATACGATATCTTCACTTTGGTCATAAGCACTCCATTCAGAATCTACTATATCGTAATCGATAATAAAGTCAAGATTAAGTCGCCGCGGCAATTCCCCAATTCCATAAAGGTTTGTACGGACATTTACTGGAAAGAATGGGCCTCAGTCCCACCAATTTCGCGCGACAAAGTCCGGAGCGAAAGACGAGCCGGCATGACGAATCGAACAGGCGCTCTTCGATTCCGCAAAAAGGGGAGCGAGACGACGGGTAAAAAACTCGAGGGTGGTGCCCTTGGCTACGTCCTCGTCATAGAGAAGCACTCTCGCCCCTTTCCAGGACGAAAGCCATACTTCGTCGGATACGGAGAGGATGGGCGCCTCATCCTTGCGCTTGAACATGGAAAAACGGACGAAGTAAAGGGGAAGGTCGAGATATTCGGCGAGAAGGAGACCCGGCATGATCGCGCCGTGAGCCGCGGCCACGATGAGAGAAGGGCTATACGATGCGCGGATTTTCTTCGCGAGCGCCTCGAGTTTGGCGGGCTCGGCCCCGCGCCAGCTATATTTGTCACGGCCGCCCGTGTAGACAAAGCCTGCGATCTCACCGGGCAGCCTCGCCTTGAAAGCGGCGGACCTATCGCCAAAATCGTTCTCGATGCGGTAGGCCGATCTGGCGACCTCGATCGAGGAAATGTAGAGGCGGTTTGCCCTGTCCAGGTCGGCGATAGGATGATCCATCTTATAACGCCGCGCCTCGGCCAGCTCGTAATAGATCGTAGGGTGGAGAGGCAGGTCGTGCTCGACGCAGATTTTATAATTGAGAATGACGTTCACCAGGGCGGGGACGAGGACATAGAGGCGCAGGGCCTTAGTGACAGTCGTCGCGTTTACGACGGTAGTCGAGCTCGCGGAAAACCCACGGGCAAGCTCGGCGACGAGGGCGGTGGCTTCGTCCAGGATACTCCCGTAGGAGGCCTCGAAGGCCATCTCCTCGGGGGGCTCTTCCCAATCTTCTCCTCTTAAAAACGCATCGATCATGGTCCTAAGATATACTCAATGCTAATAAGTGGAAGCATCCATTTTCTCGAAATCGGCACGGACTTTTCGCAGGCGCATCAGCTGTTTTCCGATTATCTGGGCGAAATCCAGCTCGCCCTGGTCGATGCGATACGCCTCGCCCATCCAATCCTCGGCGTCGCCCAGCATCACCCAGCGCATGTTCATGGCCTTCTTCGCCAGATTCTTCGCATCATCCCAGTACCCGAGGGCCGTTTCGTACGCGGTCTCGGCAGTCATCAGACTTGCGAGGTTTTGATCCTTCCATGGGGCGTTGAAGAAATACGCGATACGCTTGTCGAATTTCGAGCCCAGCGCGAGGTGCTGCTCGATGAGCTTCAAGTCAAGGTGCATGTCGAAGAGGTAACGGTAGCGTTCCCAATGCCGTTTGTCCTCGATTTTCGCCAAAGCGTAGAGGGGATTGCAGAAATCCGCCTTCTTCGCCCTTTCGAGCCAGTATATGTTCTCAATCGCGTCGTCGGGGTATTCGATATAATGGGTATGGTAGAGGCGGTAATACTGCTCCTTGTAATAGACGGGATAGGCCACCGCCCCCAGAACCGAGCAGAGGAGGAATACCAGTACCATCGAGAGGCGACTTCTCATACGCATTGAGTATCGGCAGTCCGGAGGGCGGAATACATGGAGACGAATAACGAAACTTCCTTGCTGCCCCGTTGTTTACTCCACGTTGTCCGAAAGGGCCAAGCCGAGGGAACTGCCTATCGCTCCGATGACGTCGCGGCTCACTTCTTCGACGGAACGGGATGCGTCCACGTGGACGATCTTCATTTCCGTGGACGCGAAGCCGGCCAGGGCTTCGCGGTACGCGGCCCGGACTTTTTCCTGGAAAGGCAGCTCTTCGAAAATATCGAGGCGCCCGCGCTCGCCCAGTCTTCGTAGGGATAGCTCCGGGGCAAGATCGAAGTACACAAGCAGCTCGGGGAGGGGGAAGCCGGCGTTCAGCTCGGCGGGCAGTTCGGGGCCGCAGGCGACACCTTGGTAAGCGAGGCTCGAGAGGACGTACCTGTCGCAAACGACGGTTTCTCCCCGCTCGAGGCGTTCGAGGATGCCGCCCTTGCCCTTCAGGTGCTCGTTGCGGTCGGCTGCGAAGAGCCGAGCGAGTGTCCCGGGGTCTCGGGGAAGCTCGCCCGCGAGGATGCGCCGTATTAGGAGTCCCTCGGGGCGGTCGGTAGGCTCGCTTGTCGTCCAATGCGGGAGGCCCGCACGAGCGAGAGCCTTGCCGATGAGGCTGAGCTGGGTGGTAGTGCCGGCGCCGTCGCCTCCTTCGAGGACGATGAAGCGGCGGAGAAGCCTTCTCGATGCTGCGGTCATGGGCACAAAGCCTAGCCTTTGATGACCGACAGCGCAAGCGGGTTTGTATCTATCGATGGGATGCCGAGAGCGCGACGCGACGTCGCTGATGGCGAGGAGAGGAAGAGCGTGATATCGTGGTAAGCACGAACATGATCGTCATGAGACGCGTCTCCGCCGGGGTCGCCGCACTGGTGCTCACGGTGCTGTCGATTTTCCTCTTTATACCACGTTTGAACGACGTTACGAACCGGGCCATATCCGAGGGTATCCGCGATATTCGCTCCCGCTTCGAGGGCGCGCTCGGCCTCTCGATATCCTTCGATTATCTGTCGCCCTCTATACTCCGATCCGCCTCTTTTTCGCGGCTTTCGATTTCAGCGCCCGGAGGGAGGACACTCCTTTATGCACGCAAGGTGCGCGCTCTCTACGATGTCATCGCCGTTCTGCGCGGAAAGAGCTCGGAAGCATTGACCGGCCTCGAGCTCGAGGATGTGACGCTGGACATTCGTCTCCCCGAGGATAAGGCCATTTTATACCGCTTCGGCTCTTTTTTCGGGGGAATTGAGGGCGCCGGCCACCTGCCTAAGATCGTCATAATTGGCAAGAACGTCTCCGCCGGCCTGGCTATCGCGGGATTCGGAGCAGCCTCTTTCGACGCGAGGGAAGTCGGCTTCTCGACTACCAAAGACGAACCCGCGATATCCCTCGAAGGACGATTCTCCCTGGAACTCGCCGGTCGAGGTCTCGGTACCATATCCGGGCCCCTTTCGCTATCGGGCTCGCTCTCCAGAAACTTCAGAAAGGCGAGGTTGGGGCTATCGATCGCGGCCGATTCCCGCGATTTCGCCCTGTCCATGCAGCACTTCGAGCTCGTTTTCGACGACCGGCAACTCGCCTTCACCAAGGTCAAGGACCGGGCGCCCCTCGACGCCGATATCCGCGTGGATTTCGGTGGTGGCGAGTCCTCCATATCGCTGCGGCTGGACGGGTATGCTCCTTCGCGGAGCCTAAAGCTATCCGGGCGATATGCCTCTTTCGAGCCATGGCTCGAGATTCCTTATAGCGGCAGCCTCGCCGTGCGGGTGCCGGGCTTCGATCTCGCTCGGATCGGCTATGACCTCCGGCTTTCGGGATCTCTGCCCGCGCGCCTTTCCCCGGGCGAGAGTCCGGCCATACACGCCGAGCTCGCGGCGCGAGGCGATGCGAGCTCTATATCCGTTGAGAAGGCACGCCTCGAGCACGGTTCGGATAGCCTCGAGTACGCTGGCTCATTCCGCTTCCAAGATTTGTCGCCGGACGGCGTCCTCGACCTCAGGCTGTCCTTAATGGAAGGGAAATTAGGCGTCGCATCATCGGTGAGGCTCGTCGGCCATGGCGGGGAATACGCGGCGATGGCCGACCAGGCGACGATCGGGGGCGTCGTTTTCAGGGACATCGCCTTCGCCGCCGCGAGGAAAGGGCTGCTGGCGGATTTCAATCTCTCATTCCGGCCTCCCAGCTCCGTGGATGCGGAATCCGATCTACCCGTCTCGCGGTTCTCCGGGGAGGCGGGCGACGCTAGCGGCATGTCCTTAGTGCGTTGCGAGGGCTCGGTATCCCTGGATGCGAATCCGAGTCTCGAGCTCTCGGTCGACCTAGAGACTATAGATCTCGGGCCATTCGAGCCCCTAATTGCGGCATTGACCGATTCCCCCGAGGCCGCATCCCTGATCTCGAGTCTCAGGCTGGGTGGCGTGCTATTTGCGACCAGCGATTTCAAGCGTCTTTCCTGGTCGGCCCCGGACCTAACCATGGTCTCCCGGTCCGTACCGAGCGCCTACGCCCTCCTCTCGCTTTCGGGCACGTCTAATAGTGTCGTGGTAAAGCATGCCTTGGTATCGGCGGCCGGCTATTCGGTGGAAGGTTTGGGCAAGGTCGATTTTTCCGAGGCTGGTCGGCTTGGCTTCGAGGCGAGCCTTGCGCTCAAGGATATTCCCTACGCAATAAAAGGGGTCATCACCGGCCATGGGCTTTCTATCACCGGCGATTATGGCCTCAAGGTTTCGGTCACGACGGTGGACGCAGACAGTTTCGTATCCGCCAAGGCGATCGGTCTTCCCCTGCCGATAAACGGAGGGTTATTCCTCGCGACGATAGATGCGGAGGGACGATTCGCTTCGCTGCAGGATTGGGATATGTCCATCGCCGAGTTCGACCTCGTCCCGACGGGCGAAAAAATGGCCGGCATTCCCAAGGTCGAACTCGCCGGGTCATTTGGCCCTTCCTCCGCCGATCTGTCCAGATTGCGCATCGAGGACAGGCTCTCCTCGCTATCGGGAAAGGCCATTCTCGATTATTCGCTATTGAATCCCCTGGCCGTCCACATTTCGTCACGCCTTTCCGCCGGCGGAGAGGGCAAGCCCTCCCTGCCCCTCGAGTCTTATGCCATCGATGCACGCTATTCGGCCGGAAAAATCGACGGTGTCGTAGATATGATCGCCTCGCCCCTTGCGCGGATCGGCAAGCTTCCCGTCGTCGGCTCCGCGGACGGCAGGATCGCGATAAAAGGCGACCTCGCCGATCCAAGCGTCGATTTTCGCCTCAAGCTCCGCGACGGTCGCTACCTCGACCAGACCCTCGTTCTTGGCGCCTCGGGCAGCTACGGAGGCGGCGTTCTCGAACTTCGCGACGTCACGGCAGCCTATCAGGCACAGGCGATTTCCGGCGGAACGGCTCGGTTTTCTTTTACAGATGCCTCCGCTGAAGTCGCCCTCGCGTACTCGGGAACGATCATCGGCGAGCGCGTCAAGTTCTTGCTTTCGGCACAATGCGCATCGACACGCGTCACGGCAACCAGAGGAGTCGGCGGGGCCCTATCCGAGATGCTCGCGAGCTATAGCGCCAAGGGATCTCTGAGCGATTTCTCGTTCGGGTCCATCAGCATGAAAACCTGGCCCTTCGAAGCCTCGATGGATCCTGCATCGGTCAAGTTGGTCGGCGGAGCCTCGGGAGAACTTCGTTTCAAGTACGCGACCGACCATTCTTTCTCCGCGAGCCTCCGCGACCCTTTCCCCGTGAGGGCGGAGGTCTCGGGCATATTCGACGGGAAGAACATAGATATGTCGGTCCAGGGACTGCTGTTTGACCTGGGTCTGCTCTCGCCCCTGATGCCGCCCGATCTCATCAAAATAAATTCGGGCAGGGCGCGGGGAGGGTTCCGAGCGGTCGGTCTCGCAAATGACCCGGAAATTACCGGTGAAATCGACCTTGAGGACGGCTCCCTCAGGATTCTAGGCTGGATCTCCGACGATCTTGGTCCCTTCAAGGCCCCGATTGTCGCGAAAGGGCGGACCGTGTCGGTTACGGTGCCCTCGGTAAAGGCGGGCAAGGCCACGATCGCCTTGAGTTGCCAGGCGACATTCGATCATTGGATGCCCTCGGGGCTCACCGCTTCGGTGAAAACCCTCGCGCGATCGCGCGTGAGCCTGGATTCGGTCATCGTGGGCATTCATGCCAAAGGCGAAGCCGCCGCGGACTTGAGATTCGCCCTGCAGGGAGACGTGCTGGTCCTCGATTGCGACGTCACGCTCGACAAAGGCACGGTCGTGGTGAGCCCGGCCACCTGGGCTCAAAACAACGGGAATCCCCCGAAGTCCCAGATCTTCATCTCGGTTGCGGCTAACGTGCGCTTCGGGCGGCGAGTCCATATCTTTTTCCCTTCGAGCGACTTCCCCGTCATATCGGGCTTCTCCGACCCCTCGAGCCGACTCGCCATTCGTTACGATCAGGCATCCGAGGATTTCTCGCTCAAGGGAGCCGTCGCCCTGCGGGGAGGCGAGGTCTTCTATATACAGCGCAACTTTTTTCTGAAGAACGGAAAGATCGTTTTTAATGAGGGTACCGACCGCTTCGAGCCCAGGGTAACCCTCCTCGCCGAGCTTCGTGATAGTAATGACGCGGGTCCGGTGACCATAACGCTTCGAGCGGACAACGCTCCACTCTCGACCTTCAAGCCGCGGCTCAGCTCCGATCCCGTAATGACGGAATCGCAGATCGCACTCTTAATGGGACAGAACCTATTCGGCACCTCTTCCGACAGTCAGTTGGATATCCGAAAGGCGGTCATCACCGGCAGCGAATTCATCCCTCAGCTCAACGTGGCGAGGGTTTTTCAGGACAAGCTGCGCGACGTATTCGGTCTGGATATGTTCTATTTAAATACACAGGTTCTGCAGAACTGGCTGATCGACGTCTCCGGGCAATCCCCCTCGACTCCGAGCTCTACGCTCAACCGTTACTTCGACCAATCCGAGCTCTATGCGGGGAAATACCTGACGGATTCCATATTCGCCCACGCATCCATGACGGTCCAAAATAACCCTCTTGCCGGTGCCAATACATTGGGACTAGACTCGGAACTCGGCCTGGAGTTGGATTCCCCTTTCGGCCTTATCCAATGGAGCATGGATAAGAAGAGCTGGGACAACCTGGTGATAAGCGACGAGAGCCTCAGCCTTAGCTGGAAGCTCGCCTACTAATGATGAGGAGTACCATGAAGCGACTTGCGATCTTGTTGATCACCCTATTCCTCGCCTCAGCTTCGCTCGCGGGCCAGGTGACCGCGCCAACGCAGGAATCCGTCGCGCCCTTGACGACCGCGCAGGATCAAGGGCCCTCCGCTCCCGCGGCGGCCGGGCAGGATCAGGGCCCCGCCGCGGCCGCCGCGCCCAAGCCCGCTACCGATTGGTTCTGGGGCAAGCCCATCGCCTCGGTCCAGTGGGAGGGCATCGTTCATGCCGACAAGCGCGA
This sequence comes from Rectinemataceae bacterium, assembly GCA_049513895.1. GTDB lineage: Bacteria > Spirochaetota > Spirochaetia > Treponematales > Rectinemataceae > UBA1306. Next base: position 25,186 of record JBEKVO010000006.1, on the reverse strand, counting down.
GCTCGATTCGGCGACCAAGGCCTATATCGGCAAGAACTTTACGGAGGAACTCTGGCTGGAAATCCAATCGAAGCTCTTCGAGCTCGATTGGTTCGAGAAAATCGATCCAACCGCCCTTCCCTCCGACGCGTCAAAATCGGGCGTGACGATTAAATTCAAGGTCGTGGAGAAGCCGGCTATCGCTTCGGTTCGAGTGATCGGCAACTCCGGTATCAAGAGCAGCGACATCCTCGACGCGGTCACGGAAAAAGCGGGTGACATTTACAACCAGTCCAAGTCTCGCGTCGACGAGCTGGCCGTCAGGAGGGTCTATCTGGAGCACGGATATCCCGACGCGACGGTATCCTCCAGCAGCTCTCCCGGGAAGGCAAAGGGTGAAGTCGTCCTCAGCTTCACCGTGAGCGAAGGTTCCCATGTCGCCGTCCGCGAAATTCGTTTCAGCGGCAACATTGCCGTGTCATCCCAGACGCTGAAAAGCAAAATGAGCCTCAAGGAGAACGGCTTCCTCCAGAGCGGGGCTTTCCAGGAATCAAAACTAGAAGACGATAAGAAATCAATTCTCGACTACTACAAGAGCAGGGGCTTCGTCGACGCTTCCATAGACGACGTCGTGCGCAGCTACGTGAAAGACGCGAAGACGGCGAAGACCTGGCTTATTCTCACGATAGCCCTCAATGAGGGGAAGGAGTGGTTTTTCGGCGGGATCGGCTTCGAGGGCAATACCATATTCCCGACTGAAAAGCTCGCCTCCTTCGTAAACGAGAAACCGGGAACTATCCTCAACTACAAGAAGCTCAGCCAGGAAAAGGCCAAGGTCGACGACCTTTACTACGAGTCCGGCTATATATTCAACGAGATAACTCTGCAGGAGACGAGGGACGAGGAAAAGCAGAGCATCACCTATAAGATAAAGATAGTCGAGCAGGATAGGGCTCACATCGAAAGCATAACCTTCAAGGGCAATAAAAAGACGAAGGATTTCGTCCTGTATCGCGAACTTCCCCTTGAGGTAGGCGACATCTTCTCCAAGGCGAAAATAATGGAGGGGCTGCGCAATCTCTACAACCTCCAATATTTTTCGGCGGTCGATCCTCAAATGTTCCCCGGCTCGGCGGAGAACCTGATGAACCTCGTCATCTCCGTGGAAGAGCAGAGCACGGCCGATATCCAGTTCGGGATCACGCTGAGCGGCCTGGGAGACCCCACCGCCTTTCCCCTCTCCGGTCTTATAAAGTGGGATGATCGCAACCTTTTCGGGAACGGCACGGATTTATCCATAGAGGCCAATGTTTCCCCGACCATGCAGACACTCACGTTCGGCTACAACGACAGGTACTTCTTCGGCAAGCGCATCTCCGGCGGGGTAAACCTGACCCTGTCGCACAAGCAACTCACTACGGGCCAGGATGGCGAGTGGCCATTTTTCGACGACGGAGTACCCGACCCATATACGGTTCCCATAAGCGGCGGGTACTCCCTCAGCTCCATTCCGACGGCCTATTTGATGCTATATGATGACTGGGAAATCGCTTTAGGCTTTTCGTCGGGGTACTCGTTCAGGACGCCCGTCGGCGACTTAGGCATAGGAGGCGCCCTCTCGTTCGGCGTCGGGATGCAAGATTACAACAGTACCCGCTATCGTCCGGCCACCGCCTATTTGCGTGAATACAACGACGAGTGGAGGCTCGGAAACAAGATAATAACGAGAGTTTACCTCAACCAGCTCGACCTCTCGTATAACCCGAGCAAGGGTTACTACGTAAGCGAACGCCTGACTTTAGCCGGTCTCCTTCCCGACCCGTTGGAGTCCCAGCAGTATTTCAAGACGGAGAGCAAGATCGAGGCCTATGCCACCCTATTCAACTTCCCGATATTCGAGAAGTGGAGCTGGAAAATGGTCCTCGGCCTGCATTCCAGTTTTTCCACTCTGGAGAAAAAGCCATGGGCTCCTCTCGAGGTCACCAACGACTGGCTGATGCTGGACGGCACATTCAACGCGCGCGGCTGGAGCACCCTCTATGGCCTTGAGGGAGTGGCGATGTGGGAGAACTGGGTCGAACTCCGCATGCCCATTTTTGAGCAGTTCTTGTGGCTCGACGGCTTCTTCGACGCCGCCGCGCTGCAGACTCAGGGCGGCCTCGTCGACATGACACTGTCCACGCCCTACTCCATCCCATCGCAGCCGACCTTCGCCGAACTCGGATGGAATAACATGGCGCTCAGCATCGGCTTCGGTTTTCGATTCGCGATCCAGCAATTCCCCTTCAGATTCTACTTCGCGCAGAAGTTCACCTTCGACGGCTCGGTCATTACCTGGAATCCAAGCGGCCTCGGGCTCGTGATCAGCATCACGCAGTCCTTGAACTAAGGGAGGAGGCGATGCGCGGGAAAAGGATAGCCATACTGATCGGGCTCCTCGCCTTTGCGGCGGCGGCCTTCGCTCAGCAGATAACGAGGATAGCCGTCGTCGACCTCCCCAAGGTGATCGCCGCCTATTCTAAGGACGCCCAAGCGGTCAAGGACTTCGAGCAGAAGAAGTCCCAGACACAGACCGACATCGATAGAATGAGCGCCGACATCATGAGGCTCATGACGCAGAAGGCCGACGCCGACAAGGTCGGCGACAAGGCAGGGGGGCTTCGCCTAAGGGAAGAGATAGACAGAAAGACCAAGTCGCTGACGGATTTCGTGAGCGTCAAACAGGCCGAACTCGATGAGCAGGCCAAGAAACTGGCCGCGACCGATGCCTTTTCCCAGGATTTATATAAGCAGATACAGAACGTGGCTGAGACCGAAGGATATTCCCTCGTAATCAACCTTAAAAGCGGGGATACGGTGATGAATGCGGTCCTTTGGTATAGCCCGATGATCGATATAACATCGGACGTCATTCAGGCCCTCACCGGCAGGGCTCAATAGGCCGGTCCGGCAGGACTCGATAAGCCGAATCGGTAAGCCCTCCCGGTCTCTATTGTTTTTTGCGCTCTTCGGCATCGACGACGCTCCTGAGCACGGTCGTGAGTGTCGCAAAGCGTTTGCGGTTGTCGGCCGATAGGTCGGACAGATCCTCATGGGCATCCAAGAGGAAGCGGGCGCTCGCCCTGGCCTCGCCGGAGAGGCGTTCGAGTCCGGGAGGGAAGGGGATCTCGGCATCGGAGAGCTCCACCATCCCCAGTACGCCGATAGTGCGCAATAGCCCTTTGCATGCCTCGTTTACGCCGATGAGGACGATTGACCCGGAGTCGATCCGCGGGTTGCCTGAAAGTCGGGCGAAGCGCTTCTGCGTCCCCACTAACAGCCCCAGAAAAGTCGAATCCATGTATTCGCAGTCCGAAAGGTCGACATAGACTTTTGTAATGGGGGGATCCGCGTCGAGGCGATCGAAGACCGCGGTCTTGAGCGGGGGGCATACCAGGGCCGTCACGTGCCCTGTAGCCCTTATATAGATTGCCCTATCTTCTGATTTATAGTAAACCGCCTCTTCCACGGCCCCTCCTTCGCAAATACCTCACCTTGAAGACTAGCTTTTCCACCGCTATAATGCAACGCCATGGCCGAGCGGACACCGATGATGGATCAATACCGCGCGATAAAATCGCGGCACCGCGACGCGGTCCTGTTCTTCAGGCTCGGCGACTTCTACGAAATGTTCTTCGATGATGCGATCGAGGCCAGTTCCCTCCTTGACTTGACTCTCACGCACAGACAAGGCGAACCGATGTGCGGCGTGCCTTACCACGCGGCGCGTTCGTATATCGCTCGCCTGCTCAAGCACGGCAAGAAGGTCGCAATCTGCGAACAGCTCTCGGAACCCGGCCTCGGCAAAGGCATCGTGGAGCGCGACGTTATCGAGGTGGTGACGCCCGGCACCACGGTCGAGGAGGATTTCCTCGACCAAGTCTCCAACAACTACCTCGTCGCCGCCTGCAGGTTGGGCGGCAGGCTGTGCATCGCCTACCTCGACGTTTCTACGGGCGAGTTCCGCGCCTTTTCCCGTCCCGAGTCCGACGCCGCAGGACAAGCTCAGGCCCTCCGCTCGGAGCTGTACCGGCTCTCGCCCCGGGAGATGCTCGTACAGCAGTCCCTCCTCGAGGACAAGGAGACGGCCGAGGCGATAGGCGAGATCGAGGGTCTCGTCGTCGGCAAGTATCCCGATTGGAGCTTCGATCCCGCAGCCGCGGCGTCGGATATCGCGAGGCGCTTCGGCGTCGTCTCGTTGAAAGGCTTCGGTTTCGACGAGGGCGCTCCCGAGCTCGCGGCCGCCGGGGCCCTTTTGCGCTACGTGGACGAGACTGCCCGCTCGAAATCGCCCCATCTGTCGCCGCCGCTTCCGTATCGCGACGACGATTACCTGTCCATCGACGAAGGGAGCCGCAAGAACCTCGAGATAGTCCGGAATATGAGCGACTCGGGTCGCGCGTTCAGTCTTATCGCGGTGCTGGACCACACGAAGACCTCTCCCGGAGCGCGGCTCCTCAGGAACTGGCTTCTCCAACCCCTCCGTTCGAGAAACGCCGCCGAGGCCCGCTTGGAGGCGGTGGATTTCCTCTATCGCGATCAGCGCCTGCTCTCCTCCTTGCGCGAGTCCCTGGGTTCGGTGCGGGACATCGAGCGCCTCGCGTCACGGGTCGCGATGGATAAGGCCCACGCCAAAGATCTCCTGGCCCTCGCGGAGTCGATACGCGCATGCGCGGCGAGTGGCGCCCTTCTTCGAGGACCTGCGCCGCCCTGCCTCGTCGCGGGGGAAGACGAGCGGGAGGCTCTATCTCGCGCGAGCGCGATCGCCGAGCTCACCGAGGCGGCGATCATGGACGAGCCCTCCATTCTTCTCACCGAGGGCGACCTTATTCGCGATGGCTTCGACGCCGAGCTCGACAGGCTGCGTTCCCTCAAGGCAGGCTCGCGCGAGATTCTCGACACCTATATCGAAGAGGAGAAGGCGGCCACGCGAATTCCGACGCTCCGGGTCCGCTTCAACAGGATAATCGGGTACTACCTCGAAGTTTCCAAGGGCAAGCTGGACTCGGTGCCGGCACATTTTATCCGACGCCAATCCCTCGTGGCCGGGGAGCGCTATACGACGGCGCGGCTCACCGAATTGGAAAGCGAGATAAACGGAGCGACCGAGAGGATCGTGGATCTGGAACGCAGGCTCTTCCTCGGCATCCGGGAAAAGGCCAAGGCCGAGGTGGCCTCGATGCTCGTCCTGGGACGGGCATGGGCGGCGCGGGACTGCCTCGCGTCCTTCGCCTGGGCGGCGACGCTGCGCGGCTACACCCGGCCCCGCCTCGTCGACGAGCCGGTCTTGCGGATAACCGAGGGACGTCATCCCGTCGTGGAGGCGCATCTGCCAGAGGGCTATTTCGTGCCAAATAGCATCACCCTCGACTCCTCTATCGATAGGCAGAACGCTCCGGCCTTCGCCCTTATCACGGGACCCAACATGGCTGGGAAATCGACCTTCCTCAGGCAGACCGCCCTCATCGCGCTCATGGCCCAGGCCGGTTCCTTCGTGCCCGCCCTCGACGCGGAGATCGGGATGATGGACAAGATATACTGCCGCGTCGGAGCGCAGGACAACCTGGCTCGAGGCGAAAGCACATTCCTCGTGGAGATGCACGAGACGGCCTTCATTCTCAATACGGCGACGGACCACAGTCTCGTCGTGATGGACGAGGTCGGGCGCGGGACGAGCACGATAGACGGTCTGGCGATAGCCTGGGCGGTGAGCGAGAGCATACTGGACACCATACGCTGCAGGGCCCTCTTCGCCACGCACTACCACGAGCTCACGGCCCTTGCGCACCCGCGCCTGCGTAACTTCTCCCTCGCCGTCCTCGAGGAGGAGGACGAGATCGTCTTCTTGAAAAAACTCGAGGAGAGGCCGGCCGAGGGCTCGTACGGGATACACGTGGCCAAGCTCGCGGGACTTCCATCGGCCGTCCTCGAGAGGGCGCGCCAAATCCAGGGCGGGCTCGAGGCGAAGGAGCTGTCCCTTCCTCCGGTCGGCGACCCGAATGCGAAAACAAACCTTCCCAAGGTTATGTCCCCTGCGCAAGGCGGCCTTTTCAGCCCCGGCGATCTCGTGCTCGCCGAGTTGGCATCCATCGATACGGACAAGCTGACGCCCCTCGAAGCGCTCAACAGGATCGCCACGCTCAAAAAGCGGCTTCAATCGTAGGGCCTTCAAGCACAAGCGCTTCTCGCGTGCGTCATTCTCCCATGATCGTTACAAGAATATTCACTCTCTGCCTCGAGACCGCTCTCCCGCGCTCATGTGTCCTCTGCGGATATCCATTGCCGCCTGAGCGGAATGCCTGCCCCTGGCCTATTTGTACCGAATGCTCCGGCGCGCTTCGGCCCTGGGCGGGCGAGCGCTGCGAAGTTTGCGGCCTTCCCTTAATCTCCGAAAAAGGACGTTGCATGCGCTGCCGGGGGATAGAGAGGGCCTTCGACTCGGCCTATCCTCTTTTTGCGTATGCGGGCGCCGCGCGTGAACTGATTTCGGCGTACAAGAAAAACCGCCGCCGAAGTCTCGCGCCATTCTTCGCCGAGGTTTTCGCTGAAACCATCGAGGAAAAATGGCCGGATAGGACAATCGTACCCGTGCCCCCTCGCCCAGGGAAGGCGAGTTCGTCGGGCTGGGATCAGGTGGAGGAAATCGCCAAGGTTCTTGGAAGGCGGGGCTTTCCCGTCGCGCGGCCCCTCGAGCGTAGACCTTCGGAGGAGCAAAAGAGTCTCGGGCGCGGGGAACGCGGCGTCAACGCGAAGAAAGCCTATGTTCTTAAAAGAGGCGCAGTCGCCCCCGAGCGGGCTCTTCTCATCGACGACGTCATCACCACCTGCGCCACTCTGGACGCCTGCGCGCGGTCTTTAAAGAGCGGCGGGGCCCTCTCGGTGACTGCTCTGGCATTCGCGGCGGACTGATTGCGTGTATATTGACGCTCCAGGGCTAAAGCTGTACAATTTGAATGGATGTAATAACAACAAAGATTCTCCTTAGGAATAAGAAGAGTCGTTCGAACGACTCTTTTTTTTATAGGTATGCAGGAAAGCGACAGGCTGTTCGCGGAGCTGGAGCCTCTTCTCTCGGAGGCGGGCCTGACCCTCGTTGACCTGAGCGTGCGCCGACGCGGCGGCTCGGTTCAGGTGGGGATCACGGTTTATTCCGCGAGGGGAACGGGCACGGATGAGTGCGCGAAGGCCCATAGAATCGCCTATCCGAAGGCTGTGGAGGTTCTTGCGCATCCCGATCCGAGTATCGAGGTTGCCAGTCCGGGTATCGATAGGGTCCTGCGTTCGTCCAGGGAATGGTCGATTTTCAAGGGGAAGGGCGCCCGTGTTCTTCTCCGCGATGAGCAGGAATGGTTACTCGGGCGCATTGAGAGCGTCGACGGCGAAACCGTGACGCTTGCCTGTCCTGGAGATTCCAGAGTCATAGAGCTGAAAGCCGTTTCCAAGGCCAGGCTCGATTCTTCACAGGGGGGAAACTAAGTCATATGGCTTCCGAAATGGCAGAAGCGATACGGCAACTCATCAACGAGAAGGGCATATCCGAAGACCTCATCGTAAAGACGGTCGAGGATGCTCTTATGGCCGCATATAAGAAGAAATACGGCACCAATGAGAATGCCGTCATCCGGTTCAAGGATAATTACGAAGGCGTAGACGTCTACGCCAAGAAGACCATCGTCGAGGACGTCGATGACCCGGTTCTCGAAATCTCCCTTGAAGAGGCCCAGGAGATGGCCGATGGCGCCGAAGTCGGAGATATTCTGGAGCTGCCCGTCGATCCGCATGAATTCGACCTCCAGTCGGTCATGCTCGCCAAACAGACCACCCGTCAGTCGTTGCGCGAGATTTCGCGCGATACTCAGTACGCCGAGTACAAATCCAAGGTCGGCGAGATCATCATCGGGTACTACCAGCGCGAGAAGAACGGCAACATCTTCGTCGATCTAGGCAAGATCGAGGGCATCTTCCCGAAAAAGTACCAGTCGCCCCGCGAGACCTACCACCCGAACGACCGCATAAAGGCGATGATCGTCGAGGTCGAGAAGGGACGGATGGGGTCCCTCATCGTCCTCTCCCGCACCCACGCGGAGTTCGTCCGCAAGATCCTCGAACTCGAGGTGCCCGAAGTTTACGATAATGCGGTGGACGTCTTTAAGATCGTCCGCGAGCCGGGCTACCGCACGAAGATAGCCGTCTATTCCAACCGCGAGGATATCGACCCCGTGGGCGCATGCGTCGGCCTCAAGGGGATACGCATCCAGGCCATTATCCGCGAGCTCGAAGGCGAGAAGGTAGACATCCTCAAGTACGAGATCGATTCCAAGCGGTTCATCCGAAACGCTCTCTCTCCGGCGGAGGTCAAGGACGTCTACATACTCGACGACGCCAAGCACCTCGCCCTGGCCGTCGTGGCCGACAGCCAGCTTTCGGTCGCGATCGGCAAACAGGGCCTCAACGTCCGCCTCGCCAATCGCCTCTGCGACTGGAGCATCGACGTAAAGACCGAGGAGCAGTTCCTCCAAATGGATCGCGGAGCCGACCTGAAGCGCGCGGTCAACGAGCTTTTCGGAGAGGGCGAGCCCGAAGAGGCCGCGCGCCTCGCGGAGCTCCCGGGGGTCGAGCCCGAGTGGGTGTCGGCTCTGGAGGCCGCTGGCGTCGTCTCGATAGAGGATTTCTTGGCACTTTCAAAGGAGGCTCTGGCCTCCGTCGAGGGCATTTCTTCGGAAGTAGCCCAAAGGATACAGACGATCGTCGACGAGAATGTCGACGTCGTCGAGGACGAGAGGGAGGAGCCTGCGGAGTCTCTCCCTGAGTCCACCGATATCTACGAGTGCCCCGATTGCGGGTCGCACGTGAGCCCGGAGATGACGCGCTGTCCGAACTGCGGCGTAGAGCTGAGTTTCGAGTACGAGGACGATTAGGAAGCGTAAAGGGAGCGTATGACGGACAATACCGAGAATCCGCAGAAGAAGGCGAATCTAATAAAGCAGCCTAAGGTTCGCCCTCAGGCGGCCCCGCAGGAGTCGGCCGAGCCGGCGTCCGCAGTGTCTGTTGGAATAGGCGCGCCCGGGACGGTCGACCATGATGCCCTCGGCGAGAAGCGCAAGGTCGTCGTCGTCAAGAAAAAAATCGTCATCAAAAAGCCCCAGGCGCGAGTCGTCGCTCACCACGAGGATGGCGTAGCTCCCGTCGAGGAGAAGGCCGCCCAGCCGAGCGCCGAGCAGGCGCAATCCGCGGAGCACGAGGCCCCGCGTGGAGAGACGCATCGCGCCGAACCGGCTCACGGCGAGACGGCTCGCTCGGAGGCTCCTCGCGCGGAAGCTGCGGGGGGTGAATCCGTCCGCCCCGAGACGCCCCACGTCGAAGCCGCTAGGCCACAGGCCGCGCGACCCGCGGCAGCGGCGCCCGGCTCGATGGAGAGGCCGGTCGCGCAACGTCCTTCCTACGGCGATAGGCCTCCTTCTCGTCCCCAGCCAAGCAACGGCTCGGATAGGACATATGGTCAGGGAGCTTCTCCCTCCGGTCCCCGACAGGGCGGTTATAGCGATCGTTCTTACGGTCAGGGGGGCAACGCCGGCGGTGCGCCCGGAGTGGGTCGTTCCGGCGGATACCAAGGCGGCAGCGGTTATCAGGGCCAGCGTCCCGGCGGTTATCAAGGTCCGAGCGGCGGCGGTTACGGTGCCCCCAGCGGGGGGCGTCCCGGCGGCTATCAGGGCCAGGGCCCGAGCGGCGGCGGCTACGGCGCCCCCAGCGGGGGGCGTCCCGGTGGCTATCAGGGCCAGGGCCCGAGCGGCGGCTACGGCGGTCAGCGTTCCGGCGGCTATCAGGGCCAGGGCCCGAGCGGCGGCGGTTACGGCGCCCAGCGTCCAGGCGGCTATCAGGGCCAGGGCCCGAGCGGCGGCGGCTACGGCGCCCCCAGCGGGGGGCGTCCAGGCGGCTACGGTGGAGGACCCGGCGGTCAGCGTCCCGGCGGTTACCAAGGCCAGGGCGGCGGTTATGGCGCCCCGGGCGGGAATCGTCCCGGCGGCTACGGCGGTGGTTCCGGGCGACCGGGCGGCGGTTATGGAGGCGGATACGGAGGGCGACCGGGCGGCGGTTACGGCGGTCCAGGTCGAGGCGGGCCCGGCGGCGGTTACGGCGGAAGGCCGGGCAGCGGACCGCCCGTCATCGGCTCCGGCAAGACGGCCGCGAGGAAACCCCTATCCAGGCGAAAGCCTTCGTTCAATAAGCGCGAGGACGAGGCCGAGAAGGCCCTGCAGCTGAAGAAGAAGGCCGAAGCCAGGGCGATGGCGATCCCCAAGGAGATCGACATCATGGAGTCGATCTCGGTATCCGAGCTCGCGAAAAAAATGAACATCAAGCCGGCCGAACTCATCGCGAAGCTCATGGCTCTCGGCGTCATGGCGACGATCAACCAGAAGATCGACGCGGACACCGCCAGCATCCTCGCCGAAGAGTACGGCTGCGCCGTCCATATAGTTTCTCTTTACGACGAGACCGTGATAGAGAAGGCCGACGACAAGCCCGAGGATCTGATCCACCGCGGTCCCATCGTGACGGTGATGGGCCACGTCGATCACGGGAAGACCAAGCTGCTCGACGCGATCCGTAAGACCGACGTCGTTTCGGGCGAGTTCGGCGGCATCACCCAGCACATCGGCGCATACCAGGTCGAGACGCCCAAGGGCAGGATCACCTTCCTCGACACGCCCGGCCACGCCGCCTTCACGAAGATGCGCGCCCGCGGCGCGGACATCACCGACATCGTAGTCCTCGTCGTAGCGGCGAACGACGGCGTCATGCCCCAGACCCGCGAGGCCATCGACCACGCGAAGGCGGCCAAGGTCCCGATAATCGTCGCCATCAACAAGGTCGACCTCCCCGAAGCCAACGTCGACAGGGTAAAGACCCAGCTCTCCGAGCTCGGCCTTCAACCGGAGGAATGGGGCGGTACTACGATCTTCTGCGCGATATCGGCGCTCAAGAAACAGGGGATCAGCGAACTCCTCGACGCGATACTCCTCCAGGCCGAGGTGCTCGAGCTCACCGCCAATCATCTGCGCAGGGCGGAGGGAAAGGTCATAGAATCGCGGATCGATCAGGGCCGAGGAATAGTCGCGACCGTCATCGCCCAAAGAGGCACGCTGCGCATAGGCGATTCCTTCGTCGCGGGCATATTCCCCGGCAAGGTACGCGCCCTGTTCAACGACAAGGGCGAGCGGATAGACGAGGCTCCTCCCTCCATGCCCGTCGAGGTCATCGGCTTCGAGGGCATGCCCAACGCGGGCGACCCCTTCGAAGCCGTCGTGGACGAGAAATTCGCGCGGGCGATCTCGGACAAGCGGCAGGAACTCAAGAAGTACGAGGAATCCAAGAACGTAAAGAAGGTGACCCTCGACAATCTCTACAGCACCATCAAGGCCGGCGACGTCCAGGAGCTCAAGGTCGTCATCAAGTCCGACGTCCAGGGATCGGCCGAAGCCTTGAGGGGATTGCTGGAGAAGCTCTCCACGGGAGAGGTGCGGCTCAACGTGCTCCGCGCCGCTGCCGGCGCCATCACCGAGGACGACGTCATGCTCGCCTCGACCTCCGACGCCATCGTCATAGCCTTCAACGTCAGGCCCAGCCCCGCGGCCAAACTGCTGGCCGACCGGGAAAAAGTGGACATCCGAAAGTACAACATCATCTACAGGGCCGAAGAAGAGATACGCAGGGCGATGGAGGGCATGCTGGCCCCCGAGCTCAAGGAACAGGAGATCGGCAAAGTCGAGGTTCGCGAGATATTCAAGGTACCGAAGATCGGCAGCATCGCGGGTTCCTTCGTCCTCGAGGGCGCCGTCCGGCGCAATTGCCAGGTCCGCGTCATCCGCGATTCGGTAGAGGTGTTCCACGGCAAGCTGAACTCCCTCCGGCGCTTCAAGGACGACGCGAAGGAAGTCCTCGCCGGTTTCGAGTGCGGCATCGGAATAGAGGACTTCAACGACTTCAAGGTCGGCGACGTCTTCGAGGTTTTCGAGACCATCGAGATCGCCCGCACGCTCGGATCGACCGCGAAGGCGGCCGAAGTCGCGGGCGCCTCCGGCGCGGGGAGCGAGAGTGGACGAGATAAGGCGTAGGCGCGTCGAGGAGCAGCTTCGCGACGTTATCGCCTCGCTGATTCTCGGCGGCCAGGTCAAGGATCCCCGGGTTAGTCCCTTCATCTCGATTACGAGAGTCGAGGCCGCCCGTGACCTCTCCGTAGCCAAGGTGTTCGTGTCCGCCTTTCCGGGCAGCGGGGGAGGGGACGACGCCCTCGACCTTGCCGTGGCGGGCCTCGCGAACGCCGCGGGCTTCATCCAATCGCAGCTCGCCAAAAGGATGAAGACGAGGCTTACCCCCCATCTGACCTTCATGGCCGATAAGGGCATCAAAGAGGGATTCGAGCTCAACGAGAGGATGAAGGGACTGTTTTCGTGAAGTCGAACGCAGGAAACCGGCCCCGCTCGGGACTGGCCCTCCTGCGCAAGCCCGCGGGCATTACCTCCTTTCAGGCCTTGTTTCCCGTAAAACGAGCCCTAGACTCAGGCAAGGTCGGGCATGCCGGAACCTTGGATCGGTTTGCGCGCGGCCTCTTGGTGGTCCTGGTCGGCTCGTATTCCCGTCTCGCGCACTATTTCGTATCCGGAGAAAAGATATATCGCGGCCTCATCGGCTTCGGCTCGGAGACGGACACCCTCGACCCCGAGGGCGAGGTGGTGGCCGTGGCCTCTCCCCCGTCGCTCAAGGAACTCGAAGACGTCTTGCCCGCTTTCAGAGGCGCAATTCTTCAAAGACCGCCAGCGTATTCGGCCGTCCACGTCGGAGGCAGGCGCGCCTACCAGCTCGCCCGCGCAGGCCGGGAACCCGAGCTGAAAGAAAGGCGCGTCGAGATCTTCTCCCTTGAGCTCTTGTCATATGAAAGCGGCGATGCCCTCGTGGAGCTGCGCTGCTCGAGCGGGACCTACATCCGTTCCCTCGCCCGCGACATCGCCTTCGCCTGCGGATCGCGGGCCCATCTCCGCTCCCTGGAGCGCCTGGCTATCGGTCCCTTCAAGGTCGAGGACGCCGTGGGCCCCGAGGCCTTCGATCCCGAGGCCGACCTTCGGATCCTACGGCCCGAGGAGGCCTCAAGCCTTGGTCTGCGATCCGTCGTCTTGAGCGACCCCGCCCTTGCGGCGCGCTTCGGAAACGGCGGGAATATTGCAGCCGCGGCCTTCGATCCGATGGATGGCGGCACGAGCCCCGTCGGATGCGAATCGGCGGTCTTCGGACCGAGCGGGGAGCTTCTCGGAGTGATCCTCCTCGAGTCGGAAGGGCCGGTTTACCGGGTTGTCATGCCTGGGCCCGTCACGGCAGGCGGTACCCCATGAAGATCCTTTCTTGGGAAGAATTCGGTTCGGGGCAGAGTCTTGGCACGCCGGTCGCCGCCGCCATAGGGGTCTTCGACGGTCTCCACATCGGCCACCGGGAACTCGTAGGGCGTGTTCTTCGCCGGGAGGGGCTTTCCTCCATGATCGTGACCTTCGCGGAAAACCCAAAGCGTTTTTTTGCGCCTTCGACCTTCCATGGAGTGCTCTCGACCCTCGATCAGAGGCTTTCGCTCATCGCTTCGTCGGGCGTCCATCTCTGCGTGCTGATTGACTTTTCCGGCGATTTCAGTAAACTGCCTGGGAGGCAGTTCCTGTCGATGCTTCGCGGCAGTTGCGACCTCCGCTTCCTCGCGGTGGGCTCCGATTTCCGTTGCGGATACCGGCTCGACACGGACGCGGAGGGTATCAAACAGTTCTGCGCCGAGCACTCGATCGGCGTCGAGCTTCTGGGTTCCGTGCATTGGGCGGGGCATCCCGTAAGCTCGAGCAGGATCAGGAAAGCGATCCTCGAAGGCCGTCTGGAGGACGCCGCGAGCATGCTCGGCCGCTACTACGAGATCGACTTGAGGGCTTCCCGAAATTTACCGTCAGGGCGAGTGCTTCCGACAGGAGGCCAGGCGATACCGCCCGCGGGCTTATACGAGGCTGCCGTTTCGTATGCAGCCGAATTATCGGCGGGCGCGGCTCAAGTCGTCGCCGAGCTCGGTTCTGATGGGTCCTGGCTGATTTCGAATACTGGCGCGGCGGGCCTTTCAGAGTCCAGCCCCGTCGGTTTGCGTCTGGTTCGTATGGTATCAAGAGAGTAGAAGGAGATAGAGAAGATGGCGTTGACCAAAGAGGACAAGGCCCGTGTCGTGCTTGAGCACGGAAAGAGCGAGAAGAACACCGGCGCCGCCGAGACTCAGATCGCCCTCCTTACCGAGCGTATTACTATGCTCACCGAGCATTTCAAGGTCCATAAGAAGGACACCAACTCGAGGCGAGGCCTTCTCAAGCTCGTAGGCCAGCGTCGCCGCATGCTCAAGTACATGCAGCGGACGAACTTGGGCGGCTATCGTGAGCTCATCGAGAAGCTCAATATCCGCAAATAGCATCCGCGATACTCCTCTGCGGCCCCTGCAAGGGGACGGTCGCGCGAAGGCTCGAGGATACGGGCAGGTGGCCCGAATCCCCGAGCCTATGGCCCGGCCGCACCGAAGGGGCGAAACCCCTTCGGTAAGGTTCGGGCCTATTTGCGTCGGTTCACTCAAAGAAGGAAAATATGGTTCACAAGCTATCATGTAAGATCGGGGACGAAGAACTCGTCCTCGAGACGGGGCGCATGGCAAAACAAGCCAACGGCGCCGTGTTCGCGACCTGCGGCGGGACCGCCGTCATCGCGACGGCCTGCTGCTCCGCCGAGGCCAAGGAGGGGCTCGATTTCGTCCCCCTCACCGTGGAGTACAACGAAAAATTCTACGCCGCCGGAAAGATACCGGGCGGTTTCATAAAGCGGGAAACGCGGCCCAAGGACCGTGAGATACTCGTGTCGCGCATCATCGACAGGCCCATGCGGCCGCTATTCGACAAGTCCTTCGGACGCGAACTGCAGGTCGTGCCGACCTGCATCTCCTTCGACGGAGTGGTGCCTTCGGACATAATAGGACTCATCGCGGCGAGCGCGGCGGTGCACATTTCCGACATCCCCTTCGCGGGGCCCATCGCCGGCGTACGCGTCTGTTTCCTCGACGGTAGTTACGTGATCAACCCGACTCACGATCAAATAAAAAAATCCAAGCTCGAGATCGTCGTGGCCGGCACCGCCGAAGGCATCACGATGGTCGAGGGCCACGCCCAGGAAGCCTCCGAAGAGGAGATGCTCGGCGCGATAGAGGCCGCCAAGGAGCCCATCGCCGAAATCTGCGCCCTTATAGTCCGGCTCCGCGAGCTGGCCGGCAAGGAAAAATTGCCGCTTTCGCCCCTCAAGGCCGCGCTTCAGAAGGCCGCCGAGATCCGCGCGTTCGCTCATGAGCTCCTTTCCAAGGCGCTCTTCACCAAGGTCAAGCAGGAGCGATACGCGGCCGTGAACGCCGCGATCGCGGATACCCGGGCCAAGTTCGCCGACGTCCTGGCGGACGATATCCAGAAAAACCTCTTCGGCGCCCTCATGGAGGACCTGCAGTACGAGATACTTCGTAGCGGCATCCTCGACAAGGGCATCCGCGTCGACGGCCGCGGCCTCGAGGACATCCGTCCGATTACCTGCGAGATCGGCGTATTGAAGCGCACCCACGGTTCTGCCCTGTTCACGCGCGGCGAGACCCAGGCGCTCGGCGTCACCACCCTGGGCACGGTCTTCGACGAGCAGATCCTCGACGACATCGAGGGCGACAGGCGCGACCGCTTCATGCTCCACTACAACTTCCCGCCCTTCTCCGTCGGCGAGGTAGGAAGGCTCGGAACCGGCCGGCGCGAGATAGGCCATGGCCACCTCGCTCGACGCGCCATCGAGGAAGTGCTGCCGACCAAGGAACAATTTCCCTATACCATCCGCGTCGTCTCCGAGGTGCTCGAGTCGAACGGCTCTTCTTCGATGGCGACGGTATGCGCCGGCAGCCTCTCGCTTCTCCAGGCGGGGGTTCCGCTCAAGATGCCCGTCGCGGGCATCGCGATGGGGCTCATCACCGAAGGCAAGCGCTTCGCCGTTCTCTCCGACATCCTCGGCGACGAGGATCACCTTGGCGACATGGACTTCAAGGTCGCGGGCTCGACCAGGGGCATTACGGGCTTCCAGATGGATATCAAGATCGCGGGCGTCTCCATGGAGATCCTCGAGAAGGCTCTCGCCCAGGCCAAACGCGGCAGAATGCACATCCTGGCCATCATGGAGCAGACTATCGCGGTCCCCTCGGCGGAAATCTCCGAGTACGCGCCCAAGGTCGTCTCGGCCAAGGTCGACGTCGAGAAGATCGGCGCGATCATCGGGCCGGGCGGCAAGAACATAAAGGCCCTCTGCGAGATGTTCAACGTCAAGATCAACGTGGATGACGACGGCTCCGTCACCATCTACGGCGCCAACCACAAGGCGGCCTACGACGCCAAAGAGGCCATCATGGGCATCGTCGAAGACCCGATAGTCGGGACGGTTTACGAAGGCACGGTCAAGCGCGTCATGGACTTTGGCGCCTTCATCGAGATACTCCCCGGCAAGGAAGGCCTCTGCCATATTTCGCGCCTCGCCAAGACGCGCATCGAGAAGGTGACCGACGTCGTGCACGAGGGCGACAAGATAAAGGTCAAGCTCCTCGAGGTGGATAGGCTCGGACGACTCAACCTGGCCGCCCTCGACGCCCTGGATGAGAACGGCAACGTGCCGATGCCCGAGCGCCACGATGAGGGCGAGCGCAGGCCCTATGGCGGCGATCGCGGTGATCGCCCCCACGGACAGAGCGACCGCGGCGATCGCAACGATCGCCCCCACGGTCCAAGCGATCGCGGGGGCCCGCGGAGGGATGACTCCCGGAGGAGATAGGATGATACCGACCTTACGCCTCCCCCGCGGCGCCGCCTTGGTGGCGGAGACCGCGGAGGCGGCGCGGTCTTTCGCCGTGGGATTCTGGTTTCCCATAGGTTCTCGACACGAAGCCCCGCAGGAGCGGGGCTTCGTGCATTTCGTCGAGCATATGACCTTCAAAGGCACTACGAAACGGAGCGCCGCGGGCATTTCGCGCGAAATAGACCGAGTCGGCGGATACCTCAACGCTTTCACCGATCGGGACTCGATCTGCATTCATTGCCAGGTACCGGCCGCCCGATGGCGGTTGGCCCTCGACGTACTCGCCGATATGGCCTTCAATTCGGTTTTCCGCATCGAGGACTTCGAGCGCGAGCGCGAAGTCATAGTGAGCGAGATACTCTCCGCCCGAGACGATCCCGAGGAGCGCTCGCACGACGAGTTCCTGACTTCGATATGGCCCTCAGATCCTCTTTCGCGCAAGATCGCAGGGGAGAGCGAGGATATACGTCGCATAACGCGCGACGCCCTCTACTCCTTCTACGAGGCGGAGTTCTCCCCGCGAAGCCTTCTCGTAACGGCCTCGGGGCCCCTGCCCCCCGCCGACGTGGCGGAGGCGCTCTCGAGCCTCCTCGAAGGACCGCCGCGAGGATACGCGGAGCAAAGCGTATCCCCGCGACGCGTATCCTCGCGCAGGCCCGAAGCGACGCCTTTATTCAGGCGGGCGTCCGGCTACAAGCGCGCCGACATGGAACAGGTGCATTATTACGAGGCGGTTCAGCTCGATCCTCCTTTCTGCGAAAACGACTACTACGCCTTGGCCGCGCTCAATAGCGCGCTGGGCGAGGCCTCGAGCTCGAGGCTCTTCCTCTCGCTCAGGGAGGAAAAGGGACTCTGTTATTCGGTCTATAGCGCCTTCGCGATGTCCAGGACCGAGTGTCTCTGGATGGCGTCGGCCAACGTGTCCGAGGCGCAGCTCGCGGCGCTTTCCACGGAGATGGATAGGCAGCTCGACGTGGCTGCCGAGAACGGGATCGGGGATGAGGAATGCGCCGATGCGGTCTCGAGGCTCGCCGGCTCTTTCGACCTGGCGCTGGACGATACGGATTTCAGGATGCGGCGAATCGCGCGACAAACGTTCTTCTCGGGCGAGGCCCAGGACGTCGAAGAGGCGCGAGAGTGCATGGCTCGGCTGAGCGGGGAGGACGTCAACGCGATCTGCGTGCGGCTCCTGAAAGGACGCGAGCGCGCACGCTTCGCCTACGGCAGCCTCTCGAGGAGGACGGCCAAGGCGAGCGGTCTCACCGAAGCGAAGCTCTTCGGCATCTCGGCGGCGGCTCGCCGTGGATGAGGTACAGGTGAGCTTCACCGCCGAGGAGGGCGCATCGGCGCCGGAATACAAGACGGGGGGCAGCGCGGGCGCCGACCTTCGCGCCCATGTCCCTGAAGCCATCACCCTCGCCCCCGGGGAGAGAGCGGCGGTGCCCACGGGCATCCGAATCGAGCTTCCGCAGGGATACGAGGCTCAGGTCCGGCCGCGCTCCGGGCTGGCCCTCGCGAAGGGCGTGACCTGCCTCAACTCGCCGGGCACGGTCGACTCCGACTACCGCGGCGAACTCAAGGTCGTCCTGATCAACCTCGGTTCGGAATCCGTGACAATCGGCAACGGGGACCGGATCGCGCAACTCGTGGTCGCGCCCGTCTCCCGGGCGCGCTTCGTGAGCGCACCGTCTCTCAAGCCTACCGAGCGGGGCTCGGGCGGCTTCGGCTCGACGGGAAAATGATGGTCCGCGAAACCGCGCCCCCCTTCCTCGACGGAGTTTCGCGAGATCGTCCGCGACGGGGTTGGCGCCCGAGGGTGTTCAGGGGGCGGTCTCGCTTTTCGGTCATAGCCGGATATGTATCGCGTGAATTTTTTTTCGGATTTTTCGTCTGTTTCCTTTTCTTCTTCGCGGTCTTCTTCGTGAACCAGATACTCCTCATGGCGGAAGATATCCTCTCGCGCAAGGCCCAGCTAAGGGACGTGATACTCCTTCTTTTTTACGCGTTACCCTCGGTCATAGCCATGTCTTTCCCCTTTGCGTCCCTCGTCGGCGCCCTCATGGCCGCCGGCAGGCTTTCGTCGGACAACGAAATGCTCGCCGTGATGGCCGCGGGCATCCCTCCGAGGCGAGCATTTACGCCATTCCTGGTCTTGGGACTGGCCTTCTCGCTCGTGTCTTTCGCGATGAACGACTACTTCCTTCCAAGGGGAAGCATCGAGTTCAGCAAGCTCTACCGCAGGCTCGTCGCATCGACGCCGGCACTGGAGCTGAGGCCTTGGTCCTCCAAGCGCTACAAAGACGTCACCGTGGTCACGGGAGACATGGTCGGCTCGAGGATCAAGGACCTCCTCATTTTCGACCGGAGCGACGAGGACAGCGAGCGAGTCATATCCGCGGGCGAAGCCGGCCTCGTCGTCGACGAAAAGCGCGGCGACATCGTCCTGGACCTCTCCGACGTCTGGCAACAAACGGTGAAGAAAGGCGAGTCGGACCGTTTCGAGTGGGCGCGCGCCTCCACTATGAAATACCGAATCTCGATGCGCGAGCAGGGTTCCGACGCCTCAATCCTGGGTCCTCGGGATATGCCCTCGATCGATCTCGCCAAGATCATCTCCGAAAAGGCCTCGACCCTCGAACTGAGGAGGGAAAAGCGCGATGAGGACCTCTCCTTCGCGCGAGCCTCCCTTTCGGCGGCCTACGACGCGGAGCTGGGGGGAGTCGCTCCATGGGCCAATTCCGCCGAGCGGCTCGCGCCCGCTCTCGCCTCCCTGCGCTCCTACGGGACCCTCCAACCCTCCGACAGAACTCTACAGGTCTATAGGCTTGAATACTACAAGAAATTCTCCATACCCTTCGGGGCCCTCTTTTTCGTCGTTCTCGGCTTCCCCCTGGGCCTTCTCGCGAAGAAGTCCGGCCGCACGATGGGATTCGGCGTGGGCATCCTCATATCCGTCATCTATTGGGCCCTCCTGCTGGGCGGACAGACCCTGGGCACCAGACTCTCGTGGTCCCCCTTCTGGTCCATCTGGGCGCCCAACGCGGCAGTCCTGACCGCCGGTCTCGCGCTCTGGGTCGCGCGAGTGCGGACGAGGTAGGGAATATCGGCATGAGGCGCGCGACGATTTTGAGATTTTATCTCCTTCGAATCTTCACTACGACCTTTTTTGCCGCCCTCGGCCTCTTCGCCCTGATACTCGAGCTCGTGGACCTGTTTTCGAATCTTTGGCGTTATCTCGCCCAGGATGCGCCGATACTTTCCGTGCTGAAGGTCATGGCGCTCTACCTGCCCACCGCCGCCTCCAACGCACTGCCCATCGCGCTCCTGTTCGCGGCCGCCTACAGTCTGGCTACGCTCTACGAGAACAACGAGCTGACGGTCATCTTCTGCTCGGGCGTCTCACTTTCGAGATTCACGGCTCCGCTTTTCGCTATAGCCCTGATCCTGTGCGTAGGATCTTTTTTCTTCGACGATAGCATCGTTCTTCGGACTGTAAAGAGCAAGAACGAGCTCTCCCGCGAACTGCTCAAGCAGAGTGCCTCATTGAGCAATCCTGACGTCACGGTAATATCGAAGGAAGGAGCCATCGTATATCGCGCGCAATTCTACGACGACGCGAGCATGAGCCTTTCGGGTGTCACCGTGGTCGAGCGCGACGCAAAGGGAGAACCGATCTCCCGGACCGAGGCGACAACCGCACGCTGGGACGGCTCGCGCTGGGTATTCGGCCGCGTCCGACGCTTCGAAAAGGCGGCGGACGGATCCTGGACCGACCTGTCCTATGGTAGTTGGACCTCTGAGCGGCTCGACGAGAGGCCCGACGCCTTTCGCAGCCAAAACAGGGACCTGAACGAGTTGTCCGCCGCTGAGCTGGGCGTCTATGTCGGATTCCTGAGGCGGGCGGGTCTTCCCTATGCGGGCGCGCAGGCCGAGCGCCATAAGCGTTACAGCTTTGCCTTCACACCGTTCGTCGTCGTTCTCCTCGCGGGGGCGGCGGGCGGCCGATTCCGGAAAAACGTCCTCCTCGCGAGCCTGCTCACCAGCCTGATAGCCGCCACTATGTACTTCGTCGCGCAGATGATAACGATGCTTCTGGCGAAGGCGGGGACCATCGACCCTCGCATCGGAGCCTGGGCTCCCCTCGCCGTATTCGTTGCGGCCGGAGTCCTGCTATTCAGGACGGCGAGAACCTAGCCGGTTGTTGAAAAACTCGAAGCTTTTCAACAACCCGGCCATGCAATTGCTCGAAAACCTGAAAGTTTTCTGCGCAATTGCGAATTTCAAGGTAGTGTTGAAAAAGGCTCCTTAGCCTTTTTCAACACCCATTAGGGGCAGGGATGGGCAATAGCGGCATTTTCACGAAAGAGCTGTCGGACTCGTCGACTCGTGCAAGGACGGGGCGAATAGCCCTGCCGCACGGCGAGGTCGAGACGCCGGCCTTCATGCCCGTCGGGACCAACGCCACGGTCAAGGCGATGGGCCCGGAGTCCCTCGCGGAGATCGGTTTTCCGATAATCCTCGCGAACACCTACCACCTCTACCTGCGGCCCGGCTACGAGCTCATCCGCGAGGCCGGGGGGCTTCACGGCTTCACCGGCTGGAAGGGCAACTTCCTCACCGACTCGGGAGGGTTCCAGATATTTTCTCTTTCGGCCCTGCGAAAGCTCAGCGAGGAGGGCGTCGCCTTCCGGTCGCATATCGACGGTGCCGCTAAATTCATCAGCCCCGAAGAGGCCGTGGAGGCTCAAACCGCCTTCAACAGCGATATTCAGATGCAATTGGACGTCTGTACGCCCTGGGGCACCGAGATGGTGGAGGCGAGGAAGGCTTCCGACCTTACGACGCGTTGGGCGACGCGGGCGAAGGAGCGCTGGCTCGACAAGCGCGACGCTGGTTATAAAGGGGAGCTCTTCGGCATCGTCCAGGGTAATTTCTTCAAGGACCTGCGCGCGAGGAGCGCGGACGAGATAGCCGCCCTCGATCTGCCTGGAATCGCGATTGGCGGCCTTTCCGTCGGCGAGCCCTTCGAGGTTTTTTCGGAACTGTTGGCCTATTCATCTTCCCTCCTGCCCGAGGATAAACCTCACTACCTCATGGGGATCGGCACTCCCGACTACATTCTCGAGGCGGTCGAGAACGGCATAGACATATTCGACTGCGTATTCCCGACGAGGACCGCGCGTAACGGGCTAATATTCACGGCGCGGGGACCGATAGCGATAAAGAAGGCCATCCACGAGAGGGACTTCGGCCCCCCCGACCCGGACTGCGGTTGCCGCGTATGCCGCGGCCACAGCCGTTCCTATCTCAGGCACCTGTACAAGTGCGAGGAGATCCTCTATGCGATGCTCGCGACCTATCATAACCTCTACTTCCTCCACGACCTCGTCGGCCGGATCCGAACAAGCATCCGCAGGGGGGAATTCGCCTCTTTTAAGCGCGACTTTCTTTCGGCATATACCTCGGTCGGGGAATAGCTCCTCGAGCTTGCGCGCCCGCTTGCGGGCGAAGGCCTGCGCGACGGCCGTTCTGGTGACGGTACTCGCCGCGTCATCAGCGATCGCCGCCTGGGCGCAGGCCGCCCCTCCATCGGCCGCCCGGACCGAAGCGAACAGGCGCGATACTATCCGCTACGGTATAGATGCCGAGATAGGCGATCTCATAAAAGATCTGACGACGGAAAAGGATGGCCGCTATAACGAGGATCTGCTGGCTTTGTTCCAGAACTCGCATAGCCCCAGGCTCAAGACAGCAATCCTGGATTTTTTTTCGTCCCTCGAATGGAAGGGGGCGGAGAGGGTCGCGCTTGGCCTAGTAGACGACAGGGATAACCAGGACGTGGATCTCGTCGGCTCAGCCCTGTCGTACGCGGCGTCCATACGATCCAAGGAAGCCCTACGCCTCTCCGAGGCCATAATAAAAGAGGATAATAAAAAACTTCTTCCGGCCCTCGTGAAGCTCATGGGAAGGGCCGGCGGCGCGGCCGAGGAGGATATCCTGCTCGGCTGGTTCGACGGCGACTCGGCAACGCCCGCCCTCAAGGAAGAGGCTATCAAGGCACTGGGTGAAATAGGGTCGGCCAAGGCGGCCGAGCGCCTCGGAAAGCTCGTGCAGGATGCCACCGCCGGCAAGGCTGCGAGGATGTACGCATGCGAGGCCCTGGCCAAGATAAAGGAAGGCGCCTCGGTTGGGCCCCTCGTCAAGGCGGCCAACGACGCCGATCCCAACGTCAGGACCTCGGCGATAGAAGCCCTCGGCTTCTTTGCCGGGGATGGAAGCGGGGCTTCGGCCGAGGCGGCTAGAGGCGCCATCGCGGAAGGCTTGCGCGATTCCTACCCTAAGGCGAGGATCGCTGCCTGCAAGGCCGCAGCCGCGGGCAAAGTCGCTTCTGCCCTGCCTTTCCTGCGCTACAAGGCGCAGAACGATCCCGAAAAAGCGGTGAAGAGCGAGGCCTGCCGCTCCCTCGCGGCCCTCGGCGGGGACTCCTTCGTCTTCCTGCGCGAAAGGCTCGAGGATACAAAAGAGGATACAGCCCTTCGGACCCTCTGCTTCGGACTCCTGGCCCGCTACGACCCCGCAGGCTCGGGACCCGTTCTCGAGGCGAGGCTAAAGGCCGAGGCGGCGGAGAAGGAGAGAACTTTCTATACCGACCTCGCGCGCGAGGTCGCCAACGCCGACAAGGCGCCGGGGATCGGATCCCTCGCGCGGATACTGCTATCGGACAAAGAGTACCTGATACGGGTTGCCGGCATCGAATGGGCGCGCAAGAACAAGTCGCAGGACCTCAAGCCCGATCTCGAGCGCCTTTCCAGGGACGACCCCTCCGATCTGATCAAGAAGCGCGCGGCCGAGGCGCTGAAAGCGTATTAGGGAATCTAAGAAAGAGAAAGTTTAACACGGAGAACACGGCGAACACGGAGGAGGAGCACGGAGGGGAGAATTTATGGAGGCGGTATAATGGGTAATGGGTTGCCTCGCACGTAATAGTGTCAGATGATATACTACGAACGAATATGTGGTAGGAAGCAGGTAACAATGTCCAATCCTTTCTACGAGCACCCGATTCTGAACTCCCCCTATAAATACCCTCGCCGCCACTGGGAGCTCGACGCGGAAGGTCAGCCCACGCAGAAAATAATCGAGTCCCGCCGAAGAGCGGAGTTCATCACGCCCATCCCCAAACCGAGGAAACGGAAGAGCGTTCCGGATCAGGGACATCTGGTCTTCGACGAGGGCAAGGGACTTTCGACTGCCGAACAGCAATATGATCCTACAGCCGTCATCAACGAGGTCCGCCGACATGTCGATGCGTGGCGAGAGCTCCCCAACCAGAGCGACTGGCATGTGACCCCGGAGACGGCTCGACTCCTCGAACATTGGCGCCACCATCAATTTTCAGGTAAACGGCCCTTCTTCTGTCAAATCGAAGCGATCGAGACTCTCATATGGCTGACCGAGGTGGCTCCTACGGCCGGCAAGGCGGGCAACGACTTCCTCGAGCACCTTGCCAATGCCAATGGGGATGCCAATCCGGAGCTGTCCCGCATAGCCTTAAAGCTCGCGACGGGCTCGGGCAAGACGACCGTCATGGCCATGGTCATCGCGTGGCAGACAATCAACGCGATTCGGCATCCTCAAAGCAAACGCTTTACCCGCGGCTTCCTCGTCGTGTCCCCTGGAATAACCATTCGCGATCGACTCCGCGTCCTGAAGCCCAACGACCCCGACAGCTACTACGCGAGCCGAGAGCTGGTGCCGAATGACATCCTCGGCGACATCGCTAAGGCGAAGATCGTAATCACCAACTACCACGCATTCATGCTTCGAGAGCGGATGGATATCTCCAAAGGAGGGCGCTCTCTTCTCCAGGGTCGAGGCAGTCCGATTCAGACCCTCGAGACCGAGGGGCAGATGCTCCAGCGCGTCATCCCCGAGCTCATGGGACTCAAGAACATACTCGTCATCAACGACGAGGCCCACCACTGCTACCGCGAGAAGCCCGACTCCGACGCCGATCTCGCGAGCGATGAGAGGAAGGAAGCCGAGGAGAACAACGAGGCCGCGCGCGTATGGATATCCGGCCTCGAGATTATAAACCGTAAGATAGGCCTCAATCGTGTCCTGGATCGTAAGCGCTTAGTAAAGCCATGTTTCCCAGGACCCCGCCATGTGTGATATTCGCGGGCGGAGGCAAACGATGCAACGACGACAGACCCGCGATCAATGGAAAGGCAGCATCAGGGACTGG
>JBEKVO010000005.1:0-116230 GCA_049513895.1 Rectinemataceae bacterium | reverse complement strand
TGTCGGCGAGGATTGGAATAGCATTCAGCGGAGGAATGGTTTGGGTGGTCCTAAATTGGGGGCATGGAGGTTCCTCATATTTTTTCAGTGATAACCTCCAGCGCTGTGATTCCTTCGAAATCCTTTGCGTTATGCGTTACCAATGGAACGGCATGGCGGGCGGCGCAGGCGGCTATCCATGCGTCATTGGGATCGATCGGCTTTCCACCTCGCATTCGTTCGGCTACCAAACGGCCATAGTGTCGGGCGATTTCATGGTCATAGGGAATCACAAGGAAATTCCGCAATTTGGTTTCAAGTGCCTTCCGTTTTTTTTCGCCCCAATTAGCGTGCTCAGCTCCGAAGTACATTTCGCCCACAGTGATGAACGAAATTGCGAGTAGCCGGCCTTGTAGGTGAGGTACATAGGCTTCGGCCAAGGGGCCACCCTTCATCAGATACGAGACAATGTTCGTGTCGAGAAGGATATTGGCGTCGCTCATGACAAGGAGTCTCCTCTCATCCGCGAATGGCGTAAATCGTCGATCGCCATCTCAAAATCATCGTCCAGATTACCCGGCCATGTACCGAAGAGTGTCCTTACATCCGGCATTGGCCTTACATTCTGCGACTGCGCCAATTCGTCCAGCGTGGGGGATTCCCAGAAATCGCGAGAGAGTGGTGTGCCCTGTGGCAGCATGTAGGTGGCTTCGTCCTCCTTATCCTCAATCCGTTCGATGTCGCGAATTCTGATACCTGCGATTTTTCCGGTCAAGGGGTCTTCTTTCGCTTCGCCCACGATACGAACGTAATGGAGAATGTCTTCAAGTACTTCTTCCTTCTGATCGTCGTCGAAGAGGCAGAGAACCGCGTCGCCGACGGATGGGTGCACCCGACAGCGCGTGCCATGCTCCTTGAAGTCTGCCATAAGCAAGCGGCCTTCAATAGTTCGAATATTCGTCAGCGGACCCTGAATACGTTCTTGTATCCGAGTGAAACCCTCCGGTGTGAAAGTCGTCTTTAGCGGTGTATCCCGATGATTCAAGGTGAAGTCGATTTTCGCTATCCCTTGATTGAAAAGCGTTCCCGCGTCACGCCATGCCATCAGAACGCCGGTATCGTAGCCCGCCGGGAGCGGGTCGTCCGGTTTCTGAATAAAGGATAGGCCGATTAGGGCCTTCTCCCAAATCTCAAGGCCGAGGTCCATGCTTGGCAATGCTGTTTGCGCGCATCGGCGCTCAAAGCCAAGTACCGCCGCCGGGCTGCCTTGCGCAAGTAGTACCAGGTCCAGCGCCACTTCTTCCTTTATCCTGCGCTTCGGTGTCCCCCGACTCAGGCTTTGAGCCTCGCCAGTTAGGACGCGGCCTGTCCGCAGTATCGCCTTGTTCATATTAGTCAGGAAAGACAGCAAATGAGCCACTGAAATCTTGCCCGGACCAACGGCTTCTCCGTCGAAACGAATCTTTAGTAATGGATCGCTATTATCCATGCGTCGGCCTCCCGCTGATAGGTCCCAGATTGATGGGCGTCGTGCGGCCGCCGCCGGGATGGAGCACCCGGTGACGATCGGGAGACTCCGCGGTTTGGCTCAGCAACAGGAGGAATTGGCCGATGCTGCTCATACCCGAACTATTGGTTCCGAAGAACACGGTTATCGGGGCGAGGCGAAGCTTTCCCGTGTCGCTCCAGGCCTTGAAGTTTTTTATCCGCAGGCCATCCAGCATCTTCATGACTCCGTTACGCGCGCGGGTATTCTCGGTGATTGAAAACTGTCGCATATGAACCACCTCATTATGAGCATTCTACTCTGAACCCCGATTGCCGAGTTCGATACTCGGGCAGTCAAGTTCGATACCCGGGCAGTCGAGTTCAGGACTTCGAGAACCGAACTCGGGGCTGCGACGGCCGAGCTCGAGTCTCCGAAGGTCGACGCTGGGTCACTGAGGGTCGATGTTGGGTCGCAGAGCGGCGCCGTTGAGGCTCTGAGAGTCGGGATCGAATCTCCAAGAATCGGTGTTTTCTCGGAGAGATGTAGGAATCTATCTCGGAGATACGGTAACCGGTGTCGGCGCTCCCAGTTTAGATTTATGTATGTCATATGCCTAATTCACCTTGTGTTCGTGCAAAAAGTTCCATCCCAGGAATATCATCATATCTATCTTTAAGAGTGGCCCTCAACCTGAACAATCGTTGTTCGGCGGTATCTACGAGCTGTGAGAATGAAGTTATAGTAATTCGGCCGATCTCTCTTTTATCATCGTTTGGATCCATCACTCTCGATCCGGATAAACCTCCTTTTTCAACTTTCATACCAACAAGATAAGCATGAATATACGGGCTCCCTCCTACGACACCGGATGAGCGTAAGTCTTCAAGATAATTTTGAAGTTGATTACGCTCTGCCCTTGTCAGTTCAAAGCCACCGCGCTTTAGTTCAACTAACAAAATATTTTTCATAACTACGAGCTCTTTTTCATTATCAAAACTGTCGACTCCAGTAAGTCCGATAGAGCAATTCTCCAATGCTACGAGATCCGGGCGCTTCTTCGGATTAATAAAAATATCCTTGCCATCAGTACGACTAAAAAGCTGTCTTGCAACTGTTTGTAGTTGTCGATTTGAAACAAATTCAGGAGAATCAAATTCTGGTCCAAAGAGCCATCTAGCTTCGGTAATTAATGGATGAAGCACATGTAGTTCATCAACCTTCGAATCCTCCGAAAGTTTGCGAATGGCCTCGATTGTCGATATTCGCCTATCAATTTCATCAAGCACACAGAGAGCATCCTTTACAGTCCATTGAGATAGCAGACGGTTTAAACCTTCAATATCATCTTCTGAAAAGGTTGAAAGTTTCCTAAGAAGATCCATACCCGATCTGGATTTCTCTACATTGATGACCGCTTCGACTGCAATACTTAGAATTTCGGGACGGACTGTCGGATGGTTGGTAGCTATAGATTGAATAGCTTCGTCGACCTCATATTTCCCCAAGGCAGATAACATGTCGATTTCTGTATGAAACTCCTTGTGGATATCGTCTTTTGTGGTGTCCATCTGTTCTGCGGAGAGCTTCGCAAATTCTTCTTCAGCATATGTTTTAACGGCCAGAAAGACAGGGTCAAGTGCCTCATCTTTGCGAAATCCAGTCCAGTCTCCATTAACAAAATCAGCAAGATCATTAGAAGCAACTACCATCGTATAGCGTTTTGCGAAGCGAGTTCGCCCGTCAATGATCGACTCTGTTCCAAGGATCCATGATGGCTCCCCCACCAGACGGCCTCCTTGCCAGAAGGCTATTCCTTGATAAAGAGTCTTTCGGCCAGCCGCAAGTGTGTCCAAGAAGTACATCTTCAAAACTACTCCGTTGCTAGTGATGATTTCCGTCGAATCAAGAAGCCCTTTGTGTTCCTCCAAAGGTATCGACTTGCCGTTAATTAACACCTTGAATGATGGGTCATGCATGAACCGAGCTGACAACAATTCAAGAACCCTTTCCGGTTTCGAGAGATTTCTTTTCACGGCCACCTCGAGCCTTGTGCCATGCCCGATAATTCCTTGTCTCTGCTCTTCCGATTGAATGATGAAAGGGTATTGCTCATTGTGAGTCGAAATATGGAAAATGCTTTCCGAACCTTCTGCCTTCGTCCTTACTACGTATTCATTGCTAAAACACAGTAAGCCATGGCGTCCAACACCGTTTCTGCCATATGCCAGGCGATTACCATTTCTTCCTGGCGGAAACTCTACCTTTTTGCCTTGATGTCTAAGGCGGTCGTACCCAAGCTTCATCCATCGGTTGTGGAAATTGGCATGCGTGAGACCAGTTCCGTCATCTTCTACAACAAGCAGATCTTCATATTCTTCGGGTATGCTAATACGCACTTCAGATGCCCCAGCATCCCATGCGTTTGCTACCAATTCCGTTAGGGCAATATCCGCAGAACGCGCCAGTGTCCCCAGTGTTCGAATGAGGTAATCCTCTTCGAAAAGACTGCCTTGAACTGCATCGTGGATTATATTGTTCATCATTCCTCCCCCACACCGCCCCAGCGTCCCCTGTATCTTCCTCTTAAACTGCTCGATCAACTCCCGATTTGCCGCAACCAGCTTCTGCTCGGCCTCGATCTCGGCGACGATGGCGTGTTCTATCATCATTCGAGGATCGGGCTTCGCCATCAGCAAACCTTTCCGATAATCAGCACGGATTCAATAAATATACCGTTCATCTTTTCTGATACCGCCAACGATTCGCGACATCTTTGAGCTGATTTTCGGACATCGCGGCACTCTGCCACCCCTTGTCGAAGTCGATATCATTAGACTTAGGAAGCTGCTCCGGCAAAAGATCCCGGATTATAATACGCGACGGAAGCATCGCTGCCTGGCCTACGAATATTGCCTCTTGGCGGCGGAGGCCAGAAAGCATCTTGGTCAGGCCCGCCATAGAATCAGGCAATATAGCCTTTACGTGCTCGCGGTCAGAATCGTTGGTAATTCTCAAAACAACCCACGAATTGCACTGCGATAGAACTGTCGCTTCAACTTCGCTCGGACGCTGCGAGACGAGGAGCAGACCAACACCGTACTTCCTTCCCTCTTTGGCAATACGTCGTATCGCTTCCTGAGCCGCCTCGTATTGAGCCTCCCCGCTGTTCGGCACGTATCGATGCGCCTCTTCGCATACGAGAAGGACGGGATCGGCTGCACGCTCTTCGGATTTTTGCCACACCTTAAAATTGAAGAGAGTGCGTGCAATAACCGCACTTGATAAACCTGCGACCTCGTTCGGTACGCCAGAGAGATCGATCACGCGCGGTTGCTGTTCGTCGCCAACTAGTTGCGTAACAATACCAGGCAGCGGGTCCTTTGCCTCCCCCACCCACTCCGTCATAAGGAAATTGAGGCGGGCATCAGCCACGAGAACATCTAGCTTTTGAAGGATCGAGTTGTGCGAGTCTTGTTTACTTGGCGTCAAAGTATTCTTTTCTGCTTCGATCATGGCGCGTAGACTCGCCAACTTGTATGGCACAGGCGAATCGATAGTAATTGCTCCAGCTTGTAGCCCAAGTATTGAGGCACCCACAGTACGCGCCTCCAAAAGGGCTTTTTTAATAATGTTCGCCTGCGAAGTCGCCACAAACTCCGTCTTTCCAACTAGAAGCGCAATCGTCTCCTGAAAGCTCAGGAGCCAAAAAGGAAGTGAAAGAGTTCCATCATCTGTCGATAGCCTAGAATGCGCAGGGAAAGCAGCTTCATACTCGTTGTGCGGGTCAAGAATTACAATCCTCGGCTTCCAGTTTGCATAGCCTGCCTCTTGGCCCCGTTCAAGAACACTGTGAATGATCGCTGCGACAGCGCAAGACTTGCCCGTCCCTGTCGACCCGAGCACAGCTGTGTGCTTACCGAGTAGTTCGTTCATATCTGCATAGCACGGTGCGCCCCCGGACCCGACGTGCTCGCCAAGTCGAATGACCGCACCTTTGCTGTGCCCGTAGATGAAGCGCAGTTCTGACTTTGGGGTAAGGTAGAGTGTCTGCTGTGGCAAGGGATAGGTCGCCACTCCACGCTCGAAAACCAAATTAGCTATGCCAGACGCATCGCGACTCCACTCGCCCTCTCCGAACAAGTCGGCCTCAACGACTCTCTCATCGGCTGACGCTTGAGATTGGATTCCGCGTTCAGACTCGTACTCTGCCTTCATCCTGAGCCGACCCACAAGCGCGTAGATCAAACGCCGACCGAAATGTATCCTAACGATCGAGCCAAATTGCCCGATCGGATAAATCTCTCCTGCATAGACACGTGAGAGCTCTGTCAGCCCCGGGTCCAACTCCGCGATTATCCGGGATCCATCCACCTCGATGATCTTTCCGATTGCCAGGTTCTCAATTGGATCGGTCGGATTTCGTTTCTCGGCATTCATCGTTCACCCCCGAGCAGCCGAGTGATGTTCTCAAATTTCCACCAGAGGAGGTCATTCGTCGTCGTCGCTGACTTGATACCGTGGAAGAACCCTCGATTAGCGAACACAAGTACCTGATCCATTACAGTTGCGTCCTTATGCCACTTTGCCAACTGACCAGTCGGCTCGTTGTCAGAAGTGAAGGCGACAACTGTGAGATCCTTTGCTGACTCTCGCAGCGCACGATCAATCTCTAGATTGATGTGAGCGTCACTAAAGCGATATCCGCAGACAACTAGAACGCACTGGGAACCGCCACTTGGTCGGAGTACGCAACGCGCGCGCTCCGCCAGTTGTGCATATGGATCAAGCTGTGTCTCACGATATTTTGTCGAGGCCGGCCAAATGAGAATGTGCTGCTCTTTATCGTCTGCGAGCTGAATTCGAGCACCGACTCGCCGTGGTAGAGGATCGTCTGGGAACTCGCACCAGTTGATCGAACCATGCAGCTTGAATACACGCGCAGCAAGATCATTGCGATCGAATGTCTGAGGGTTCCACCAACCAGTCACGCCACCGTCGAGCCCATCTGCGAAAGGTACGCGCTCCAAGGCGAGGGCATCCTCCAGTACTGTATCGTAGTTCAATACGAGGTAGTCCACTATCTGACTGGACGGAGATTTACCCGGGCGTTGTGGACGATGTACAGCCCGAACGAATTCCTGGTGGGTTTCAACCGAAACCTTTTTCTCAATGGCTCCCGCTATGCCATTTTTGATTTGATCCGCTGCTGTTCGCAGCAAAACGTAACCATAGGAAACTCCACCGAGAGTTACACTTTTCTGTGTCGCACCTCGTAAAGTACGGCGTTCAACGATCGCCAGCAGATCAATGAGTTCGCTGAGATAGTCCTCAATGTTGGCGTCTGCAACGCCCTCGAAGAGAGCACAAATTGCAGTAAGCACTTCTTTCGTTGTACCGTCGAGCGTGTCACTTCCGAGTGCCTTTTTGGTGAGTTCGGCGATGAGTGGCAGTCCCGCACACCTGCTGCACCCAGCTCCAATCAAAAAGGCTCGGCCGCTTTGGGCAAGCAATTCTTCGAGCTTTACCACTGCGTCGGAGAAGGGTTTCTCGTCAAGTGCGGAAAGATCGTCGGGCACTGTCATGCGGTGGCCTCCTTAATGGAATTTTCGGTCGCCTTCCCTGGAAATAAGTACCACAGCCGAACAGTCACAATGAAGTAAACAGAGAAAAACCCATAGGAATAACAAAATATCTCGCCAGATAAATGGTTTTTCGTCCCGCCCGCTGGTACGGCGACGCTGCGCTTCGGATTCTTCCATGATCAAGCCTCCGTAACAGCGAGCGTTTCCTTCCCCCACACCCGCCCCAGCGTCGCCTGTATCTTCCTCTCAAACCGCTCGATCAGTTCGCGGTTGCCAGCGACCAGCGCCTGCTCGGCTTCAATCTCGGCGACGATGGTTTGCTGCGTGGCAAGGGGCGGAAGAGGAACAGGTATTCTCTCAACAATACCTTGGTTTATTTTTGGCATGCTTCCCGCTGCGCCAACTGCGTTCCGCTTCAAATAGTCACGTATTGGTTCGCTTTGCAGCGCGAATAGTAAATACTGGGATTGAATCTTCTGCTCATCTGCCCGCACCCGAATCATCAAATCGGGATAAATGAAACCTTCTTCATCGACATCGAACAATGCGGCCGTGCCGACCAGCTCAGCGGTGTTTCCACGTTGTAAATATATATCACCCTTCTTGCAACGACATGGAGAATCGGGTGGAATATCCTCATCCAAATACTTGCACTTACTAATATCGAGCCTACCATTCGTGGTTGCACTGAGCGACAAGACCTTGATATTTGTGACATGGTCGACCGGCTTTCCCGAATAGCCGTTCTTCGGTTTCTCTTGAATAACCTCGCCCAACTCCACCATCGGCCACTCCGGCCGTATCGGGATATGCGGCCGATAGTTCTCGATAACCGCCCGTGCCCCATCGATGACCCTCTGGTAGCCCTCGATCTCCGCCACGATCTCCTTCTGCACGTCCAGCGGAGGCAGGGGGATTCTAATTCTCTCCAAATCTCCCTTGGTTATATGAACGAGTCCAACTCCTCCGTGCAGATTCTCTTCGACCTCGGTGACGGCCTTGTTCAGTGCGTAAAGCAGATACATTTTCGTCGTCTGCGATTCATCAAAGCCAACCTTGAAAATGTGCTGGTTAAGAACGGCTCGCCCACCATTCCATATGTGCGCACCAAAGGAGGTCCCGCGTGAACCGGACCACGAAAATAAAAGTTCTCCCTCATTTATGATAAAGCAATCCCTAACCTTGCCCGTGTAATAGTTGAACTCGCTTTCGGGGGTGTTGAGATTTTGGATTCTCACTATAGGAATACCGCCGCTATCCGATCGTTTCCAATCTACTGGCTTGAATGGGCGACCATTTATAAGGTCGCAGATATCACCAATCGGGACGAGAGGATAGTGTGAGCTACGGACGTTACCCTCCCTATACCTCTCCCCACTAAGGCCATATTCCCCCTTAGCTGCAACCTTCTCCTTCTCTACAATCAGCCCCAGTGTCGGCCGTAAGTCCTCGACCACCTCCCCGGCCCGCAGGCGCAGAAAGTATTCTCCGATCTCGGCCCTGACTTGGGGCAGATCGTTCTTCTCGATCTCCCGTCGCTGAGCGCCGAGCCCGAAGCCGTCGTTCTCGACCTTGAAGAAGGCGATAGTGCTGGCCTTCTTGGCCAGGGCCTTGTCGAGGATGAGTATCGAAGTCTTGACGCCGGAGTAGGGATTGAAGACGCCGGCGGGCAGGGAGACGACGGCGACGAGGGATTCCTCTACGAGCATCTTGCGCAGCTGCACGTAGGCTCCCTGGCTCTGGAAGATGATGCCCTCGGGCACGATGATGCCGGCGCGTCCCGATGGCAGGAGGTGCTCGGCTATGTAGTCGACGAAGAGGACTTCGCTGCGGCTCGAGGCGACCGAGAACTTGCGGTGGGGCCTGATGCCGCCCTTGGGCGACATGAAGGGCGGATTGGCCATGATGACGTCGAAGTGTTCGTCCCAATGCACGACGCTGGTGAGGCTGTCGTACTCGTAGATTCTTGGCCGCGCGAAGCCGTGGAGATACAGGTTCACGAGGGAGAGCCTGACCATGTCGGGCGATATGTCGTAGCCGACCACGTTGTCCATGAGCCGCGTCTTGTCCGCCGGTTTCAATCCGTCGCCGAGGCGCTTACTAGTGTTGGCCGCGCGTATGTGCTTCCAGGCCGAGATGAGGAAGCCCGCCGTTCCGCAGGCGGGGTCGAGGATGGTTTCGTTCTTCCTGGGATCGACGACCTCGACCATGAAGTCGATGATGTGCCGCGGCGTGCGGAACTGCCCCGCGTCGCCCTGGCTCCCGAGCACTGACAACAGGTACTCGAAGGCGTCGCCCAAACGCTCGGAGTGGTCGTACTCGAACTCGCCTATGGTCTTTAAGAATAGCCGCAGGGTCTCGGGATCGCGGTAGGGCAGGTAGGCGTTCTTGAAGATCTCGCGGAATAGCTCGGGCAGGGCCTCGTTGAGCGAGAGCTTTTCCAGGGCTTCGGAGTAGGTCTGCAGCTGCTCCGCTCCCGAAAGCTTGGGCGCGAAGATGCGGCGCCAGGAATACTTGGTGTAGCTCTTCACAAAGAAGGACGCCTTGCCGCCCATGGCCTCGGACTCGCGGTCCATGTCGTCCATGAACTTGTAAATCAGGGCTATGGTGATCTGCTCCACCTGGCTCTTGGGGTCGGGCACCTTGCCCACGAGGATCTGCCTCGCGTCGTCGATGCGCTTCTTGGTCGCAGTGTCCAGCATGCTGAGTAAACTCCTATGCGCTCAAGTCGTCGGGGTCTATGCGGTCTTTGATAAAGGCGGGTATAGCCCTCCTGAGCTCCGGCCCCAGGCGGAAGAAGCTTCCGCCGTGCTCGTCCCCGTTGAGCGAGGCGTAGTCTCCCGACTCGACCCGCCTGCGGAACTCAGGATATAGCAAATAGCTGCGGGCGAAGTCGCGGGCGTCGTCGAAGGCGAGCTCGTCCACGGGATGCTCGGCGTCGTAGCGGTCGAAGACCTCGTCGGCGACTTCCTCTCGGCTTTTAAGGTAGGGTATGTCCCCGAAGACCAGCTCGAGGAACTCGCGCAAGGAGACCTTGCGGTCGGCGCGAAGTGCTTTTCTCAGACGCTCGAGGTCGAAGAATTCCTTGGGCCTGCCGAAGAGGTTTCGCGTAACGTAGTCGACGAGGCCTTCCCAGTCCCCCGCCTCGTAGCGCCTCCGGGCCTCGGGATCGAGCCGCACCTTCTCCTCGAAGCCCCGGAAGTACATGCGGTCGATCTTCATGCCGCCGGGGCCGATCACGGTGGTCTCGAGGCTCGCGAGGGCGTCCGGCCCCTCGTGCGTGAAAGCGCCGTCGAGGGGGAACTTTGGCTTCTCCTCGCCGGGCTGGGTTGCGGCGGACTCCGCCTCGCGAGGCAGGGCTATGATCTCGTCGTAGTCGAACTTCTCCTCGAAGTACTCGCAGTTGGCGAAAAAGTCGAAAAGCTTGAAGCTCGTCTTAGGTCGAGGCCCCGCGGTCTCGCGCCGCGCCCTCTCGATGATGCCTTTAGCGAAGTCGTGCTTCCGTGTTCCCCGGCCCTTGATCTGCACGAAGTCCTGCGGCGAGAAGATGGGGCGCATGAGTGCGATGTTGAGGAGGTCCTCGCAGTCGTAGCCCGTCGTCATCATCCCCACGGTGCAGCATATCCGCGCCCGCGAGGTCTTGTACCAGGGATCGAGGCCGGAGTGTCCGCACAGCTGGTTCTCCGCGAACTGGGCCGCGAAGCCCTGCGCTCCCGGGACGTTGGAGGTCACCTGCAGCGCGAAGTCGGAGCGGTAGCGCCCGGGCCAGAGCTCCTCGGCGAGCTCATTGAATTGTTGGGCGATATCGGCCGCGTGGTTCTGGCTCACGCAGAATACGAGGCTCTTGCCGAACTCCCCCGTCACCGGGTCCACGAGCCCGTGCTCGAGAAAGGCACGGCAGAAGGATCGGTTGGTCTGGGGCGAGAAGAAGCGGCGCTCGAAGTCGGTCTGCTTGAATACGGTCTCCACCGAATCGTCGCCGTCCTCGAGTGTGGGCACTGCCACCGCGTAGCCCTGCTTGGAAAGCAGCTGGGCGGTGATGGTCGTGCGCGCGTCCACCACCGTGGGCCCGACGAGGTAGCCGCCGCGGACCCCGTCCACGATGGAGTAGCGGAAGGTGGGCTCGCCCGACTCGCAGCCGAAGGTGCGGTAGCTGTCCAGGAGCATGCGCCGCTCGAGCTCGCGGGGGTCGTTCTTTCCAAGCCGCGCGGGGTCGATGTTCTTGAGGTAGTCCTTGGGCGTCGCGGTGAGGCCGAGCTTGCAGCCGCCGAAATACTCGAAGACGACGCGGCTCGATCCGCCCAGGGAGCGGTGGGCCTCGTCGGATATGACGAGGTCGAAGTCGTCGCTCTTGAAGACGCGGCGATAGCGGTTGCCCGCGAGGAGGGTCTGCACCGTACTGACCACGATATCGGCCTTGCGCCAGTCGTCGCGGCTGTGCTTGTAGATGACGCTCGTGTAGTCCTTGGCGAGATAGGGCACGAAAGCCCGCTCCTGGGCCTGAGTCTCGAGCTCGAGTCGGTCGACCAGGAAGAGGACGCGGCGGGCGTTGCCCGTGCGCAGGAAAAGCTTGATGACGGCAGCCGAGAGGAGTGTCTTGCCCGTGCCGGTGGCCATCTCGAAGAGGAAGCGGTCCTTGCCGGCCGCGACTGCTTTTTGCAAAGCAACTATCGCGTCGAGCTGGTAGGGCCGCAGGAAGCGCAGGCCCGAGCGCTCGACGAAGTCCTCGCGACGGCCCCGGTCGCGCCAATCGGGATCGAGGTCGTAATCTGCCTTTTGCGTTCGCGCTACGTAATCGGCCTCGACCTTTTCGGCGACGAGGGAACGCGGCTCGGGGTCGAATCGGCGGTAGCGGCCCAGCTCCTCGGGACCGGGGAAGGACTCGATCCTGCGGGGATTGCCTCGGCGCAGGTCCCAGAAATAATGCGCGTCGCCGTTGGATAAAATGATGAAGGGAGCCTTGAGAGCCGCGGCGTAGGTCCGCGCCTGCTCTTTTCCCGAAAGCGGCGTTTTGGACGATGACTTGGCCTCGAGCACGACGAGGGGGAAGCCCCTGTCGTCCAGAAGAAGGAAATCGACGAAACCTTTTTTCTCTTTCTCGAAATCCGGGCCGAGGGCCTCAAGGGCCGATTCCCCGAGCACGACTCCCGGCTCCAGCGCGATATTCGCGCGCTTCCCGTCCTCGTCGAAGAATCGCCAGCCCGCCGCCTCGAGCATCTGGTTGATGCGAACTCTTGCCTGCGCTTCCTTGGCCACGCTGAAGTCCCTTTTTTCATGGAGATTCCACAGTATAAGCTTCCGGCCTCTTCCTGTCACGCTCAGTTTATCGTAGCATAACTATGCTTTAATGGAGAGCAAGTTCGCTTACTGAAAAAAACATCCAACAAAGGATGATACGATGGAGGCGGTAAAAGCCGATTCAACATGCAAGAACCTTCAGATGTAAAGATGTATTTTTTCGTCGACGAGTCGGGCGATCCGAACATACTCGGCCGGAAGGGAAGGGACCTGCTTGCCGAAGGGAAGGTCAGCAAAACCTTTATGGTTGGCTACGTCGAAACGAGCGATCCGGGGAGCCTATCTAGGGCCCTCGAAGAACTCCGCGCCGAACTAGTCACGGATGAATACCTACGAGAAATACCGTCCCTGGCTAGCTCTCTCAAGGGCTTTCATGCGAACAAGGATTGCCCGGAGGTCAAGGAAAAGGTCTTCCGGGTTCTCAGGAAGGCAGAATACCAAGCCTATGTGGTCGTCGCGCGTAAAGACGAATCCCTCTTCCGGAAAAAATTCGACCTATCCGCACCTAAGCTATATGAATACCTAATCGTTAAGCTTTTCGAGAACAGACTTCACAAATACAAATCAATCGACATTTATTTTGCTAGCATGGGCAACACCGTCCGGGAGCATACGATGGGCCGGGCGATTCAAGCATCGATGGATACTTTCAGAAAGAAATGGGGAAGAGAAAATGAAAACTCAATACGCGTTTTCGTCCAAGAGGCTTCTCAGCACCCGATGCTCCAAGTTATCGATTATACGCTTTGGACTGTGAATCGCATCTATGAGCGGGGTGACTTTCGCTATTACAACTATCTTCTGGAACGCATTTCCCTCGTGCAGGATATTTTCGATCAACCGAAATATCCGAACACGTACTATACGCCAATGGATCCTCTTGATGCCAATAAAATAAGTCCCACTGGAGGCTAGGTTCCTTTCGGAACGCAAGGCATGGAGCCTGCTTTCACCCCCCGGGGACTCTATAATTAATATACAACGGCGCCAGGATCGGCGCAAGGGAGAACGACGGCCCATCAAGATGCCTTTATAAAGCCCATGAATCAACCTGAGCCCGAGTTCTGGATCCCGAGATCCTGATCGATCGAGTGGGGGTAGCGAAGCGCGCCACGCGACATATTCGACCCTGCGGCGCGCCGATAACGTCGCCCGCGCTAGCGGGCGTACAATCCCTTCCTCTCGTTCCGCGCGCCGCGCATTCGGGTTGTTCGCGGCGCGCGAGGAGGGCGAAGCGTGGGGGAGTCGCGTAATCGCCCGAAACGGTGCCCCGAGCGCCCGCCGCCCGCGCAACTATATCTCGATAATGCGAATCATATCCGTCCATTGAGCGGGGCGCCCGAAAAACACGGGGGGCCGGCTATCCGCAGCCTGTCGGGCCTCGAAGGCGAGGACTGCCGGCTCCCCTGTTTTTCGTAGGCGGGCCCCCGTATTGAGGACGGATATGATTCGAATGGCGGGTCGATTGTCGAGCGTGCGGTGGACGTTACTGCCGTACTCCCCCCTTTTGACGCCCCCTCCGGTTCTGCGCTATAGTCAGCTACTTTCGTTCTAACAAGAGGTCACCGTAATGGCAGAGAAGATCACCCCCCGCGGCGTCGACTACTCGCAGTGGTACATCGACATCGTCCTCAACGCGAAGCTCGCGGACTACAGCCCGGTCAAGGGCTGCATGGTGGTCAGGCCGAGGGGCTACGCGATATGGGAGAGCATCCAGGCCGAGATGGACCTCCAATTTAAAAAAACGGGGCACCAGAACGTCTACTTCCCCATGCTCATCCCGATGAGCTTCCTCAAGAAGGAGGCCGAGCACGTCGAGGGCTTCGCGCCCGAGCTGGCGGTGGTCACCCACGGCGGCGGGGAGGAGCTGGACGAGCCCTTGGTCATCAGACCGACATCTGAGACGATCATCTGGTCCAAATATAAAGATTGGATCCACTCATGGCGCGACCTTCCCCTGTTGTACAATCAGTGGTGCTCGGTGCTGCGCTGGGAAAAGCGCACGCGGCTCTTCCTGCGCACGGCGGAGTTCCTCTGGCAGGAGGGCCACACGGCCCACGAGACCGAGAAGGAGGCCATGGAGGAGACCCTGAGGATGCTCGAGGTCTACCGCGACGTTGTCGAGCGCCACCTCTGCCTGCCCGTGATCGCGGGCAGGAAGAGCGACGCCGAAAAGTTCGCGGGGGCCGTCGCCACCTACAGCATCGAGGGGATGATGCAGGACAAGAAGGCCCTGCAGGCGGGCACGAGCCACTTCCTGGGGCAGAACTTCGGCAAGGCCTTCGACGTGCAGTTTCAGAGCCGTGAGGGCAGGCTCGAGTACGCCTGGGCGACGAGCTGGGGAAGTTCGACGCGGCTCATCGGCGCGATCGTCATGACCCACTCCGACGACAAGGGCCTCGTGTTGCCCCCGAGCCTCGCCCCAGAGCAGCTGGTCATAGTGCCTATACTGAAGAAGGATACGCAAGCCGCCGTCCTCGCCTATTGCGACAAGATCCTCGCCGAGCTCAAGGCGGCGGGCATCCGCGCGATCCTCGACGCGGACGATACGCAGAGCCCGGGATGGAAGTTCGCCCAGCACGAGATGAATGGCGTGCCCCTGCGCGTCGAGATAGGCCCCCGCGACATGGAGGCCGGCAAGGCGATGGTCGCTCGCCGCGACACGGGGGAGAAGTCGCCCTACGACGTTTCCGGTCTCGCCGCGAAGTCGGTCGAGCTACTCGCCGCGATACAGAAAAACCTCTACGACAGGGCCCGGGCCTTCCGCGAGGAGAATACTCGCGCGGTCTCCGACCGGCCCGAGCTCCTCGCCTTCTACGGGGCCGACAAGGGCGAAAACGCGGGCACGACGGGCGCCACGGGAGGCTTCGCCGAAGGCCTGTGGTGCGGCTCGCGCGAGTGCGAGGCGGCGCTGAAGGCGGAGACCAAGGTGACGATCCGCTGCCTGCCCATGGATAAGCAGGAGGGCGTGTCGGGCAAATGCTGCCTCTGCGGATCGCCCGCGAAACATAGCGCCGTCTTCGCGAGAAACTACTAAGAACATGCGACGAGGATTCGACACGGAGACCACGGTGTTCACGGAGACCACGGAGACGAGAAAAGAAGGAGGAGGGAGGGAAGGAAAAAGGAGAGAAGTGGAAGGACGAGCCAGCCTACGATCTCCCCAATTCCCCGATCTATTTCCTCGACCTTCTATGGTTTTTTCCCCTCTCCCTTCTTCTCCGTGCTCTCCTCTTTCTCCGTGCCCTCCGTGTTTTTCCTCTCGTTCGACAGTTTTCGCAGCAGTAGCCATCGCGATGCTGTGCCTCGCGGGATGCGCCAAGTCGACGGTTCCGCCCCCCGCTACGGTCTATCCATACACGGCAGACGCGCCGAAGGTCTTCTACGCGACGAGCTCGGGCCTCTCGGAAATGACGTTTCAGGGCGAGGCCGAGACGGAGCTGCCCGCTTCGAGGGCGCCCAACGCGTCGGTTCTCAGCTCGGACGGAAAATCCATCGCGGTCGCCGTCAACGGCTGGGGGATGGAGCGGATCGAGTCGTCTCCCGACGGCCGGTCTTACAGGATAGTCGACTGTCCCCTGCCGGCAGTTTTCTCGGGTCTCGCCACGGGGGGAGCCTGGCCCATGGGGGGCGGCTTCCTCGTCCAGCTCTACCACGACCCTTTCTCGGACTCAAGTGACCATGGTGCCCCGCCCTCCGCGCCGGTCTCTAGTTCCCGCCTCCTTTTTTTCGGCGGCGATGGAGACGCGGCGATTACGCCCAATCCCTTCCCGCAAGACGTCGACCCCGCTTACGAGCTCTTCGCCCTCCTTCCGGCGGGCGGAACCTGGTTCGCCGAGCTGCGCAAGGACGGGGCCGAAAGGGTCGATTATAAATTCTTCGCCCTGAGCGATCCGCTGGCGCGATCGCACTCGACCCGAGAGGTAGGCCGCACGGAGTTCGAGTCCTCGTTGAAGCCTCTGTTCCGACTCGAGGGGGACGTGGGCGCGTCGCTGCGCTCGGCCCTCGCTCTTCTCGGCAAGGGTCCCTGGCTCACGAGGCTCCGCTCGGACTCGGGCGAGGATCGCTGGTATCTCTCTTCCGGGAAGGCCGAGGAAGCGGCCACCGCCTTCGCATGGACTCACTCGGGCGCCGCCGTTAGGATGCTGGTCCTATGCCCGGACGGGAGGCTTGTCGCATCGGAGGGCCGCGGAGAGCCTTCGTTGATCAGCCTCGCCGCTCCCGTGGAAGGCGCGGCCTTCACCGCGATAGCGGCTACGAGGAATATCGCGGCGGCGGCATGGGAGGCAGGGGAATTCCCCAATATTTCGTCCGCGGGAATCGTACTGACCCCCCTCCGCTGACGTATTGCATCGCGGCCGTGGCGCGATACAATGGAGTAGTGACGCGCCTACACGTAGTCTTCGCGGCAATTGCCCTGGCCTTGCTCCCACTCGCTACCTCGGCCGCCCTCGAAGCGCCCACGGCCATAAGGCCTTCCGTCGGCCTCGTGATGGAGAGCCTCCTCGATCCCAACCTCGCCGGTCATGCCATACCCTCTCCCAGCCTGAACGTCAGCTTCGGTTGTGGCGTGGTAATGCCCCTGACGGCCGGCTCGAGATTTTCCTTCGAGCCCTCGGCCGACATTTATTCCTACAACGCCGAATACACGACCGATGGCCAGGCCCTTCCCACCGACGAGTCCTTCAGCTCGGCCTTCGTCATCGGTCTCCTCCTCGACGCGCCGGTAGTGTACAGCTTTCCCGCGGGGCAAAATCTCACGTTCGGCGTCGGGGCCGGCCTCTGCCTCGACATACGCGTCGCTTTTCTCGCCGCCGGTGCGGTTGATGTGGATACGCCACGGATCAATGGCTATTTTTGGGACAAGGGCCGTTTCATAACGCCCTCGACCCTCGTCCGCGGCGAGTATAAGCTGACCGATCGCGTCGTGGTCGGATTGACCGGCCGCGTACTGTGGCCGATCTACAACCTTTGGACGGGCGAGGGCTATGGATTTTTCGACCAGGGGATGTATCTGCTCCAGATCACGATGAACTATAAGCTGGGTAAGGGCGGAGGCCGCTGATATTACGGCCGACCTAATAGCCGGCCGCGCCGCGCTTGGTATACAGTAGCGCTCTGATGAAAAGGCTCACGACCGAAAACTGCCTCGCCCTTCTAAAAGAGGGTGAGTTTGGCTCGAGCATTACCGGCGCGGCCGAATCGGTCGCCGTCGTGCTCACGCAGAGCTGGTGCCCCCAATGGGGATGGATGCGCGCCTACCTCTCCTCCCTGCCTCCCGACGAAGGAAGGGAGGTATTCTGGGTCGAGTACGATCTCGAGAATTTTTTCGAGCCCTTCATGAAATTCAAGGAGACCGTCTTCGGCAACGATCAGGTCCCCTACGTCCGCTATTATCGCGGGGGCAAGCTCGCGGCCGAGTCCAATTTCATCGACCGGGGCGGTTTCCTTCGCCGCCTTCAAGGTTAAGAGACTCAGCCTCCGGAGACCAGGTGGTACGCGTCCACGACGTCCCCGTTCTTTACGCTTACGCTGCCGTAGGCGTCGCGGGTCACGAGGATGCCGTTGACCCTCACGACGATCAGGGGAAAGGAGTAGCGCATCGAGGTAAGGAGTTCCTTGACGGTAACGGAATCGCCGCCGTGCTCGATTTCGTTCCCGTTTACGCTCAGCTTCATATATCCAAACTACCATTTCTCGCCGGCCTCGCGTAGCCCCCACCCTCGGTCCCGGCCTTCCCGTTGTCCCTCCGCGGCATACGTCGTATACTGATTTCTCCCGATCCGGAAAAGGAGGATCCACTACCCGTGATTAAATACCTCAAGACCCACGACGAAAAGTGCGTCGGGTGCATGAGTTGCAGCTCCGCCTGTTCGCACATGTATTTCAAGGAAGACAATCCGGCGAAGTCCCGGATACAGGTCAACGGAATCGGGAAGGGCGCCTTCCACCTGATCGCCTGCGATCAGGAATGCCGAAAATGCGTGCAAGAGTGCCCGACTCAGGCCCTCGCCGTGTCCAAGACGGGGGTCGTCGCATTCAACAAGGCCCTCTGCGTCGGCTGCCTGGCCTGCGTCGCGGTCTGTCCCATAGAAGCCATGCGCTACTTCCCGGGGGATAAAAATCCCTTCAAATGCATCGCCTGCGGAACCTGCGTAAAAAAGTGCCCCAAAGAGGCCATCGAGATCGCGGAGAAGGACGAGAGTTCCGTCTCCCGAGCCTGGGCCGAGGCCATAGCGGCGGTCGCGAAGGAGGAGAGGGCATGAGGCTCGAGAAGAAAGACCTGAAGCTTCTCGCCGAGCAGCGCTACGAGGGGGGCGCCGTCGCCAAGGGCTACAACATGCGGACCCTCCACGTCGACGTGGGAAAACGCCGCGCCACCGAAAAGCGTGTCACGCCCGAGATGAAACAGAAGTTCGTGGGCGGCAAGGGCTTTGGCCTGAAACTCCTCTGGGACGCCACGAAACCCGGCACAAAATGGGATTCGCCGGAAAACGAGATCGTCATCGCGATGGGCCCGATCTGCGGCAACACCAACTACGCGGGCTCGGGGAAGAGCCTCGTCGTCTCCCTGTCGCCCATGACGGGCATACCCATCGACTCCAACGTCGGCGGCTACTTCGGTCCCTATCTCAAATTCTCCGGCTTCGACGCCCTCGAGCTCCAGGGCAAGGCCGATCGCGAGACCATCGTCTTCATAGACGGCAACGAAGGCCTCATACAGTTCTACGAATCCCCCGACGGCATCCCTGGAGATACCCACCTCCTCGCCGAGCTCCTCACCCACGCATTCGCCGCCGACGAGAAGGATCTGCAGTCCGTCGCAGTCGTTTCCGCGGGCAGGGGCGCCGACCACTCTCCCATGGGCCTTCTCAATTTTTCGCTCTACGATAAGAGACGCCAGGGTATCCGCGTGAAGCAGGCCGGCCGCGGCGGCATCGGCAGCGTTTTCCGCGACAAGAAGATCCGCGCCGTCGTCTGCCGCTACAAAGGCGTGGGGCAGAACTCCAACGACGCCGCCGACCCCGCCGCGGTTCAGCGCATCGGCCTCAAGCTCCACCGCGAGATAGTCAAGAACGACGACTTGCAGTGCAAGATGCGCCGGCAGGGCACTGCCCATCTCATGGAGGTCATGA
Source organism: Rectinemataceae bacterium (assembly GCA_049513895.1). Lineage (GTDB taxonomy): Bacteria > Spirochaetota > Spirochaetia > Treponematales > Rectinemataceae > UBA1306. Next base: position 96,746 of record JBEKVO010000005.1, on the reverse strand, counting down.
ACGACTACGACCTCCTTCCCACCAAAAACCACAAGTACGGCCAGGACCCCAAGGGCCCGGAGATCGCGAGCTGGGTCTGGGAAAAGCTTCTCTCCCAGAATCTCCCCGACGGCTGCTGGTTCGGCTGCACGCTGGCCTGTGCCCACGCGGTGGACAAATTCGAGCTCGAGACCGGCCCCTACAAGGGTCAGAAAGTCTGTGTCGACGGGCCCGAGTACGAGACCGCGGCCGGTGTCGGCTCCAACCTTTACATCTACGACCCCCACGGCATACTCGAGATCAACTTTTACTGCGACACCTACGGCATCGACACCATCAGCTTCGGCACGACCTGCAGCTTCCTCATGGAGTGCTGGGAGCACGGAATACTGGACAAGGAGCGCAGCGACGGGATCGATCTTTCCTGGGGCAACTGGAAGGGGGCGATCCAGGTCCTCCACGACCTGGCCGACGGCAAGCGATTCGGCGTGCTCGCCGGCAGGGGAGTCAAGTTCCTGTCCGAACACTTCGCAAAGGAGTACGGCGCCGACGCCCAGTTCCTCAGAGACATAGCCCTCCACGGCAAGGGCCTGGAGCAGTCCCAATACATCTCGAAGGAATCCCTGGCCCAGCAGGGCGGCTATTATCTCACGAACAAGGGCCCCCAGCACGACGAGGCCTGGCTCATATTCATGGACATGGTGAACAATCGCATCCCGACCTTCGAGAACAAGGCCGAGGCCCTCCACTACTTCCCGATCTTCCGCACCTGGTTCGGTCTCCAGGGCCTGTGCAAGCTGCCGTGGAACGACATCGAGCCGGCGGACAACGCCAAGTGGGGGGAGCCCGCCAAGGTTCCCGAGCACGTGTCCAACTATCGCGAGCTCTATACCGCCATCACGGGCGAGAGCCTCTCCCCGGACGAGCTCATCCTCCAGTCCGAGCGCGTCTACAATTTCCAGCGGACCTTCAATATCCGCCAGGGCTTCGGCCACCGAAAGGACGACTACCCGCCCTACCGCGCGATGGGCCCCGTCCTCGAGGACGAATACGAAGCCCGCGCGGAGCGCTACGACGGGCAGATGAAGGAGAAGATGGGCGTCGATCCCGCCGGCAAGTCCCTGAAGGAGAAGGTCGCCATCACCCGCGAATATCGGATGAAACAGTACGACTCGCTCGTCGACGCGGTTTTCAAGCGCAGGGGCTGGACCGGCGACGGCTGCCCGACGCCCGAGCACCTGCGGGAGATCGGGATGGACCTGCCGGAGGTAGTGGCCGTCGCGGAGGCGAGGATAAACGGCCGGATCTGACTGCGCCCGGCATTGACGGGGCCATTCGGGGAGGTGAGAATGAGCCTATGAAACGAATAACCCCCCTCGTCCTCATCGCGGTCTCCCTCGTTCTCTTTTTCACCGTCGGCTGCGCGCCCAAAAAGGCCGCCCCCGCTGCCCAGGCATCCATGGCCGCCCCCGTCCCGCGCGGCATGGTCGTCTTTTTCGAAGGCGACGTGAAGATAGACGGCACGGCGGCCGAGATAGGTCGCGCGCTCGGGGCAAAAACCCTGATCGAGACGGGCTCGGGCGCCTCCTGCGATATCGTTTTCGACGGGAAAAACGCGCTTCGCGTGAGCCAGAACGCCGTCGCAGCCCTGGACTTCTCCGGCATTGTTAAGGAAGTGACGCTCAAGAAGGGCGGCCTCACTTCGGTGCTCAGGAAGCTGGACAAAATCGCGGGGACCGATTCCTTCCGCGTCGTCACCCCCATAGCCATCGCGGGCGTCCGCGGCACTTCGTTCTGCGTGTGGGTCGACGATAAATCCACCTACGTTTGCGCCTGCAACGGCACGGTCAAGACCATCGACGCCAAGGGCAGCAACGAGCTGGTCCTGAGCGCTGCCCATCACACCGCGCGTAATTACCTGATGAAAGGCGAAACGATCGGACTATCGACCGCCGGGGTGGAGCATCACAGCGACGCCGGCATGGAGTCCCTCGCCGCCAGGATCGGGGAGAAAATCGACTGGTCCAAGGAGGATTGAGAGTCCTTTCTAATGCCGACGGTGTTTTCTGCCGAGGTAGTATTCAATGAACCTCGCAACCGTCATAGGAATTCCGTTAGGCATCGGCCTCCTCATCGCCGCCTTCGTCTATGAGGGCGGGAATCCGGCCGACCTCATCCTGCCTTCCCCCATCGTCATCATCTTCGGCGGTACCTTCAGCGCCCTCCTCGTAGCCTTCGACCTCAGCGACGTTCTCTCCATCCCAAAGCTCATCGGCATGGCGATGCGGATGCCCCCGACCAAGGAAAAGGACCTGGCGCTGCGCTTCGTCGCCCTGGCCGAGAAGTCGCGCCGCGACGGCCTGCTTTCCCTCGAAGAGGACATGCAGGGGCTCGATCCGAAGGAAGACCCCCTCCTCAAGAAGGGCCTGCGCTACGTCATCGACGGCACGGATTCGGAGGCGCTCCGCGAACTCCTCGAGAACGACGTCGCGATATTCGAGAAGCACCGCAAGCATCAGGCAGAGATATTCGAGTCCGCCGGCGGCTTCTCGCCGACGATGGGCATCATCGGGACGGTTCTCGGCCTCATCATAGTACTCAAGAACCTCTCCGAGCCGGACAAGCTCGGCGGGTCCATAGCCGTCGCCTTCATCGCCACCCTCCTCGGCATCATGATGGCCAACCTCGTCTGGCTGCCATTGGCCACCAAGTTCAAGCTCGTCCTATCCAAGGAAAAGAATACGAAGGAGATGATCATAGCGGGCGTCCTCGCGATCCAACAGGGCGAGAGCCCCAAGCTCGTCGGCGACAAGCTCGCCTCCTTCGTGTCCGAGAAGGAAAGATCGGCGCTAGAATCCTTCAATGAGGAATAGGCCATGGCTCAAAAGGGACCGGCGAGGCCACGGAAGAAAAAAGAAGAGCCGGAAAAGCCGCAGAACGCGGAGCGTTGGCTGCTCACCTACTCGGACATGATCACCCTGCTCATGGTTCTCTTCGTCATCCTCTACGCCATGTCCAAGGTCGAGACCACCAAGTTCAACGCCCTGGCCGAGTCCTTATCCAACGCCTTCAGCATGCCGGGCGTCCAAGCGCGCGAGGGCGAGGGCGGCCATTCCCTCTCCCCGACCGGCGCCATCCTCACCCCTCCCCCGGGCACCGGCCTCTCCCCGAGAAAATCGCCCAAGCGCGACAATTTCATGGAAAAGGCCCGCTCCACCCTGGACACCGATATCAGGACCGGCACCATTCACATGACCACCGAGGCGCGGGGCATAGTCCTTTCACTGGCCGGAGACACATTCTTCAAGGTCGGCTCGGCCAACCTCGAAGAAGGCTCCATCGGCACATTATCCAAGGTGGCGGAACTCTTGCGCGGGCTTCCCAATCCAATAGCGGTAGAAGGCCACTCGGACAATACCCTGATAGCCCGCGGCGACCCCTTGGGCTCCAACCTCATGCTCTCGGCGGCGAGGGCCGTCGCCGTGACCGAAGCCCTCGAGCTCTTGGACATACCCAAGGAAAGGCTCTCCGCAACCGGCTTCGGCGACGCCAAACCGGCTCGGCCCAACGACAGCCCGGAGGGCAGGGCATACAACCGCCGCGTGGAAATACTCATTCGCTTCGATGCCGAAAGCTAAGAAAGGCAGGATTCTATGGCTCTGGCGAGGGCCTCGGGCTGCCAGGGCTTCGTGATGTAAGCGGAGATCCCCGCATCCCCCCGCGCTTTTCGGATCGAGTCGCCATCGGCCCGGCCCGTCATCAGGATGGATTTTATCCCCGGCCTCCGTTCATGCAGCGCGACGAGGAACCGATCGCCGGGGATGCCCGGCATAAACCAATCGCAGATGACTAAAACGACGCTTACGCCCTCGGCTTCCAGAGCCTCGATGGCCGCGCCGGCCTCCTGCGCTCCCGGGGAAGTCTCGATCGTGTAGCGGTCGCCGAAGCGGCGACGGAGCTCCTGCCTCATCGCGAGGAGAATCACCGCCTCGTCGTCGACGCAGAGGATGGCCTGCCTGCCCGGGGCCATCGTCCTTAAGCCCCCGCCGAAGACGCGGCGGAAGCCACGTGGGCGTCTATGTCCAGCGCATCCCACGGGTAGCAGACCCACCGGTCCTCGATCTCCCGCCCGGAGAAATAGCGCTTCACCTCGGCCGGGATCGTCCCCTGCTTCGCCTTGAGCTTGTTGTGCAGGACGGCGACCGCGATCTCGGCCGGATTGTGCCGCAAGAGCTCGCGTACGCAGTACTCGAGGGTCGTCCTCGAATCGTCGACCTCGTCGACGAGGAGGATTCGCCTGCCTGATAATTTTTTCTCGGCCTCTTCGATCCATTGCACCATGCGGGGCAGCTCGCAGGGCTTGTCGTCGGCATCATAATAGGCGACCCCGACGGCCAGGATGGGTTTGCCCAGGAAGGTGCGCATGATGCGCGCTGGAATGAATCCCCCCGAGCCGATGGCGACGATGACATCGGGCTCGAAGCCCGAAGCCTTGACGCGTATCGCGATGTCCAGGGATGTCTTGTGGATGTCCTCGTACGTGAAGAAGTACTTCGCCATGGACGGATACTAATTACCCGGACGAGGATAAGCAAGATGGGAGGAGCACGACTGCCTCGCGAGCGTTAAGAACACTAAATTGGACTACTTGATCTTTTTAGTCAGCGGAAGCAAAAGCGCCACATAGGCAGCCGCGGCGGCGAAGGCGCACAAGGTGCCCCACCAAGGCCCGATCGCCGGGAAAAGGAGGGCAACAACGACGCCGTACACGATGATGTTGGACGAGGAGAGGATGAGCACCTTCCCCGTCTCTCTTGCGAAATAGCGACCCTGTGTGCGCGTCAGGATGGCCATTGTTGATAATAGCACCGCGGGGAATACCGCCACTATGCCGGTGAGGTAGGGCGGCGCGATCTGCGCCGCGAAGACGGCGCCGGCGACGATGGTGCCCGCGAAGATGGCCCGGACGAGTATCGTCGAGGGCCTGAAGGGGATCGTCTTCTTAGGCACGGCCCTCACCTTGAGCGCGAGATCCGCTACGGCAAAGGAGGCGGCGCAGACGCTCGCATAGAGGACGATGGACCAAAGCGGCGATAGGGGCGGGAACGCGACTGCCAGGGCGGCCACGGCGAACCAGACCGCGAGCCCCGACGCGAGCGCAGCCGCAAGGCCCCAACGAAGCGCCGCGACGACGGCGAGAAGGAAAAGCGTGTCGACGACCATACCTACCGGCACCGATCCGGCGGCCTTGGCTGCGTAATCAGGACCCCGTGTCAGCGCCATGAAAAGCAGCGAGACAAGAATGTTGGAGGGTAAGTTGGCGAAAAGCCCTCCAAGGCGGCTTCCCAGACGCTCGCCGGCAAGGGTTGAGAGGCTGATCCAAAGCCCTGCCACGAAGAATGCCAGGAAAATGTGCAGAATAATATCGGAAGTCATAGGTAATGGTAGTATAAATACCGCCGTATGTAAATTCATGGTGCAATCGTTTCAAGCTATGAGTCGTGATTTTGGTTTTCAAAAGGACTCGTCAGAATCTTGAAGCCATAGTATATTTGTTTTATGGCCAAGGACACTGAAATGATATCCGCCAACATTTCCGAGATGGCCCATGCTCTATCAACCGCCGACCCTTCCCTAATCGAGGAATTCCTCATCAGCCTTTTCACCGCCTCGGAAGCGGACGAGATAGCCAAGCGATGGGCACTGGTCAAGCAGATAGCCAACGGCAGGCCCCAGCGGCAGATAGCCAAGGACCTTGGCCTCTCGCTCTGCAAGATCACCAGGGGCTCGCGTGAGCTAAAAAAAGAATTCTCCGCCTTTAAGCGCATGCTGCGCCTTGCGGGCATCGAGGTCCCTGATACAATCGTGCGGCGCCGATCCGCTCCCCGCCCGCGAACGGAAAAGCTCGGCGCTTAAATCTCAGCCCTGGAGCACGGCCTTAGTGAGTAAAATGTCCTCACGGGGTACATCGGAATGCGGAAACCTCTTGCCTGTCGGCGCCGCCGCTATTTTATCCACGACATCCATGCCTTCGACCACCTTGGCAAAAGCGCAATAGCCGGCTCCGCCCGGTCCCCTGCCCGTGTAATTGAGGCCCTTGTTGTCCGATAAGTTGATATAAAACTGGCTTGTGGCGCTGTCCGGGTCGGAAGTCCTGGCCATGGCTAGGGTGCCCCGTTCATTGGAGGGCGCCTTTGCGGCCTCGTTGACGATCGGCTCGCGCGGGTCCTTTTCCTTGAGCCCGGGGAGCATGCCACCGCCTTGGACGACGAAGCCCGAAATAACGCGATGGAAAATCGTCCCGTCATAAAACCCGGCATTGACGTAATCAAGGAAATTTTTTGTAGTTATCGGGCATTCCGCCTCGAAAAGCTCGACCGCGATGTTGCCCATACTCGTCTCGAATCTCACCCTTGCGTTGGCCATTTCTACCCTCCGAGCCATTCTCCCGTATACAGGGGAAAATGATAAGACCATAGCCTAAGGACATTATTCTTACAATATTTGTCAAATTAACTTGACTTCGATGTAAAGCTATCCATACATTAAATTTATGGAATATAAGACGGTCGGCAACGACCTGCGCAGCTTCCGACTCGAAGCGGGCCTCACTCAAGAAGACGTGGCCCGTGCGATCGGGGTAACGCGGCAGACCGTAATCGCCATGGAGAAGGGCAACTACGTGCCCTCCGTCCTCCTCGCGCTCATGAGCGCAAGGCTCTTCGGCCGCACCGTGGAGGAGCTCTTCTATGTTATCGAACCTCGCTGAAATCCTCGTCTCGCTCGCTTTCATAGCCCTATTGGGGCTGAAACTCGATCCCTTGGACCTCCTCATGCCCAACAAGGTCCAGATGAGCATCCTCGCCCTCCTCGTGGCGGCGGCCGGTCTCTACGCGGGGATTCTATTTCGCCAAAGGGCCCACGACGAGCGCGAGGCCCTCCATCTCCACAGGGCGAGCCGCTTCGCGTATGTCGCCGGTGTCGCCCTCCTCGTTCTGGCGATTACGGTCCAGTCATTCAAAGGCGGCGCCGACCCTTGGCTTTTTTACATCCTCGCGGGAATGGTGATCGTCAAGCTGGCGATCCTGATCTGGTCCCGAATACGGAACTAACGCCGCCGCGCACGCGGCGACCGAAAAGATTTTCGAGGAGGCGGACGATGAAGCGCCTGACTTTCATTGTTCTTGTTCTCGCGGCATTCGCGGCTTCGGCCCGGGCTCAGGCGATGACGGGTAGCACGACCATGTCGGGCTCCAGCATGGATAACGCAACCACCCCCGACGCAAGCGGGATGGTGGCTGCGCCGGACCAGGGCGATATGGCCCCTTCCGGTGGAAAGATGAAAGCCGATCCGATGATGGGCAGCCAACTCCGCATGGCCAAGAGCAGCGGAGTGAAGGTCATCTTCAAGAACCTGGCCTCCGCCGAAGCCCTCGCGATGAAGAGTCCGACGGTTCTCTTCTTCGCGGCGGACTGGTGCCCCAACTGCCAAGCCGATCTTAAGGACATCAACGCCAACGGCTTTCGCCTCGGCAAGGTGAACGTCGTCGTGGTCGACTACGACAAGAGCGTCGAACTCAAGGCCAAGTACGGCATTACCGTCCAGGACAGCTACGTGCAGATCGACTCGATGGGCGCCAAGCTCGCGACATGGAACGGCGGCGGCGTGGACGGAATTCTCGACAATATCGTCAAGCCGATGTAGGAGAAACACATGGTAGTCCTTCTCGCCTTCGCCTTCATCTCGGGAGTGATCACGATCCTCTCTCCCTGCATCCTTCCCGTCCTTCCAATCGTGCTCGCGGGGGGAAGCACGGGCGGGAAGGCCCGGCCATTCGGCGTAATTTCCGGCTTCGTGGTCAGTTTCAGTTTTTTCACGCTGGCCTTGTCGGCGATAGTCCAGGCCCTGGGGGTGCCCGCGGACGCGATGCGATATATCGCCATCGGGCTGATCGTGCTATTCGGCGTCGTCATGCTCGTGCCCAGGCTCCGCGAGGGTTTCGACATCGCGGTGTCGCGCATCGCGTCCAGGAGCGGGAAGGGCTCCGCCGGAAGGCCCGCGAAACCCCGCATCGGCTTCTGGAGCGGGATTCCGGTGGGTTTGAGCCTCGGGCTCATATGGACTCCCTGCGTTGGCCCCATCATGGCCTCGGTCATCAGCTTGGCCCTGACCCAGAAAGTGGACGGGGGCACGATTTTCGTGACCCTCGCTTACACGGTTGGGACGGCCATACCCATGCTCGCCGTGATGATCGGCGGCCGTGCCCTCATCGCGAAGGCGCCAGCCTTGTCGAGGAACGTAGGGACGATACAGAGAGTATTCGGCGCCGTGATGATACTGATGGGCGTCGCTTTGGCGTTCCAGTGGGACAGGCAGATCCAGACGGCGATCCTTCGGACCTTTCCTTCCTACGGAGCGGGGCTAACGGCCGTAGAAAACCTCAGCCCCGTAAAGTCGGCGCTCAAGGCGAGAGCCGTAGGCGCCCATCAAAAGACCGTTGTCGCAGAGAACGCCGTCTTTTCCGGCGCTCCCGACGGCGGTCCGGAAACGGCCATGTTCGGAGACTACGGCACGGCTCCGCGATTCGTAGCGACGGGCAACTGGTTCAATACCGGCGCGGCAACCCCGCCCGGAGGGATCCCCGCGCCCTCGACCCCGCTCGACCTCGCCGCGCTCCGCGGGAAGGTCGTCCTCGTCGATTTCTGGACCTACAGCTGCATCAATTGCATCCGCACCATTCCATACCTGAAATCCTGGTACGATTCGTACAAGGGCAAGGGCCTCGTCATCGTGGGAGTGCACTCGCCAGAATTCGCATTCGAAAAGGTATCGGCCAACGTGGCCCGGGCGATGCGCGATCTCGGCGTGAACTGGCCCGTCGTCCAGGATAACGACTACGCGCAATGGAGGGCCTACGGGAACAACTACTGGCCCGCCCATTATTTCATCGACGCCAAGGGAAGGATCCGGTACTGGCACTTCGGCGAGGGCGGCTACGCGGAAACCGAAGCCGTGATCAAGAAGCTCCTCGCCGAGGCGGGCGCATCGGTGGACGAGACTCTCGTCTCGGCGCCGCCCGTCCGGCTCGCCGCGATCACCCCGGAAACATACCTCGGGTACGAAAGGGGCAAGGGTTTCGCCACGGCGGTAAAGCCCGAGCCCGACAAGGCGATCGCCTACCGCCCCTCTCGCGTACCCGCGTCGGGAGAGTGGAACCTGAAAGGGACATGGACCATCGCCGGACAGTACGTCGTGCCGGGAGCCGCGGGTACCCTGTGGCTCGGATTCGACGCGAAGGACGTCTACCTCGTGGCCGCACCCGCCGGCGATAGCGGCAGTATCGCGGCTTTCGTCGATGGCTCGCCCGCGGCGGACACGAAGGACCTGCGCGGCGGAATGCTCAGGCCCGACGCGAGCAGGCTCTATCACATCGTCGCCCTCCGCGAGGGCGGCCCTCACGTACTCAAGCTCGAGGTCAAGGGAAGCGTGCGGCTCTTCTCCTTCACCTTCGGGTAAGGCTCGAATGGCGCCTTATGGCGCCGAAGGAAAACCGGTATGGCAAAGCGCATCGCATCAGCGGCGGTCTTGGCCGCCCTCATTCTCTCGACCGCGGCCGGGGCGACGAAATACGCGCCGACGGCCGTCGAAACCGCCCTCTTCGCGGGTGGCTGCTTCTGGAGCCTCGAATCGTCCTTCGAGAAGGCCTATGGCGTGATCGCGGCCGTCTCGGGATATGCGGGCGGAAAGAACGCGAACCCGACCTACGAAAACTACGAGGAGTACGGCCACGTAGAAGCGGTTCAGGTTACGTTCGACGTCTCGCGGATCAGCTACGCGGAACTCCTCGACGTCTATTGGCGCCACACCGACCCGACCGACCCGAGTGGCGCCTTCGTCGACCGCGGGGCGCAATACAGGCCCATCGTGTTCTACGCGAACGAGGCGCAGCGGACGGCGGCGGAGGCCTCCAAAGCGGCCCTCGATAAATCCAAGGTCTTCGGACGGCCGATCGTCGCGCCCATCAGCCCGGCGCCCCGGTTCTGGCCGGCCGAGGAATATCACCAGCAGTTTGCGCATAAAAATCCCGACCGCTACGAGAACTACCGCGTCAACTCGGGGCGGGACGAATTCTTCGCGCGGGTTTGGGGCGTCTCGGCCCTCGTCGATACGGGAGCGCCTCGGTCCGCCGCCAAGGGCAAGTATGCGAAGCCATCCAAGGCGGAGCTTCGGAAAACCCTCACCCCGATGCAATTCGAAGTCACCCAGCAGGACGGGACCGAGCCTCCGTTCGACAACGAATACTTCAACGAGCACCGCGAGGGCATCTACGTCGACGTCGTATCGGGCGAGCCTTTGTTCAGCTCCCGCGACAAGTTCGAATCCGGCACGGGCTGGCCGAGCTTCACGCGTCCCCTCGTCCCGTCGAACGTCAAGGTGAATACCGACACGAGCCTCGGCATGGTGCGCGACGAGGTGCGCAGCCGTTACGCCGATTCGCATCTCGGCCACGTATTCAACGACGGCCCGGCGCCGACCGGCCTGCGCTATTGCATGGACTCGGCCTCGCTCCGACTCATTCCGCTGGCCGACATGGAGCGCGAGGGATACGGGAGCTTCCTGAAATATTTCAACTGAATCTGCGCGCGCGAGTCGTTTCGGGGATAGCGGCTCGCGCCTAATAAACGAGACGGAGGCTCGATCCAGATCGGCCCTTGCTCACCTCTATCCTCGAGGGCATCCGCGCCTTCAGCTCCGCGACGTGCGAGACTATGCCGATCGTTCTCGTTCCCCTCGCCTCGTCGAGCACGGATACGGCCCGGTCGAGGGCCTCATCGTCCAGCGAGCCGAATCCCTCGTCTATGAAAATCGCGTCGAGAGTGGCGCCGCCCGAGCGGTCCCGTATCGTGTCCGCGAGGCCGAGGGCGAGGCTCAGGCTGGTAATGAAACGCTCGCCGCCCGAGAGCGTGCCCGAAGGCCTCGACTGCCCCGTATGCGCGTCACGGACCAGGAGTTCGAGGCCCGCCTTCCCCCTGCCCGAACCCTCGTCGGTCATGAGCGCGAAACGCCCGTCCGACATCTGCCCCAGACGCGCCGACGCGCGCTCCACGACGATGCGAAAGTACGAGCCGAGGACGAAATTCTTGAAGGGGAGCCTTCGTCCCTGAATGTCGCCGTTCAGCAATGCCGACAGGGCGCTCATCCGAGACCACGCGGCGTCGAGGCCCTTGCGCTCCTCGAGGAGCCTCGCCCTCTCGTCCCGGTCCCGCGCGAGTGCGGCCATTCCCGATGCGGCGGCGTCGATCCGGGACTGCAGCTCGTCCCTCACCTTCCGCGCGGCCGCGGCTTCGGCCTCGAGGCCTTCCTCCTCCGCGGGCACCCCGTCGGCGTCCGCCCGGGCCTCCGCGGCAAGAGCCTCGGAAGCGGCTCGTGCCTCGATAATGTCGTTCCGGTAGGCCGTGACGCGAATTTCGAGGGAGGCCAGCTCCTCATCCTCGATCCATGCGGCTCGCGCCTCCTCGGGGCCCGCGAAACCAAGCTCCATCAAAGCCTCGGCCTCATCGCGCTCGGCCGCGAGAAGCCTCTCGCCCGCCGCTTCGGCTCGAAAGGAGAACTCGGCCGCGAGAGCAGCCGCCTCCTGGCGCTCGGCTGCCCAGGACGAAGCGAGGGCCTCGAGGCGCTCACGCTCGGATGAGGCGCGGTCTCGACGGGCCATCGCGGCGTCGATTTTCGGTGCCGGGTCCTCGGGCCCGGCCCTCGAGACCGCAGCCGCGAGCGTCGCCTCCAGCCGCGCTACGTCGACGGCCGCGAGCTGCGCCTCGGATGCCGTCGCCGCCTTTGTACCGCGGGCCGCGTCGAGGGCGGTCGCGAGCCGAGCCGCCGACTTCCGCCTATCCTCCATCTCCCCCAGCCTATCGGCCGAGCGAGAGAGGGACTCCGCCCCTGCCGCCGCGGCCGATCTGGCTTCCGCGAGCCAAGCGACGACCTCGCCCGACTCATGTCGCCCAGCCTGGAGCAATAGCTCCAGCAGCTCGGCTTCCGCTGTCCCGGCTTTTTCCTCCGCGGCCGCCGCCTTGGCGCGCGCGTCCGCGTCGGCCGCGAGGGCCTCGTCTTTCGACGCCCGCGCTCGACCGATATCCTCGGCGCCCGCGCCCGGGCCGGCTCGGGGGCCCGGGGCGCCCGCAACCCCGTGCGCCGGCGAAGGATGCTCGAGGGAGCCGCACACGGGACAAGGCTCACCCGGCTTCAACGTCTCCGAGAGCCGGACGGCCATGTCCGTCTCCGCGGCGGCCTCGAGGGCGGCGAGAGAGCCTACGGCCGCTTCCAAGCGCAGCTCGGCTGTATGGGCGGCGCCGGCGGAAGCTTCGGCGGCGCCTCGAAAACGGGCGGCCTTTTCAGCCTGGGCGGCGGCCGACTCGGCGGCTTTGAGAGATTCGTTGGCGGCTTCGCCGGCTTGACGGTCGGCGTCGAAGGCGGCTCGAATCGCGCTTTCTTCCTCCTCGTCCACCGAAGCCTCGGTGAAAGAGGCGAGGGCGAGGGCTTCGGCCTCTCGCGCTTCTTCCGCGCGCGAAACGAGGGCAGCCCCGGTCTCTCGCGAGGAGGCGAGGGCCTTTCGCGCCCGGGCTGCCTCGGACCAGGCGGCCTGGGCGGCGGCGAGGCCGCCGAGCTCGCGATCGGCCTCCGCCGCCTCCTCGGCTCGGCGGAGGGCGGCGGCGCCCGCGGCCTCGACCTCGCCCGCACGGTCGTCGAGCGCCGCGAGGGCGGCCGCTCGCGACGCTCGCGCGGACCGCGCCCTTTCGAGCTCGACCGCGGAGGCCTCGCGCGCCTTTATCGCCGGCAAGGCGCGCGAGGCCCTGCGTGCGGCAGCGACGCGAGCTTCGAGAGTCGCGACATCCGGCCCCTCGGCCTCGAGGGCGGCAAGGCGGTCCCGCGCGGTTTCGGCGCGGAGCGCGCGTTCCCGCCTCTTTTTCGCGAGACTCAAGCCGAGCTCGGCCCGAGACAGTCTCTCGACGGCCTTCTCTCGCTCGCCTGCCAGACGAGACGCCTCGGCTTCGAGCTCCCTGAGCGCGGCGTCGGAAGCCTCGGCCTCTGCGGCGCCTCCCAGCCGGCCGAGGGCGGCGTCGACGCGCTGCACGGCGGCCAGGGCCTCCTTCGCCCTGTCCCTCGCGAGGACGGCGACGGCGTCATGCAGGCCGACGGGAAAAAGCTTCTCGAGCACCCCGACCCGATCGCTCGACTTCATCTCCAGGAAGCGCTGGAACTCCCCTTGAGGCAGGAGAATAATCTTCGAGAACTCGTCTTCGGTGAGGCCCATCCTCTCCTCGATCGCCGCGTCGACCTCGGTCAACGAATTCGCGAGAAGCTTCCATTCGAGTCCCTCGGGGCCGCGATCGCGCCGATAGAACGCGGCTTCGGGACCGACATCGGAAAAGTCGCTCTTGCCGCGCTTGGCGGGGCGTCGATAGGGCGGACTGCGCGTAACTCTGTATTCCGCGCCCCCGAGGAAAAACTCGAACTCGACCAGGGGCTTATCGCCCGGCCTCGCATGGTGCGACCAGAGCTGGCGCTCGAGCCCGCCCCTCGCTCCCGGAGCCTTACCGTAGAGGGCGTAGGTCATCGCGTCGAAGAGGCTCGTCTTCCCGGAGCCCGTCTGGCCGCAGACGAGGAATACCTGGCCGAGAACGGAGAAATCCACTTCGGCCCGCGCGCGAAAAGGCCCGAAATTCTCGAGGAGAAGCCTAGACGGCCTCATGCTCGGCCTCCTCGACGAGGGAAGCGAAGAGGCGGGCGGTCTCCGCGTCGGGCGGCGAGCCCTTCATCTCGTTATGGAACAGCGTAAAATCATCGATAACGGATCTTGGCCTCTCCTCGCCCATTCCAGGATCGCCCGCCCCCGCTGCTCCGACTTCCGTGGACGCCGGCGAGAGCTCGAATGCCGCTTGTCGCACCGACAACAGGTTCGGAAAGTTGGCCCTGAGAGGATCGGCCGGGTTGAGCACCGGCTCGACGTCGGTTAGCCTCGCCTCGATGAAGTCCTCGCGGTACTCGGGATAGGCTCCGGGGGCGGCGAGGACTGAAAAAGGGCCCTCGATGCGGCGCATCGCATGCAAGGGGACCACTGGGATGAGCTTGGCCTCGAAGCCCCCTTCGGCCTTTAGGTCGACGAGGACGAAACCTTTGGCCTCCGATCCTTCAGCGAAGGAGTAGGCCAGGGGAGAGCCGGCGTATCGCCCCGTCGTGCCGACGGCCTGGAAACGGTGCAGGTGGCCCAGTGCGACGTAATCGAAGGCTGCGAAGGGAGAGGGATCCACCTGCTCGGCCATGCCTACGAAGGAGCGCTCCGACTCCGAGGATGCGCCGCCCGCCGCGAAGCAATGGGCCAGTAGAACATTGTGCGCGTGTCGCCCCCTGCGATCCGGAGGATCGAGCCGCGGAAGTATCCTGCGCATGGCCTCGGCAAAAAGCTCGGCTTGGCCCTTGGCGCCCTCGCGCAGAATCTCGAAGGCCCCCGACCCCAGGAAGGGCAGGGGCCAGATGACCGATCGCTCCCCGCCGCGCTCCACGATCACGGGATCTACGCAGAGCTCGGCCTCGGTCCTGATGTGCAGTCCGGCCCTGCTCATGATCTGCGTACCGAAGGAGAGCCTGGCGGCCGAGTCGTGGTTGCCGGGAATCGCCACGACGACGGGAGCGGGATCAGATGCGACCGCGCGGCTCAGGAAGGAGTCGAAAAGGCGCACCGCCTCGGGAGGGGGTATGCTCCGGTCGTAGAGGTCGCCGGCGAGGAGGAGGGCCGCGGGCCTGCGCTCGGCGAGTATCTCGAGGAGTCGCTCGAGCATCGCCTCCTGGTCGAGGGAGAGATCGCGCTCGTGAAAGGTCTTGCCGAGGTGAAGGTCGGCCGCGTGGAGGATGAGCATGGATTCAGGCTTTACCTGACCAGGTGTTCTTCGTCCGCGTTTTCGATGAAGTAGCAGCCATCGCGGCAGTCGATCACGCGAACTCTGGTCCCTCGCGCGAAGGCATGCGACGCATCGGTGGCGCGGACGCGTAAGACCAGGGGCGCGACGCCGAGCTCGCGGATCTCCGCCATGCCCTCCATGCCCGGAGCTATGGGCTGAGTGACGACCGCCTCTTCGAGAAGGAGGGCCTCGGGGAGGGGATGATCCCCTCGTCTGCCCGAGCGAAAGGCTCGTATGGCGAGGAAGGCCGCGAACCCCACGGCCAGGGCGATAATGACTGCATTTAGGATAAACATGGCTGTTATTGGGATTATACTACGCCTCGGCCTCGCACGCCACTTTCTTTCTCACCTCGATGAACATGCGACGACCGTAGAGGACGCCGACCAATCCGGTCAGGGCGTCCGAGAGGGGGCCCGCCCAGAGCACCCCGTCGAAGCCGAATATGGGCGGTAGCACGATCATCCCGGCGATGAAGGTGAAGCATCGTAGGATCATCGCCGTGGCCGCGGGCATGGAGCGTCCGGTCGACTGGAAATAGGCGACCGGCCCCAATTCGAGGGGAATGAGGATGAAGGCGCAGGCGAAAATGCGCAGGGAGCGGGCGCCAAGCCCTGCGAGGGAGGGGTCGCCCGAAAAGAGGCGCACGAAGAAGGCGGGCGCGGCAACCATCGCGAGCTCGGAGATGGCGGCGAGCACTATGGTCCATGCGAAGGTCAGTATGCTGATCCGCCCTATTCGACCCCACTTGCAGGCCCCATAATTGTAGCCCCACAGCGGCTGAGCCCCGGTGATGATGCCGAACAGGGGAAAGCCCAGAAACTGTGCGACGGTGACGATGATGCCCACGACGGCGAGACCCAGCTCGCCCCCATAGGGCTTGACGGCCATATTGGCTACGACGAAAGTCGCGCAGGTGAGGAGCTGGAAGAGGAAGAGGGGCATGCCCACGCGTATCACTTCGGCGAGGCTCCTGACCTCGGGGATAAGATAGCGAAGCCTTATCTTGAGAACGCTCTTCTTCTGGAGTACGTAGGCGAGGGTGAGGGCGAGGGAGAAGGTCTGCGAGACGGCGACCGCGAGACCCGCTCCGCCGACGCCCCAACCGAAGGCGAAAATGAAGATCGGCGCGAGCGCCGCGTTCACGAGAGTGCCGGCGAATTGGACCATAAAGCCGGCTTTCGGCCTGCCTTCCGCAGCCAGGGAGGAGCCGGCGGCCATCGCCGCGGCCTGGCCCGGGGAGCTCAGGAGGATCCAGCCCGTATATGCTTTGGCCTCGGACATAATAGTTCCCGTCGCCCCGAAGGCCCGAAGAACGGTCTCGCAGACCAGCCAAATAATGGCGGAGACTACCGCCGCGAGTATGAAGGCTGCGCCGGTAGCCCGCGAGACGTATTCCTCGGCTTTGGTCTTTTCGCCTTTACCGATCGTGACCGCGGCGAGTGTCCTGGCCCCGGTCTGGAAAAGCACTCCGATGGCCAGACTCCCGATCATGATGGGCCAGGCGGCCGTGACCGCTGCCATGCCGTTCACGCCCGTGCCCTGGCCGATAAATATCCTGTCGACGACGTTGTAGAGGGAAGAGACGAGGAGACCGCCGATCGCGGGGAGGCTGAATTCCGCGAGCAGCCGGCCGACGGGCCGCGTCCCCATCGCCTGAGTGCTATCCATTGGGATTTCAGTATAGCGCCGGCCTATCGCCGCAACTATCCCGCGGAAGTCGGGGACATATGAACAAACGATGAAATCGGTAGTATAATCCGAGTATGGAATACAGACGGCTCGGAAGCGCGGGACTGACAGTCTCCGCATTGTCTCTCGGTTCATGGGTCACCTACGGTCCGCAGGTGAACGTCGATTCGGCCGCCGCTATCATAAAGGCGGCCTACGATAGGGGCGTCAACTTCTTCGACAACGCCGAGGCATACGCCGCGGGCAAGTCCGAGGAAATCATGGGCGCGGCGCTCCGCAAGCTCGGCCTTCGGCGCGAGAGTTACATCGTATCGAGCAAGTACTTCTGGGGATTGAACGAAGGACCGAACCAGAAGAACACGCTCAACCGCAAGTACCTCATGCAGGCGGTCGAGGGCTCTTTAAAGCGCTTCGGCCTCGAGCACATCGACCTGGTCTTCTGCCACAGGCCCGACCCGGACACGCCCATCGAGGAAGTGGTGTGGGCGATGAGCGACATCATCGCCTCGGGCAAGGCGCTCTACTGGGGCACCTCGATGTGGAGTGCCGAGCAGATCCGGGAGGCATGGGAGATCGCCGACAGGCGCAATCTCCGCAAACCGCAGATGGAGCAACCGCAATACAACCTCCTCGACCGGGACAGGGTCGAAAAGGAATACCTGCGGCTTTACGAAGGCATCGGCCTCGGCCTTACGACCTGGAGCCCCCTCGCCTCCGGCATGCTCTCCGGCAAGTACGCGAAGGGCGTCCCCGCGGGCTCGCGGCTCTCCCTTCCCGGCTACGAATGGCTCCAAGCCCAAGTGCTCAAGCCCGAGTCGATCAAGGCCTCGAGCGATCTGGTGGCTCTCGCCGCGGAGATAGGGGCCACGGCCTCTCAGCTCGCGATAGCCTGGTGCGCGCGCGACAAGCGCGTGAGCACGGTCATAACCGGCGCGAGCCGGGTCGAGCAGGTCGAGGAGAACCTCAAGGCGCTGGACCTCCTGCCCAGGTTGACGCCCGATTTCCTCGCGCGGGTCGACGCTGCGGTAAAGCCGGCGATGGGCTTCGTAGGAACCTGACACTTGCCTAGTTCCATGGCCTGAGCGTAGGCTCGGGACATGGAACTCGATTTTTCTCGTGAATGGCATATCCTCGGACCGAGCGAAGGTAGCGGACGGGACGACGGTCCCGCGGCCTTCGCCGTCCGCGAACTGGCCGCAATACTCGGTAGGATGGGCTGCCGGTCCGCAGCTGGCGCCGTCGGGGAGTCCGAGCGTGTTATCGTTTTGGACGGGGGTTTCGGCCTCGGCGCCTCAGCTCCCGGAGGCAGGCGTCGCGCGCCCCGATTCTCATGGAGCGCCTCGAAAAACCGCGTCGAGATACTCGGCGAGGACGGCTGCGCCCTCCTGCGGGGTGCCTACGATTTTCTGGATGCCCTGGGGGCGCGCTGGGTTGGGCCCGGCGAGGAAGGCGAGCGCCTGCCGCGCGGCCCGAACCTCGAGTTGGCGGAAACCTCGCGCTCATCGGAGGAGTCCGGTACCCCGACGACGCTCATCCTCGGTCACGGCGCCTACCTCGAGGACTGGGAGGATCGCCTGCTCTGGGCCGCGCGCGCCGGCTACACCTCGGTCTTCGTCCACACCACTCCCGACGCCCTCGCCATGGGAGCCGCGCCCGAGAGCCAATATGAGGCCCTGCGCCCCTCGATAGCGATCCACGCTCGCCGCCTCGGCCTTACGTTGGAGCTGGGCGGCCATGGGCTGTCTTCGCTGCTGCCGCGCTCGCTTTTCAAGAAAGAGCCCGGTCTCTTTCGCGAAA
Organism: Rectinemataceae bacterium; assembly: GCA_049513895.1. Taxonomy (GTDB): domain Bacteria; phylum Spirochaetota; class Spirochaetia; order Treponematales; family Rectinemataceae; genus UBA1306. The sequence goes on along the minus strand of JBEKVO010000005.1, from coordinate 78,320 downwards.
AAAACGGCAAACGCATTCCCGACGGCAACTTTTGTCCCTCGAGCGAAAAGGCCCTCGCGATCGCCTCAAAAGCCTTCGCCGAGCGGGCGGCGGCCCATCCCGAGGTATCGGTATTCCACGCCTGGCCCGACGACCTCCCCGAGGGCGGCTGGTGCTCGTGCCCGGAATGTTCGGCTCTTTCGGCCGCCGCCCAGTCCCTCAAGGCAGCTCGCGCCCTCGCCGCCGCCCTTAGGTCCTCGCGTCCCGATGCCGCCCTCGCCTTCCTCGCCTACCACGATACCGAAGACACGACCTCCGTCCTCGAGGGTGGCGAGGGCCTTCCTTCCAATCTCGAGCTTCTCTGGGCGCCCCGACGCCGCTCATGGGGATCGGCCTTGGGCGACGGGAAAAATGCCTTGAACACCGCCTCGCTCTCCGCCTTCCGACGGACGGCTCGGGCCTGGCGCGGGTCGGGCGGGGGCAGGGTCGCCGTTTTCGAATACTGGGAGGACGCCGTCCTCTTCAAGGGAGCGGTTCCGCCCCTGACGACCGTCATCGAGGGCGACCTAGCCGCATATCGAGAGGCCGATGCGGTAGGCATCCTGTGCACGGGCGGCCGATTGCCCCTTGGCCCCAGACCCAACGTCGCCCTCCTGCCCCGCCTCGCCGCCTCGCACCGCGATTCCGCATCCCCTGAGACGGCGCCCCGGGCGCCCGAACTCCTCGCTGATTGGGCGGGCGCCGCTTACGGCCCCGCGGCAGGGCCGATGGTCGAATACTGGCGCGAGCTCGAGGCCGCATGGGCCCTCGACCTGGACCTCGAGGAGGGCGAGACCGCCGTCCATGTGCCCGACTCGCTCTCACGTTACGCGATGGACCCTCCCGCCGACTGGGGCGATCCCTGGAAGGCGAGCCTCGAGCGCCTGGCATATAAGCGCGGGCGTTGCGAGGAACTCTTCGAACATCTCCGCCGCGCCGAGGCGATGCTCTCGGCGGCATCGGCGGCGGTAGCCGAATCGGAATCCCCCGAAACCCGAACGGTTCGCGGCGAGGCCTCCGAATACGCGATATCGGGAGCGATACTCGAGCTGAATTGCGCCAGGCTTGCCGCCTATCACGAGCTCGCCGCGGGCGAGCCTCGAGCCGCAGCCGATATAGCCAATCTCGCCCTTTCCGCTTCCTCCGCCGTCCGAAAAGCCCTCTCCAGCCTGCCCGACCACCGGGCCCGCCGGGAGATCGGCTTTCTGGTGGAGCTTTTCTACGATTTGAGGCTGAGGGAAATCCGGCGCGCGAACGCGAGGAGCTCCCTCCGGCGCCTGATCGACCTCTGGTACACCGGCGCCCGGACGGCGCTCGTGGCTCTGTCCGTCAAGCACGCCTATGAGGATAGGGGTATTGCCTCCACGCCCCGCAATCGTTAGGGTACAAACACCTTAAGTACTCCCTTGGAGCAAACATGAAGCCGCACAAGCTGATATCCAAGGCCCTGCCCAGACATCGCATGCCCGAATCACGCATCAGACCTCTTGCCGTCGGTCTCACGCGCGTCCTCGGCGGCGCCTACCTCCGCTTCGTTCTCCGCGTGCACGGTCTCGAATACCGCCATCCCGAACGCCTCGTCGAGGCCTGGCGGGACCATCAAGCGGGGCGGACCCGCCTCATCCTCGCCTTCCGCCATGCCTACGGAGAGGAGCCCCAGCTTCTTTCCCGGGTCTTCTCCTTGCTCCCGCGCATCGCGCGCGGCATGGGCGCGCCCCTCCTCGGGCCGACTCTCGCGCGCTTCGTGCACGGCTACGAACTAGTCCTTTGGTGCGATGCGTTTACCCGCTGGATAATTCCCCGCTCGGGCGCCGTCCCCGTCTACCACGTCAAGTTCGACAAGCCGAGCGTCGAGCGCATACTCGCGATACTGAGGGAGGGCCCCAATCCCCTCGCCCTCGCCCCGGAAGGCCAGGTTTCATACCGCTCGGAGGCCCTGCCCCGCATCGAGCGCGGCGCCCTGCGCCTGGGCTTCTGGTGCGCCGAAGAACTTCGGGCGGCCGGCCGCGCGGAACGGGTTGTCGTACTCCCGATCTCGGTCCACTACCGATTTGACGAGGGTGGCATAGGCAAGATCGAGGCCCTCGTCGCGCGGCTGGAGGCCGACCTCGGCCTGCCGCTCCGACCGTCGGCGGTCGGCCTCGGACGCGATGAACGCAGGGCCGCCCTCCTGTCGCGGCTCGAGGCCGCCGACCTCGCGCTGATCTCCGCCGCCGAAGTCTACTACGGCATCCCGGCGAGTGCGGCCTCCCGAGACGAGCGGTTGGACGCCCTCCTCGAGACGGCTCTTTCGCGCGCCGAAGCCACCTTCGGCCTCCGGCCGGAAGGCGACAGGATCACCCGCGTCTACAGGATCAGGCAGGAGGGCTGGGATCGGATATATCCCGAGTCGGGGCTCCCTCAGGATGAGTCGCTGGCGCGCCGTCTCGCCGACCGCAGGGCCGGCGAAGCCCGGTACGTCATGCAACACATGGAGTTCGTCGACCTCTGCCACTACCTCGACTCGGCCTACCCTCGCGGCGGCGAAAGCATCTCCTTCGACCGCCTCGTGGAGACCGCCTACAGCGCCGTCGACTTCGCGTCGCGGATCACGGGCGGCAATATTTCCGACAGGCCCTCCGTCATCGCCCGCCGCGCGCTGGTCTCCATCGCTCCGCCGATCGACCTGACGGAGCGGTACGCCCAATACGCGAACGACAGAAAAGGCGCGATGGATTCCGCCTTATCGGCGCTCGAGAAAAGCTATATGGACAGTATCAAGGAGCACATCGATGAGCGAAGCAATCGGTAAACGGCCCGTCGCGACGGGCAGGCTCTCCGTCGGGACCAAGCTCGGATTCGGCGTCTGCGACCTCGGCGGCAACCTATTCTTCACCGCCCTCGGCTTCTACGCGATGATCTACCTCACCGACACCGTCGGCATCCCGGCGGTCGTCGCCGGCGCGGTCATCATGATCGGCAAGCTATGCGACGCCCTCTGGGACCCCTTTCTCGGCTACCTTTCCGACCGAACGCGGACGAAGTGGGGCCGCCGAAGGCCCTACATGCTCCTCGGCTCCGTGCCTCTCTTCCTCGCAATGTGGTTCTTCTTCACGAACCCGCGCATCGCCGACCCGAAACTCCTCGTCGCGTGGGGAGCCTTCGCCTTCATCCTCCTCAACATGATCTACTCCGTCGTCAATATCCCGTATTCTTCCCTGACGCCGGAGCTCACGAAGGACTACAACGAGCGATCGAGCCTCAACGGCTACCGATTCATGTTCGCTGTCGTCGGGACGCTCCTGGGCGGCGTCGCCGTCCAGCCCATTCTCGGCGCATTCGGCGGCGCGAACGGCGGGGACAAGAGCCGCGGCTTCTCGATGGTGGGTTTCCTCTTCGGCGGCATCATGCTCGTAACGGCGATCATCACCGCCCTCTCGGTGCGGGAGCCCGACCACTCGAAGGAGCCCAAGCCCGAAGGCGGCATCCTGGCGACCTACGCCTCCGTGTTCAAAAACAAGCCCTATGTGCTTGCCCTTTTCGCCTACGCCTGCAACCTCATCGGTCTCGCCTTCCTTCAGGGCGTCATCACCTATTATTTCCGCTATATCTACGGCCGCGAGGACCTCATCATGTACGCGATGGCCATCCTCCTCGTGACGGCGATGATCTGTATCCCGATCTCCGTCCTCGTCTCCAAACGCATCGGCAAGAAAATGACCTACCAAATCTGTTTCTTCGTACTGGCTACCGCAAGCCTCGTGCTCTTTTTCTTCGGACAAAGTCTCGGACCGCGATTTTTCCTCGGCATGATGCTCTACGCGGGGATAGGCGTCGGTTTCGGCTACGTCGCACCTTATTCCATGGTGCCCGACACGATCGAATACGACGCGGTGAAGTCGGGCAAACGCAAGGAAGGCGCGTTCTACGGCATGTGGCTCCTCACGTCCAAGATCGGCCAGGCTATCGCCTTTCTGGCGACGGGTCTCGTCCTTTCGCTCGGCGGTTTCGTCGCCAACGCCGTTCAGACCGACTCGGCCAAGCTGGCGATCCGGTTCCTGATCGGGCCCATACCCGCAGTCTTCCTCGTCCTCGCCATGGTCCTCATCCATCTTTATCCACTGGACGAGAAGAGCTATCTGGCTTTTATGGAGAAGGAAACCGGGCCTACCGGCCGATGAATCCGGACGAGCGCAACCGATAGGGGGCGGCGCGGTCCATCATGGCATTCCCCCGATGGCATCCGATCCGCCCGCCACGTCGCGTCGCTCATTATCGGGAGGGGCTGGAGGCTGGCGGTTAAATGCTCAGCGCCGCCTTGATGATTGCCATCGCGAGGCCCACCAGGCCGCCGACTACGGCGCCGTTCACGCGGATGTATTGCAGGTCGTCTCCCACGGACTCTTCGATTTTTTCGACGAAGTAGCGCTCGTCGGTCGACCGTAGGAGCTTCGATAGATACTCGGTGATTCCCTCGACGACGCGCCCGCGCTCGAGGACGCCCCCGATCAAGGAAGCGACCATCGAGTTGAACCCCGCGCGCAGCTCCGCGTCGCCGGAAAGCCGCGCGACGAGCGCGTTTTCGACGCGCTCCAGCGAAGGAATGAAACGGCCATCGACACCGGAGAGGTCCTCGCCGAGGCGGGAGAGGAACTGCGCGACGAAGAGCGCAAAACCGCGGCGGAAGCCCTCGCCTGCCAGCACCTCGCGGAAGGCCTTCGACAACTCCTCTTTCGCGAACCCATCGCCCGCCAGCTCGTCCGCGTAGGTCGAAATCGAGGCGAGAATATAGCGCCTGAGCTCGTTGGCCTTGTCGGCCTTAATGGCGGAGAGCTCTTCCTGGATGCCCACGAGAAAACGGTCGACCGTGCCCGCGCCGATGAACAGGCCCTGCCAGCCAGCGTTGCGCCTTATTAGCGGCGTGAGGATCGCGACGAGCCTGACGCGGTTCCGCCCCGTCTCCAAGCGAACGTACTCCGCGATCGCTTCCACCGCCCTCTCGTCGAAGCCCTCCTTCCTCGCCCAGGAGAGGAGAACCGTGGCCTCGGCCGGCGCATCGACGTTTTCGGAGACGAAGCCGAGTATCTCGTCCACGAAGCGTCGAAGAACCGCCGACTTGTTCGCGTCGCCGCCGCCGTAGGCCGAAAGGAGTTCGGCGGCCCTGATCCGCAGGAAAGAATGCAGCTCCTCCCGCGAACCGCCCGCCGATAGCGCCTCGGCGGCCTTGGAGGCGTAGTCGATCTTCCCGAGCTCATCGGAAATGGCCCTGGAGTTCACGAAGCCGGTAAGAAAGCGGGGAATGGCATCGGCGATGGCGTCCTTGTTTTTGGCGAGGATATTCGTATGGGGGAGGCGTATACCGAGTGGGTCCTTGAAAAGGGCGGTAACCGCGTACCAATCGGCGAAGGCGCCCGCCATGGAAGCCGCGAAGAAGGCCTCGAGGAGGCCCTTGAGGGACAGCCCCCCGAAAAGCGCGACGGAGGCGAGGGCCAGCCATGGCTGGAGCTCGACGACAAGGAAGCCCCCGATCGCCGCGGCGAGGGATATGCTGCCGAGCCGATTGCGTTTTCTCTCGCCCATTCTCGAGCCTCCTGACCTTCTCGCGCTCGCGCAGCGAAAGATACTCAGTCGCTGCGACTAATGACAAGTCCGGCGCCATGCGTAATACTTTATACAGGAGCGCGTCGTCATGGAAATGATGCCGTGCGACCCGGACAGGCTTTCGAGGCTCGAGCTCGTGAGCCGTTACATCAACGGGTACTACACGCTCGACGCCGATCGAAGATCGAAGTTCGAGGCCGCGTTCAGGAAAAGGAAGCTTCCGCTCCCCCTCATGCCCCAGGCCTTCCCGACGCCCGTGCGGGCGGCGCCGATGGACCGGAAATGCTTCCTATCCTACTTCCTCCTCATCTATTCCGGCACGGCGATATTCTATTCGTGGGTCTACCTCATCGAGCGTCTCGTCAAGATGGATTTCGGGATAAACACGAAGCATAAGCTTATACAATCGGGCATAGCCCTGTTCTACGTCCTCGCGGAGATCCTCATTTACTCTTACTTTTCCAGTGCCGATTGAACGCGACCGCACCTTGCCTCCGGACAACGGACAAGGCATATTCGTAACCGGAGGCAAAATGTCTGAAAATGAAGGCGAACCGGACATGGACGACCTCATTCGTCTCTCGGTCTTCTCGGCCATCGGCACGAGCATCGTCGCGGAGAGAAGCATCCGCGGCGTCCTCGACCGAGTAATGGAGCACATCGGCTCTTTCTTCGGTCCCACCAACTGGTCCCTCCTCCTCGTGGACTCGGCCAAGAACGAGCTCGTCTTCGCCCGCGTCGTGGGCCGCGCGGCCGAGGCCCTGACGGGACAGCGCGTCGCGCTGGGCGAGGGGGTGGCCGGATGGGTGGCCCAACGGGGCTCGAGCGCCGTTATCGAGAATCCCACCGAGGATCCGCGCTGGTCGGAACGCCTCGACGCCCTAACCGGCTTCAAGACCGAATCCATCATCGCCGTGCCCCTGCGCTCCGGCGATAAGGTCTTTGGCGTCATCGAGCTGCTCAACCGCCTGAACGGCGAGCACTTCTCCGCCTTCGACATGCGCGTACTTTCCACTATCGCCGACTTTGCCGCGATCGCCGTGGAGAAGTCCTACTACCTCGCCGAGGCGCGCCGAGTCTCCGAGCGAGACCCTCTCACCAATGTCCTCAACCGCCGCGGTCTCGACCGGGCGATCGGCCGCGAGACGGCCAGGCGTGCACGCTACGGCGGAGAACTCTCGGTAGTGCTCGCCGACATCGACCGCTTCAAGGCGATCAACGACGGTTTCGGGCACGCGGCGGGCGACGAGGTGCTCAGGACGGTCGCGCAGACGCTCTCGCTCGCGATGCGGGGCGCGGACTCCCTCGCCCGATATGGAGGCGACGAGTTCCTCGTCCTTTTGCCGGCCACGGGAAGCGAGGACGCCGAGATCGCGAGAACGAGGTTCGAGGAGGCCCTATCCAAGGTGGGAGCGGCGCACATACCGCCCTTCTCGGTGTCCCTGGGCGTACACAGCTCGGGCGAGGCCGATTTCGACGAGCTCTTTCGCGAGTCGGACAAGGACCTCTACCGCAGGAAGGTCGGTCCCCTCGCGATAGGCGAGAACCTCCTGGCGGCATTGGACTTCGAGGGGAAGCAGTGATGCACGTGGATATCTTCACGTTGTGCGACTATGCCCAGGAAAGCGGCGGCAAGCTCACCATCGTGGGCGCCTTCGACACGGTCTTCGCGAGGCAGTTCCCGGCCGTGCACCCCTTCATGTGCCTCGCCGTGCGCCTGCGCTTCTACATCCACGAGGAGGGCTCTCACCCGATAAAGATCGAGTTCGCGGGCCCCGACGGCTCCGAGATCGTCCATCCCATCGAAGGAGAGCTGACGGTGGGCGATTTCTCGGGCTCCTCCCGCGTGGTCCATAGCGTCTTCAACTTCGTGAGCACGCCCATGAGCCGCGAAGGAACGATCGGCATCACCCTGTCGGTGGACGGCCGCGAGGCCCTCACGTCTCCCCTCTACGTCCGCAAGGCTTAGCGCGATCGTATGCCCGCCGTCGGATCTCGTCTGAAAAACAGAGCGAGCTGCGCGAACACCTCGGGATACTCCGAGCGGAGAAGGGCGGGCTTCTCGAAGAAATACTCGGTCGTCACCGCGAAAAACTCGTCGGGAGATTCGGCGGCGTAGGAATCGATGCGCGGCCCCCGCTTCGCGCGGGAACTTCGTCCGCGGCGCGGGGTCGGCCGCTCGAGGGACGCGCGAAGCGCCTCGTAGGCCGGGCGAAAGGCGTCGCGCCAGGCGCCGTAATCCATGCCGCTATGAAGAGGCGGACAACCGTCGTAGGCGCCGTCCCTGCCGTCGAGCTTGTGCGCCATCTCGTGAATCACGACATTATAGCCATCGCCCCAACCCGACGCTTCCACGTCGACGCGGGATAGGGCCACGGGCCCGAGATCGAAGGCCTCGCCGGAAAACTCGTCGTCGTACTCGTGGACGACGCCAGCGTCGTCGACGTCGCGTTTCTTGACGTCGTATTCCCTCGGCGTGACGATGATAGTCGACCAGTCGGAATACCAATCCATATCGAGGCCGAGGATTGGCAGGCAGGCCTGGGAGGCGATGGAGACCTTGAGCTCATCATCCAGCTCGACGCCGCCGACGGGGTCGAAAAGCTTTTCCGCGAGGAAGATCGTCGAAAGCTCACGGAGCCTCGCACGGTCCGTTTCATCGAGCCAGTGGAATATTCTGTGTTCCTTGATCGCCCATTCCCAAAGCTCTTCATTTATGGGGGAACGCTCGAGTATGCGCCTGCGACGCGCCGCCCGAAAGGGCGAAAAAAAACTCATGGCCCTCAGAATAGCCGCCGTGCGGTAACAGATCAACAGGCACTCGGTGTTTCGGAATGCGTGACAGTATGTTTTTTTGTCGAAGTTGCGGTATTTTTACAGGGCGCGCGCTCCCTTTCGGAGGCGCGACTACAATCTCGCCTGAAGGGGAGAGTCATGAAACGCATCCTATCCATCATCGCCCTGACAGTGCTGTTTTTCCAAGTCGGAATCGCTTTCGCTCAGGAATCGGGCGAGCCATCCGAACGGCGGGCGCTCGATTCCGCCCGGTCCAAGTACTTGCGAGACAAGGGCCCCGGCGCCGAATCTCCAAGCGAAGTCCCCTACACTCCCATCCTGATCTCCTTCGTTCCCGGAATTTCATTCCCCTTCGGCTATTACGACAGCTCTCTCGCCGCCGGGGCGATAGGCAGCATCACCCGAGACATCGAGGGAGCCGAAGGCTCGGGTGTCTTCAATATCTCTAGGGACGTCCGAGGCATCCAAGGGGCGGGCGTCTTCAATATCTCGAGAGACGTACTCGGCTTCCAGGGCGCAGGGGTCTTCAACATCTCGCAGGGAAAGCTCTCCGGCTTACAGAGCGCAGGGGTTTTTAACATCGCGGGCATAGTTCGCGCCCCCTTCCAGGCAGCCGGGGTGTTCAACATCGTCGAGGAGATATACGGCTTCCAGGGCGCGGGCATCTTCAACATCGCGGTCAGCGTTGCGGGCGGTCAGGCGGCCGGCCTCTTCAACAAGGCCGACCGCGTCGCCGGTATCCAAGTCGGATTAGTCAACGTCGCTCGCCATATCGACGGCGTTCAGATCGGCCTGGTAAACATCGCGGGCAACGGCGTCGATTCCATCGGCGTCTCCTATGAGCCTATTACCGGCTACGCCTACGCGCACTGGCAGGCGGGCGCGCCGGCTTTATACACGGTCGCCGGAGTGGGCGCGCCCTCGGGCGATTGGTTGAGCGACTTCACGAGTTTCGTAGCCAGCTTCGGCCTGGGCTCGCGAACGCATTGGTTCGGCCTCGACCTGGACCTCGACATATCCGCCGAGCAGCCTATCGGCACCCTGCCCTATAAGACCTTCGACTGGTCCGGGGATTGGAGAGCGTGGGAAGGTTGGAGCATGCTGAAACCCTATCCCTCCATCAGGCTCACAGCCGGTCTGCCCATCGGCAGGCATTTTCAGATAATCGGCGGTGTCAAGGCGGATATCGACGTAGACGCCCTCGGCAACCGGGTTCCCCAGGCCCTAAAAGCTGGCGAAGGCTGGAGAGGCTCTCTATTCGACGGGGGATTCACCGTCTGGCCCAAGTGGTTCTTGGGCGTGAAGATATAGTATATTTGTCGAGTGCCGCTTCCGGACAGGAAGCTCGCCCAAGGAGCGAATCGCAATGAGAAAACTCATCATCGGCGCCCTCCTCTTTATTTCAACCATGGCGGTCGCAGCGCTATCCTCTCCCAAAGTCGGCGGTATCGACTATGCGGAAGGCGTAGTTACCATCGGCAGAGGAGGCAAGGTAATCTCGGCTCCCAACATCGGCGACCCGATCCTCTCCGGCGACTTCATCAAGACACAGGGCGACGGTATGCTCATAATCGCGATGGACAAGAACACCGGCATGAACGGGAAAATCACCGTCCGACCGAGATCTTCCCTCTATATCAACCTGGACGACGTCAAAGGCGAGCCCCGCACACAGATACAGATTCTAACCGGCGCCATCGGCTCCAAGGTGAACAAGCTCACGGGAAGCAGCCCTACGGTAACCGTGACCTCGAGTAGCGCCGTGATGGCCGTGCGCGGGACCGAATACGAGGTCGTCGTGTCGATCAATGCCGACGATGCGAGCGCCAATGCCCAACAGGCCGTTCTGGTCACCTGCATGGAGAGCAAGGTAGCCGTGAACGACGGCATGGAAGAGGTCGAGGTGAGCGCGGGCAAGGTCCTCGAAAAACGGCCCGGCGAGCGGCTTCGGTTCCTTCCCGTCGCCGTATCCTCGGTCAGGGGTTTCAGCCAGAGGTGGATAACGGACGAAATCGCTGCATTCAGGGCCGACGCGCCCCGCGCTCTCGCCGATTATGCCACGCGCTATGCCGATCTCTCGGCTGAATTCGCGGCCGCCTACGATCCCTTCCAAAAGTCGCCGACGGCAAAAAAATGGGCCGAGGAGGACAGAACCGGAGCCAAGATCAATCCCCTCAATCCGGCGGTTATGCGCGAGAAGAAGGAAATCGCGGGCTACCTCCTCAATATCAGGAAAATCCTCTTCGTATTCGAGCGCGTCTATTACAGAGTGGACGAGATATCCGACGCCATCGCGGGAACGGCTGACGAGAGACGGGATATCCGGCCCGGCCAAACCGCGGGCGATTTCATACAATCGGTGCGGGCCGAGCGCGAGAAGCTCGCCACGCAAGTCGCCCGTTACCGCTATATCGAGGAACTGTTCCGACAGCGCGACCCCGACGGCGAAGCCTTCTCGAGCGATGACGATTTCTTCGCGTCTCCCGATGGCTTCTGAGCATCGGTCGCGCTTTACGAGATCGGCCCGCGGGGCTATCATTCCCGCATGACTACAGTACTTTCCCTTGGCGGCTCGATCGTAGCGCCCGAAGGTCCGGATTCCGCCTTCCTCTCCTCCTTTATCGCCCTCGTTCGCGAGCACCTCGCCGTCTCCCCCGAGCGCAGGCTCATCCTCGTCGTGGGCGGCGGCGGCCCGGCGCGCGCCTGGCAGCGAGCCTACCGAGAGTCCGGCGGCCCTGTTCAAGAGCACGACGCCCAGGACTGGATCGGCATAATGGCAACGCGCCTCAACGCCCAGCTCGTGAAGGCCCTCCTAGGCCCCCTCTGCCCCCAGGACGTGACCATCGACCCGACTTCCCTGACCATTTTCATGGGAAGAGTCCTCGTCGCCGCCGGCTGGAAACCCGGCTTCTCCACCGACTACGACGCAGTCCTCCTCGCCGAGCGTTTCGGCGCGACCCGAGTGCTCAACCTTTCCAACATCGCGAAAGTCTACAGCTCCGATCCCCGAATCGACCCTTCGGCCAAGCCGATCGACGCGATCTCCTGGGCCGGCTTCCGCGCCATAGTCGGCGACGAGTGGAGCCCCGGCAAGAACCTCCCCTTCGACCCGATCGCGACACGCAAGGCCGCCGACCTCGGTCTCTCCGTCATATGCGCGGCCGGCCGCGACCTCGACAATATCCGTCGCATACTCGAGGGCGAAAGCTTCGTGGGAACTCTGATAGGACCCGAATAATTTTTAAATCTTGCCAAGACCATCGCCGAGTTCTATATACTATATGAGACGGTCTTCGAAAATTTGGTGCCTCGATAAGGAGGATTACGTGAATAAAAGCATTTTGGTCCTTGGTATGGCCCTAAGCGCGACGCTTATCTTCAGCCAGGACATCAGCCTGAGTAAGCCGCCGGCCAAGCTTGGCGTGGATCTGCTCGACGCCATCAGGGCGCGGGTTGCCGCGCGGGCCTTCGTGCAGAGAGACGTACCGGTTGCGGATCTTTCGACTATCGTCTGGGCGGGCAATGGCCTGAAAAGAAGCCCCGACGCGATCTCCTCCGCCTCCAAGGCTGGCGGCACCTTCCCCGTCTCTGGCGACGTCAACTACATTAACCTCTACGTGCTGACCGCCAAAGGCGTGTATCGCTACCTTCCCGAGAGCAATCTATTAAAGCAGCTTGCCGCCAAGGACGAACGCGGCAGCATCACGAGCGAGAACATAGCCACGTCGGCGTTCATGCTGCTCTTTACCTATGATTCCGCCAAGCTTCCCGTTTTCGTCAAGGGAAACCCCGCCGCGGGCAAGGATATGGCCATGGCAACGGCCAGCTACGGCGCCGAAAACATCGCTCTGGCGGCCGCCGGGCTGAAGCTCGCTTCGATCGTAATGTTCAATGTGAATCCCGCCGCGGTGGCGGAAGCGGCAAGGCTCACAAAAGAAGAATCGCCCTTATTCATCATGCAGCTGGGTTATACGCAATAGGGACGGAGGACCATATGGACTACAAGATCGTCGCGGTGAAAGTCGGGAACCGGGAGGGTGTCGCGCAAGACATGCAACGAATCCTTACCGAGCATGGCTGCTTTATCAAAGTCAGGTTGGGCCTCCACGACACGCCGACCGACGCCTGTTCACCCGCTGGCCTCGTCCTTATGGAAGTCGTCGGAGAGGAGCCCGAGATCCGACAGATGGTACAGAAACTCGACGCCTTGCCCGAGACCAGCGCCAAATACATCGTCGTGTAATACGAAGCGCTAAGGGGAATCGGTACTCGTCTTCCCCTCGGCCTGGTCGAGTTTATCGAGAAGCGCCGCATAACGCGCTCCGTTTTTTTTCAATTTCGGGGCCAGTTCGACCAACGCGTTGAGCGCCTTCCGCACGGAGGAGGCATCGTCGGCCGACAGGGCGGAGTCGAAGGACCTATGCCAATAATCCCAGGCATCGGCGCCCCTGCCCAGCTTGTTGCACAGGCTCGCGGCGGCCGCAAGGTCGAGGGGCACGGCCCTCGCGTTCTCGGCGCGCTTGTCCGCGTCCAGGGCGCCGAGGGCGGCCCCGAGCGCCTCGCTCGTGCGGCCCTCGCCCGACAGCGCCGAGGCGAGGGCGTAACGGTTCGCCCCCAGCTCGACCCAGCGCTTCGCCTTGAGGTTCATGCCCTGAGCCCGCTCGAGGTCGACTATCGCCTCGGGAGCTCGCCCCAGAGCGGCCTTCGCGACGGCGGCGTCGTGCAGCGCTATGGCGAAGGCTTTCTCGTCCTTCGCCGCTCCCACGGCGGGAGCAAGCGACATCGCCTCTTCGAAGTAGGCGAGGGCCTCGGCCTTGGCACCTCCGGCGAAGGCGATCTCTCCCAAACCCGACTTGGCGACGGATTGAGCCTCGGTCGAACCGGAGAAGCGGGCGTACTCGAGGGAAGCCTCGTACTCGAGCTTGGCCGCATCCGCCTCGCCCGCTGCCAGATAGGCCCTGCCCATCGACGCGTGCGATGCGGCTACGCCGAGGAGGTCGTCCACCGCGGAGTTAGCCTTTAGGGCGTCGGCGTAGTACTGGAGCGCGGAAGCGTACTGCGCCTTGGACATGAAGCCGTCGCCGAGCTTGGCGAGCTCGGCGGCCTTGTTTCGCGCATCGTACACCCCATCCGGGGGCTTGGGCGCCGATGAGCACGATGCGAAAAAGATCGCGCCCGTGACGACGGCCGACGCTATGATAAGAATCTCGGCCCGATGAGGACGCGTCATTGGAAGGATCCCTCCCTCAGGCTCTGACTCATTGGGACTTGTTCGGCCCGAGAGGGGATTCCGCCTTTCAAAAGCGGGTTATTCTTGAGGCCTGTAAGCACGTCCTGGGCTTGCCTGATGGCCGTCCTCCCCTCGTCTATCGTCACCGCGATCGTCGGCATCTGCCCGCTCACCGAGCTCGATATATCCTGAACGTTCTTCAGGGTCTTCTGGAGCTCACCCAGGCTCGTGTTGATGCTGTCGAATAACGCGTTATTGTCGTCGAGCAGGGTCTTGATCGAGCCCTTCGCGTCGAGGAGCTTGGGTACGAGCCCCGTCGGGTCGCGTATCGCCGAGGTGGTGGCTTCGAGGTTCTTGGTAATGGCGTTGACGGAGTCGATGAGGCCGTTGGCCTTGGTGACGAGCCCCTTTGCCTCGGCTGAGACGTCCGCGAGCAAGCCATCGGCGTGTGCAGCCGCCGCAGAAGCGCTCGTCACTATCGAACCGAGGGGGCCGGAACTCTGGCCGGCAAGGGCGCGGTTTATTTCGGTCAAGGTGCGGTTTATCGTGATTACGGTCTTGTTGGCGTTCTCGATCAAGGGATTCACCCCCGCGATGAGGCGGGTTATGGTGTCGTCCTTTACCGGTATGTCGACGAGGCCCTGATCGATGAGGTCTCTGCCTTCGTCGGAGTCGGCGAGGGGCACGTTGCTCCCCGGGGGCGCGAGCGCCTCGTCCTTGCCGGGGTGGAAGAGAAGCTGGGTCCCGAGGCCTATCGGCGAAGTGACGAGTTCGAGGACGGAGTTCACCTTCACCTTCGGGTAGTAGCTGTCGTAGATGACGAAATCCGCGTCGACTACGTTTTGCGCATTGAGCTTCACCTTGGTCACCTTGCCGACCTGGAAGCCTCGCATCATGATCGCCGTACCGGGCGATGCGCCCGCGGCCGACGCAAAACGCGTCGTAAAGTGTATGTCTTTCGAGAACCAGCGTTGGTTGGCGCCTAGGAAAATAATGCCTCCCGCCAGAAAGATCACCGCGAGAAGCACGAAGAACCCGACTACCTTGTCGGCGTGTTTTATCCTGAATCTCATGCCCCATCCTTCTCATCGCCTGCGTCGTTGATGATATCACCCAATGCAGATGCGCCTCGCGGGTCCGCGACGGACCCGCGAGCCTTCATCCGACCGGTAACCCCACGCACAAGAGGATCCGTCCATTCCACCGTATCGGCATAGACGCCGTATGCGGCCAGCGTCCCATTTAATAGGACGGCGACGGAATCCGCGCAACGCGAGGCGAAATCCGAGACCGCGCTCGCCACAAGAATGCTGCAACCCCGGGCCTTAAGCGCATCGATGATCTCCGGCACCCTCGCCGAGGAGGCTTCATCCAGGATGGACGTGGGGTCGTCCATGAACAGCAGCTCCGGGTCGAGAACGAGGGCGCGAGCGAGGCCGATAAGCTTGCGTCCGCCCGACGAAATATCGGCGGGCCTCGTGCGCAGCTCCTGGTCGTAACCGACGATCTCCGCGGCGCGCCTGACGGCGCGATCGACATCCGCATTGCCCCAGCGCGGTTCGTGGAGCCGCGCCGGCAAAGCCAGATTGTCATAGAGACTTTGGTTTGCCCACAGGGCAGCGTCCTGGAACACGAAGCCCGATGCCTTCCTGAACGCCGCCTCCTCGCGCGTCGACATGCGTTCGAGAGACTTGCCCTTGTATAGGACCTCGCCCTCATCCGGAAGCACGATGCCCGCAGCCGTCTTGAGGAGAATCGACTTACCCGACCCGGCGCCGCCCATCGTGAAGAGGGTTTCTCCCGACGCGAGCGATAGATTCACGTCGCGAAGCGCCTCGTAGCCGCCCCGCCGAGAACTGATGCCGCGCAGTTCGATTTCGGGAATGGCCGTCATCGCGCTATCCCAGGTACTGAATCGCCGTCATGACGACGTCCGCAAAAATGCAGAGCACGAAGCTCGACCCAACTGCTTTAATTCCCGCGACGGGCACCTCGGTGACCGACCTCTCCACCGCGAAGCCGCGGTAAAGGGACACTACGGAGATAATGACGCCGAATACGAGGCTCTTGACGAAGCCCGAGAGGAGGTCGCCCGGAGTAAGAGCTGCGAAGAGGCTGCGGAAATATTCATCGAAGCCTATCGGGCGGAGGAATTGCACGACCGCGAAGGAACCGAGGAGGCCGAAGACGTTGAAGTAGACGTCCAGGACGACCATCGAGACGACGACTCCGAGAAAACGAGGCGCTGCGATATAGGCGATGGGATTCACTCCGACGGCGACGTAGGCCTCGAGTTCGTGCCCCACGGCCATCCCGCCGAGCTCGGTTGCGATGGCCGTACCCGAGCGCGCTATGACGATGAAGGCGGTGAGTAGAGGTCCGAGCTCGCGCGCAATGACTACGATGAGGATCGTATACATGAGCTTGCCCTGGCCGAACTCGGCGAGGAGGGAGGAACCTATAAGGTTAATCGCGGCGCCGATGGCGAGGGCCATGGCCGCGGCAATGCCTAATGCTTCGATCCCCGTGAAGAGTATCTGCATCACGAGGACGCGGAATCCCACCTGCCTTCGACGGAAGAGGAGGGCGGACTCCTTCAGCACTTGGGCGAAAAAGCCGAGGCTATAGAAGAATTCGTCGATGGCGCCGAGCGTAGCTCGTCCGATTCTATCGAGCATCCCCAATAGTATCGGCACGAAACGAGATGACCTTCATCGAGTCCCAAGAACCGCCCGCTTGCCCCCGCGGCATTAGGTCGTATAATCTCGCGCTTATGCGAATCTCCAAGGACGATCTTAAGTCCGACGGCCTCCTCGTCATCACGGCCGTCATCTGGGGCTCCGCATTCTCGGCACAGCGGAGCGGCATGGAGAGCATCGGGCCCTTCGCCTTCAACGCCGTTCGCTTCGCGGTAGGCGCGCTCAGCGTCCTGCCCATCCTCCTTGTCGTGAAACGCCGCACTCGCGCCGCCGGCCCCTCGGGCGGCCCCAGACCGGGCCTTGCGAAAAAGCTCGCCTACATCTCCGTAACGGGGGCGGTACTCTTCTGTGGCACGAGCTTCCAACAGATGGGCCTAGTCACCACCACGGCGGGAAATTCGGGCTTTATCACCTGCCTCTATGTAATCCTCGTGCCCCTCGTCGGCTTCGCCTTCGGCAGGAGATCGGGGCCGCGCATCTGGGCGGGCGCTCTTATCGCCCTCACGGGTCTCTACATTCTCAGCATAGGCTCGGGCTTCACGATTGCCCGCGGCGATCTACTCGAGCTGGTGGGCGCCTTTTTCTGGGCCCTTCACATACTGGTAGTCGGGCGCTTCGGCGGCCGCATGGACGGTCTCGAGTTGGCGATCGGCCAGTACGCCCTCTGTTCGCTTTTCAGCCTGTTCGGCGCCCTGACCCTCGAGAGCGCCCCCTTCGCGGGGACCCTCGCGGCGGCCGTGCCCATTCTCTACGGCGGAATATTCTCGACCGGCGTCGCCTTCACGCTTCAGATCTACGCGCAGAAGACCGCGCACCCGGCCCACGCGTCGATCATTCTGTCGCTGGAGTCGCTCTTCGCCGCGATCGGAGGAATCATCCTGCTCGGGGAGCCTCTGACGCCGCGCCTCGTCGCGGGAGGCCTCCTCATGCTCTGCGGCACCATCATCTCCCAACTTGAGTCGACAAAGCCCTCCCAATCGGCGAACGCGTAATTGAGGCTCTACATGATTCAAGGCTACCCCTCCGCCGGGTCCCAGCTCGCGAAAAACGACCCCAGACAAGCTGGGGGCGTTTTTACGCGGTGTCCCGGCGGATCGGCAGCCTTGGGACATATCAGCGCTGCGTCCACCCGTGTCGGCGTCATCGAAAGGCAATGCTACTTCAGCGCGCGGAGTTGATGGTTTACAACAACGCGCCCATGCGCTCGGGGAAAAGGGACAGCCTGAGCGGGTAAACCCCGTCCTGACACTCGACTCGATAGGATTTGTAGTTCTCAGGTGAATCCAATGGGCGGCGGGGAAGTCATAGAACGCGAAGAAGTTATCTTTGTCCTTCATGAAAAATTCCACCGCCTTCGGATATTTCGCCCCAAAAGACTCGACAAAGTGTTCGAAGGCTTTGAGCGCGTCTTCGCGCGTGACCGCGAGGTACTTTTTCTGAGCTTTTATCGTAACGCAATGTCTGTACTTTTTTCTTTAAGAACTCGTTCTGGGCTTGGTATACCGAGCCCGGAATTTAGGACAATCCCCAACGCGAGACAGAGTATGCGTTTGTCCATGAGCTCGAGAACATTCTATTCTCGGACTCATGGAATCTTCGACCGAAACGGACGTGGAGCGCCTTCGAGCAGGTCGTCGAATCAGGGTCAGCGGGCGTCGAGACCTTCGACCGCCGGGCCTACAGCCAGCGGCTCGTGCGCGACCTTGATCTCAAGATCGGCCTCGCCGGCGTTGACTACGCCGCGGAGCGCGCAATTACGGGAAAAGGGCCGTTAAAAAGCGCTTGATTTCGCTAAAACATGAATGGTCCAAATCCCAATAATTGTGTAGTGCCCCTAGTCCCAAAGAGGGAACGATTGGTGCCCTCGATGCTAAATACGCTTGCACATGAGCCTTAGAAGGCTTGAAGTGTTTTTGTTCTTCTGGCAACTGTGTGGAAGAAAAGCAAGCAACATAATGCTGCAAACAGTCTTCTATGGGGGTCCCTTGAAGTGTCTCTAAACAGAGATCTTCGAGCATCCCCAGGGAGGCATTGTCCGGCATGATAAATACACCTACCGAGGGAGTCTGCGCAAGGCTAACTTGACCAGGAGCAGCAGGGAATGGTAGCCCAAAATTGTTTAGAATGTGGCATACACTTTGGAAAGCGTGCGTGGCGGGGTCTTGCTCTGCGTCACGCACAATTCCTATAGCCGTTAATGCGTTAAAGCCCTCCATTTTCTGGAGGGCTTCAAACTCTTCTGCAAATTTTATATTGCCGCCGACATTTCTGATCTGTACATCGTGAATAGGCAGTAGCTTCGCTAACGCTTTGAAAAAATTGCACTCATCAAGGCCTTCAACTGCAAGCAGGCGGTGAGAGGTGAGTGGCTGAGGAGGAGGTAGTGTTCGTGTAGCCATCATCGAACCTCATACCCTTGGTCAAGCGCTGTTCTCATGACTTTCGAAGTGTACGGGACAGCTCTATGGCCGCCTTCGGGTATTCTTTCTAACCGAAAAAGTTTGGCGGAATCGGGGGCAATAGGATAAATCTTTTCTACTGCATCAGCATAAGCAACAACACACTCGTAGGAATGTGTTGTTGCAAAAACCTGAACATTGTAGTCCTGGCTAGCTGCCAGCAACGCATCCCACATGACTTCTAGGGTAGAATGATGTAAACCGTTTTCGATTTCATCGATGATTAGCACCCCGTTTTGAGCCGTATAGAGAGATGCGAGCACTGTGAATATATGTCGGAAGCCGTCGCCAAGGATGTTGATGGGAGCCAGTGTTTCGAGCCCAATGTCGACCCAGAGCATACCCCGTGTTCCGATATCAATACGTTGTATTCGCGGCTCTATTTGTTTGAGTGCCTTGATCACGAAGTCTGTTTTCTTTTCACGCAATAGCCTTTCCCAGATAATTTCGAAACCGAGATTTATCGTTCTAGGATTGAGGAATACGCCTACTAGCTCATCCTTGTAAACGGGCGGTGCGGTGGTTACACTGCCCCCCTGAAAGATATTGACGTAAGTGGTCAGGGGATTCCCCTCTGGTGTAGTGAAAGAAAGTTGAATTCCTGTGATGTTTTTGTTGGATAGCGTAGAAGCCAGGGAATGGGTTCCACTTTTTTTACCTCCGATAGTCTCGCTGGATTGATCAATTCCTTGGGGCCCAGGGATAAAGCCACCAGGAATAAGACTCCCAGGAATAAGACTCCCCGGGGTGATGCCATATTGAGGCTCAATTTTAAGATTCCGCACCTTCCCGTCAAACTGGACGGCGGTGATATGAATAATATTGCTGAAGTCAAGATTGTGGAACATGAATTGAAAATCATCAGCTTCTGTTAGTATGAGATCTCGCCAATTGTGTATGGCGATCGGAAGTCCGGGATTGGACATTCCCGTTATCAAGAGTAATGCTTCTAGTAGGGAGGTCTTGCCTGTGTTGTTGCGCCCAACAATCAAGTTGACATTCCCAAAACCGTCAATTTGAAGATCTTTGAATGCGCGAAAATCTTGTATTGTGAGCGATGTGAATCCCATTGTCCTTCTCCTTGATTGTCGGCGGCTATTATGTTGATTCAATCAAATGAGGTCAATGTGCCGAAAAGCCTCGATACCACCTTTATCCGGTGTGTTGAGGGGGCCCTAGAATAAGTTCCACGGAGTAGACCTAAGTATCCAGCTCTGTTGCATGAGCTGTGCTTGAACTGCTTCTAATGCGGGTTCAGTGTTGGTTTCTGTGTACGCTAACCCACGATACTTTCGGGTTTGTACTCCAGAACTCCAGAACCTGGTTTTGAATCGCCGGGTATGGGTATCTCCGCGAGGATCGCGCCAGCGTCATGAAGCTATCGATACGCGGTATCCAAACCTCTCCGCGGTTGAGAATGATCGGCGCGCGGTTGTGTCCTCACGATGGAGCGCAAGCTCGGAGATGCATTGGGCGTCGAGTATCGGAAGTTCCTCGAATAGGCCTGGACCTCCGCTAATAATCATTCAGCGATCGCCCAACGCGCAAAGCTACTCCGCTAAGGGGGGTCCTACGTTCGATTCGGGAATATTTAACGGTGCAAAAACAACGCGCTCATGCTCATGAAATAGAATGCAGCTTGAATGGGTAACCCCCGTCCTGACATCCCGAGGACCACCCCTTGACGGGACACGCCGCGAAAAACGCCCCCAGCTTGTCTGGAGACGCTTTTCGCGAGCTGGGACCCGTCGAAGAGGCGGCCTTAGATAATGTCTGCAAGGGTATCCCGCTCAACTTATATCTTGTCTATGAGCATCGAGCACTTGCCCGAGGGAATTGGCAGGGTCTTCTTCTTCTTGCCGAGCACGTTGATCGTAAAATAGTAGAGCTTCTCGCTCTCCATGTGGATCTCCCAGCCTCGGCCCGATTTATTGGAGAGTATGGTCACGAGATTGCGCTTGAGCGAGAGATTCTCGATGCCCATGATCTCGAGGTTGGGGATGATCCAATCGACCGTCTTGCGCGGCAGGGAGATATAGAGCCCGACGATGTTCTCGATCATGAGGGCGATGGTCGACAGGCCCGTAAAGGCGAGAAACTGGGGGCGGGGCCATTCGGGACGTTCCGGCCAGATTGCCTTGCCCTCATTCTGCGGCTGGTAGGCTTCCCAAACGGTGGGCCTATGCTCGGGCGAGCCCTTCTCGGAACGCCTGTCCCCGTCTTCATCGCGGTCCTCGCCGCCTTGGTGCATCGAGTCAAGGACAAAATAGAGGTGGCGGATCGCGCAGTCGCGGGCCAGCTCGTACTGATTGTACTTTTCAAGGCCCTTGATGACCATATAGGTAAAAGGCGGAACGACCGACCCTCTGTAGCCCATGCCCCGTTTGTCGTAGGCCTTCTGATCGGCGGCAAGAGTGGGGAAGGGGTGCTCAGTACCGAAAATGGCTGGATCCTTCAAGTGAGCGATGAGCCGCTCGGAACGCTCTTCGTTGGGTATCTCGGCGAGGAGCGGCCAATAGCCGCCTATGGTCTTCGTCGGTACCTGTTTTTCGTCTTTGTCGAGATCGTAGTAGAAGCCGTCGACGGCGTTCCACATCAGGGAATTGATGCGCGTTTTTAGCGAAAAATAGGAGCGCTTGAATTGGAAAGAGGCTTCCTTATCGTTGAGAATGTCGCCGAGGGCAGACAGGTAGAGGGCGTTCATCGCCATCGCCGCGTTGAAGTCCGAGAGGTAAAGAGCGCCGGCGCGGGGAGAGTTCTCCATTCCCGTGGCCGAGACAGGGACATCGTAGAGACCGTTCTCGCGCTTGAAGGTCGATTCCATCCAAGCCCAGTGGCGCTGGAGGGAGGGCATCACCTCCTTAACGCGCTTCTTGTTCGCGGTCTTGTGGTAGAGGTTGTACTCTGCCCAAGCGAAGAGAGGGAGGCCGAGGCCTTCGGGATTGTCCTTCGGAAAAATTGGACTACCCGTCTCCGCATCGTAGCGTGATCGAATCGCGCCATTGGATTCCTGAAGCGCGTAAAGAGTATCGAGGCCGCTTGACGCGGCATATATCCTATTGGAATAGACGAGAAAAAAAGACGAGAAGACCTGATCCAACAAATCGATTACGGGTTCGTTGTTGTACTGGAAATACTTGGATTTCTCTATCGGCGTCCCTACTCCGCCGGAAGCCCAACAATCTGCGATCCATGCCCAGGTGCGATCATACACCTCGACGAAGTCTTGATCATAGAAATGCACACGCGGAAAATCCCGTTTATTCAAAGACGAACCCCTTATACCCGACTGCTGCCTCGGCACGAGGTACGCGAGAGACCGCAGGATTTTCTACGCTTTTCAGAGAAACGACATTTTACGGTTAAAGAATTAATATAGTGTCCTTTTGGAGCTTTGTCAAATTGAATGGGATGCGAAATATGCATCATCCATGCCTGTATAGACATATCTCAAGGAGAAAAAATACAAAAAGACGAGTTTATTACTATTGATTTATGGGACCAATAGCGTATGTTAATGCTAGTAGTCCTTGAAATTAAGTGCGCATTTAAAAATTTTCGCAGGGTCCGACCCGCCAATCGAGCGGCAATCGGATGCCGGGACGATAGGGAGAGGAGGTCCGATATGGAAGCCCCGCCCGAGAGTTCCGAGCCGGCCTCGGGCAGATAGCAACCGCCAGGGGATGCCGGCCGCGATTTTTTCCGGTTTGTGTCCCAGTGACCCGGCGAGGGTCAGCTGGGATCGAGAACTACGGTAGGCGCGGCCGCCGAAGGGGCGACGGGTTCGCGCAACGCGGCAGCGTACTTTTGTTTTGTTAGCAGGTCGCGCGTCGCGCTTTTATCATCGAGCCAAAGGGCTCTGCAATGCTTTTTTTAAAGCATTCGCTCGCCGCGGATAAGTTCGATGGACTTCGGTCCTCAACGCGGCGTTAGCTTCGAATGGGGGCCCCGCCGGCAGGCGTCGGCCCTTTTTTATGTTTACTTCCGCGATACCCACGGCCGATAGGATATCCAGATGATTATAACCTTGTACAAGCAGGGCAAGGACGGCAAGACCCACTACTACACAGTCCATGATCGCCAGCCAGTACTGGACTCGCCCTACGCACTATGCGCCTCATGGCGCATAGGCCTCGGAAAGGAGAGGGAGCGCCTGCATCGATACCAGACGCTCCTCGAAAGGGATAAAACCATTCGCCGCCTTGTCGCCAAGCATGTCAAGGAAGGCTACAAAATCCTTTATACCTTTACTCGCGCGGGCGTCTCGATCGGTGATAACCCCGCTACTCGAACTTCGGCTTCCGATCCGGACCCGGAGGCGCTATCTCTTCAAACGATATCCCTGATCCCTCCGCTGCGAAGACCGGCTTCATAGAGCCTCCCGCAAGCGAGGAACATGGAATATTTCGTGGAGAGTAGGACCATGCCGTTGTCGCGGGCCATGTCCACGATATCCTCGGTAGGGCTTTTGCCGCGAACGAGCACGACTACGCGGATATCCATGAGATCGGCGGTGCGTATCGCCTGCGGGTTCACGAGACCGGTGAGCAGGACTACCTTCTCCTTGACGAAGGCCATCACGTCGCTCATCAGATCGGCGCCGCAAGCGGCGCTCACCTCCAGTTCAAGCTGATCCTCGCCGGTGGCTATCTTAGCTTCGAGAATCTCCGCTACTCGTCGTATGGTCATCGCTTAAGCCTCGCATAATTATACCATGTCTCGTTCCTCTGGGCCAATACGAGGGCCCCATCGCCTGACGCCACCTTTTATTCTAAAGCGGCGCGGCCTGATTCCGATACTCGGAAGGTAGGAATACCCGGTGTGAGCGTGTCATGCGCGAGACCGGGGCTTCCTCAGCGTCGACGCCGCGGAAGGAATCGCGGAGGACGCGAGCGGGACCGGCGCGCCACAAGCCGGCAAGGAAGCCGAGACGGTCATTAGAAGGCCGTCGTGAGCCATTAAGGAGTAAGGCATGATTATCAATCACAATCTCAGCGCCATGTTCGCCGATCGTTCTCTCCGGACCGTCAACGACGAGACTACGAAGGGGATGGAAAAGCTCTCATCGGGGATCAGGATCAACCGCGCGGGAGACGACGCCTCCGGGCTCGCCGTCTCCGAAAAGATGCGCAGTCAGATCCGCGGCCTCGAGCGGGCCTCGAAGAACGCGCAGGATGGTATTTCGTTTATCCAGACGACGGAAGGCTACCTCGGGGAGTCGCAGGATATAATCCAGCGGCTACGCGAGCTCGCGGTCCAATCCTCGAACGGCGTTTACACCGCTGAGGACAGGATGCAGATCCAGGTGGAGGTCAGCCAGCTCGTCGACGAGATCGACAGGATCGCCAGCCACGCGCAGTTCAACGGGCTCAACCTCCTCACCGGGCGCTTCGCGCGCCCCACTGGGGAGAACAGCGTTACCGGCTCCATGTGGTTCCACATCGGATCCAACATCGACCAGCGCATGCAGGTCTTCATCGGGACGATGACCTCTAAGGCCCTCGGCGTACGGAACTTCGGCGATGACTCGATCATTTCGGTCGGTACGCCCGACGGTTCCAATCGCGCCATCGGCACCCTGGACCAGGCTCTGAAGCGGATCAACAAGCAGCGTGCCGACCTCGGCGCCTACCAGAACCGCCTCGAGCACGCGATAAAAGGCATCGACGTGGGGGCCGAAAACCTCCAAGCCGCCGAGAGCCGGATCAGGGACACCGACATGGCCAACGAAATGGTCAACTACACCAAGAACCGCATACTCGCTCAGGCTGGAAACGCGATGCTCGCCCAGGCCAATCAGAAAACTCAGCAGGTTTTGTCGCTCCTCCAGTAAGCCCCCCGGCGCACGGCGCGACGGCCGCCCCAAACGGGGCGGCCGTTTTCTATGAGGAGGAACAGGCTCCTTTTGCCGTTGTGTGTCGTCCCTTTGCCGCGTATAATCCCCGCGATGGACGAGCTGAGTACCGAGAAGAAACGCGAGATCGTCAAGCTGGTCTTCCCCGACCTGCGCTTCGGAGGCGACCCCGACATCGAGCGCTACTTCGAACTGCGCAAGGCGGGCAGACTCGGTTACGCCCTTTCCGTCTACAACGGGACTCTCCGAGTGCGCTACCCCGACGACACCGCGCGAGTACTTCTGCTCAAGCTCTTCCGCGAGAACGACCCACGCTACGCGGCATACCAGGAAAGCCTCGTTCTCGGCTTCGCCGCACGGCTCTCCGCGCGGATCCGCTCCAACATAGACCTGATAATCGCTCCCCTCGAGAGGGCAGACCTCTCGGACGCGCTGCACGCGCTCAAGGCGGTGGAATCCGTCCTTTCTCGCATTCCGGGCGAAACCGATGGCGCCCTCGACCTCCTCATCCGCTACGACCAATTCGCACGCATCCTCGGTCATCGCGAGGTCCTCGTCAGGCGCGCCCTCGACCTGGTCCGAGAATACGACGCCGTTAGCCGAGCCGATGCACCCTCCGAGTACGACTTCATCGCCCGTAGCGCCGCCATCGAGGCGCAGCGCCGGGCCTCCTCGCAACACCCGGACGCTTACTCTCCGGCGGGTCCGGCGGAAGAGAGCTACGACTTCGTTTCCAGGAGCGCGAGTCTCGAGCGAAGGCGTCAGAGCTCCAGGACGCGGAGCCACAACTATTTCGATCCCGATCGAATAAAGTTCACCGAGGCCGACAAGGCGCGGGTGGAGATATCTCCATCCCTGACTAGACGCGAGGATAAAGTCCTCGCCCTCTGCGCGAAATACTGGCCTCATGTGAAAGACGCGTCCTTCGAGCGAATAGTCTTCCTCTTCTCGCGCAAATTCGGCGGAAAGCATTTCGAGGTCTTCCGCACGATCAAACTCGAGCGTGCCCATGGAGCCACCGACGATGAAATATTGAGCTCCGTCGCCGCGATCCTCACGACGAGCTACAGCTATTCGGTGAGCGGCGATCTTTATATGCAGATCATGTGGCGCCGACTGCGCGCACGCATGGACGATCGAGTTGTGGCCGAGCGCCTGGCCGTGCCGGGACCCGAAGCGACAACTCGTGCCGGCCCCTCGCCCGAGTCGAGGGTGCGCACCCGGAGAGCCTCGATATCGTCATCGGCCAAGGGCCCTATCGAGGCGCGCCCCGTACCGCCCTTCCCGGCGAAGAATGGGCCTCCGGCTGACGACGAGCTGCCCACGCGGGTCGCGCAGCGCTCGAGCTCGAGAGGGCGGATTACGGCACCGCCGAGTTTCGTCCTCGGGGCGACGTCTTTGCGCGCTCAAACGGACCAAGCGCCGCGCGACAAAGGCCTCGGCCTCCGCGCCGCTTCTCGCGTCACGGCCCCTCCCGAGCGCCGCATACCGGCGCCCTCGAGCGCGCACGACGATGCAACAAGCAAAGCCGTGGGCGTCAGCGCGGGTTCGGCCATGCTCCGCCCCGCGGCCAAGGGCGGTCGGCTCCTGGGACGCGTTCCCGCGGGCCCCGAACCGGTACGGGAGATCCGGGCCAAGCGGGACTCCATTTCCGACTCCATCCGCAAGCTCTCAGGCAGGACCTATGACGTCTACAAGGAAATATTCCTCGCGAAAGTGCGCGACCACATCCATCGCACGCTATTGGCAAGCCAGACGAGGAGCCACGGAATTTTCGGTACGGAAGCCAACGACGCGGAAGACCAAGTTTACGGCTTCATCACCGCGCACTACGACGATCCCTTCATGGATTGGGAACATTCCGCGGAGCACGATACCGTCGAGGCACTCGGCTTTTCGATGCCGAGCCTGCTGCCGATCATCGAGTCCTGCTTCAAGAAACTGTAGCGGACTCACTATCTGTACGCGATGAAGAAAAGTCTGTCGAAGGGGAAAAGGACTTTACCGTCCGCGCCGGAGGGATAGGCCTTCTCCACCCTGGCGAGAACGTCGCGCTCGAACTCGGCCTTGTTGGCCTCGCCGGAGATCGCGTCGAGGTAGGGTTTCATTCCCGTGCTGCGGATGAAATCGATCAGCGCTCCGTGGGAAGGCAGAACGTGGAAATACCAGGTTTCCCATAGGTCGATCCCGCTCGAAAGAGGGCAGAGGAGATCGTAGTAGTACTTCGCATCATGGTAGGTGAAGTTCGCGGCACAGCCTTCGGTGTGCTTTGCCCATCGAACGGATCCGGCCACCGCCTCCATCGCGGCGCTTATCGGCATGGACGTGAATTGAGGGATTTGGATCGCCAGGGCTCCGCGAGGCCGGACCGCGCCGAAAAGCTTCGGCACGAGGCGGGCGTGATCGGGGATCCACTGCAGCGCCGCGTTCGAGAAAACGACATCGTAGGCCTCCCGCGCGTCGAAGTCCGACGCGTCGGCTACGGTCCATGACATCTCATTATATTCCTGTTTGGCCTGCGCTATCATCGCGGGGGAGCTATCCAGACCGAGGATGGAGCTTTGCGGCCACCTGTCGCGCAGCACGCGCGTGCTGTTGCCCGGGCCGCAGCCTATGTCGACGATGGCCGATGGCTCCGCAACTTCGATCCGAGCCGCCAGGTCGGCGGAAGGTCGAGTCCGCTCCGCCACGAATCGCAGATACTGCGACGGATCCCAATCCATCATCGAACCCCCCGTTACAGCTTCGTACGGCCGCGGAACGAACGCGCCAGAGTCAGCCGATCGGCATACTCGAGGTCCCCGCCAACCGGAATACCCGTAGCGAGCCTCGTGACCGCGACGCCGGTGGGCTCGAGGAGGCGTTTTAGATAGAGCGCGGTGGTATCCCCCTCTACGGTCGGATTCGTCGCGACCACAACCTCCGTCACCTCGCCCGAGCCGGCTCTCGCGACGAGCTCGCGTATCTTGAGGTCCTCGGGGCCGACTCCGTCCAGGGGAGAGATTAGACCGCCGAGAACGTGGTAAAGACCATGATATTCGCGCGAAGCCTCGATTGTCACGACGTCCTGGGGCTGCTCCACGGCGCAGATGAGACAGTGGTCGCGGGAGGGCGAGGAGCAGACCGGGCAGGGATCGGATTCCGTATACGAGCCGCAGAGCGAGCAGAAGGTTATGGATCCCTTGAGCTCGCGTATTCTGTCCGCAAGGGCCTGTGCGAAGGATCCATCGGTTTTGAGCAGATAATATGTCACCCTGAGGGCGCTCTTGCGCCCGATGCCCGGAAGCCTCGTAAGAAGGCTCACGAGCTCCTCGAGAGCCCTCACTACAGTCCCCCGAGCATCCCGGGCGGAAAGGGCATGCCCCCCATCCCCGAAGAAAGCTCGGCCTGCAGCGACTCCTTGACCTTCGCTGCCGCGTCGTTGAAGGCGCCTCGCACGAGGTCCTGGATGAGGGCCGTATCGCCTCCCGCGACGATCTCGGGAGATATCTCGCAGGAAAGCATCTCCAAGGCTCCATTCAAGGTCACGCGCACCATGCCGCCGCCGGAGTTTCCCGTGGCCCGTATCCTCTCGGTCTTCTCGCGCAGCTCGGTCATCTGCGCCTGCAACGCCTGGGGGTTCCTCAGCATCTCCATGATCTCAGCGAAGTTCATCATGCGCTCCTCGTCCACTATCGGGCATCCTGGTGCCTCTGAATACCCTCTCCACGATGGCCACCGGATCGGGCCCGGCCTCAACCGGATTTTTCGACGCCGCGACGTCAGCTGGCCTCGGCGTCGACTCCACCTTGAGCTCGACCTTCAGCTGCCTTCCGGCGAGTTCCGAGGCTTTGGCCGCTATGTCGGCGAGACTGCTCCGTACGACGCTCTCATCCATTCCCGAGCGGAACGGGATGACAATCCGCCTCTCCTCGACGCGCCAAGGCAAGGATGATGCTAACCCCGTCTTGAGCAGCGGACTCGATCGCCCCAAGGCGTCGATCACCGCGGCCCGGAGCGGATCGGGCCCGCCGACCGGGGGCGACTCGCCGGAGATTGGACCGGCGATTGTCTCGCCCTCCGCTTCCGCATCCGCTTCGGACGCGTCGCTCATGATGCGGGGTCGCGACGCCGTTGCGGCAAGACTGTCGAAGGCCGCGCTCAGCTGCGGGGGTAACTCAGGCTTTTTTTTTTCTTCCGGGGGAGAAACGTCGGGAATAGCCTTGCGGGGGATCATCGTGTCGGCCGCTATGCCGTCGATGGTCCCCTCGCCCGCGAGGCGGCGCTTGAGCGAGGATACCACCTTCGCCAGTTCGGACTCCGACACGTAGTCGGCGAGACGGCAGAGTTTGGCCACGACGAGTTCGAGTTCGAAGCGAGGATCGACCGTATAGCGCAGGTCGCGGTACAGGTCGAGGAGCTCGGCGAGTGCGCGCTCCAGGTGCTCGCTCGTGAATATCTCCAGCGCGGCCGCGTTATAGGACGATGTGGGGGCACCGAGCAGAGCGGCCTTGGTTATGCCGTTGCGGATGAGGAGGAGGGATCGACAATACTCGGCTGCCTCCGAGGCGATCTGCTCGGGCGACACGCCGCGGGCGAGAATCTCGTCAAGGGCGATGAGGGCGGCTCCCGTGTCCCCCGCTGCGCTCGCGCCGAAGAGGCTTCCCAGCGCATCGAGGCCGGTGAGCCCGAGCTTGTCGCGAATGAGGGCGTAGGTGATCTTGCCCTCGGAGAAGGAAACGACCTGGTCGAAGAGGGTATAGGCATCGCGGGGCGAGCCGCCCGATTCCTTCGCTATCCAGAGGAGGGCGTCGTCCTCGGCCTCGACTCCCGTCTCCGCGGCGGCGACGGCGAGGAGGGACTTCACGGTATCGATACGAAGCAAGCGGAAGGCGAATTGCTGACAGCGGCTCTTTATCGTCGCCGGCACCTTGTGAAGTTCGGTGGTCGCGAAGATGAAGACGATGTAGGGGGGCGGCTCCTCGATGGTCTTGAGCAGCGCGTTGAAGGCGCTGTTCGAGAGCATGTGCACTTCGTCAATGATATAGACTTTGTAACGCCCGCCGTTGGGAGGAAAGAGCACCTCGTCCTTGATCTGACGAACGTTGTCGACCGAGGTGTTGGAGGCGCCGTCAATCTCGATCACGTCGAGGCTGGCGCCCCGGGCGATCTCGACGCACGAGCGGCACTTCCCGCAGGGTCGCGCCGAGGGTCCCTTCTCGCAGTTGAGGGCCCTCGCGAGAATGCGCGCCGTGCTCGTCTTGCCACAGCCGCGGGGGCCCGAAAAAAGATAGGCATGGGCTATCCGGCCGTTCGCCAGGCTGGCTTCCAAAGTCGCCGATACGAATTCCTGTCCGGCGAGCTCCGCGAAACTTTGGGGGCGCTTACGGGTAGCCGTAATCTCATAAGGCATGGAATGAAAATAGCACAAGGAGGAGTGTCGGTAAAGACTTCGAGCGCTCGAAGCCAGGCGCTCTGCATCACCGCGCCTACCGCTTACCGTTGCTTCCTTCCGGACCTGGCGGGTTTAGGCGGCGGCCACGAGCGCAGTGCCTGGCTTCGGGCGCTCGAAGAGCGGGAAGCCGATCCGGAGAGATAGGGATTTGAACCCTAGTTACCCTTACGAGTAAACACGACTTCCAATCGTGCGCCTTCGACCGCTCGGCCATCTCTCCAAGTGTGCGATTTTTACTTGAAGTTAAGCGGAGAGAGGGGGATTC
The DNA here is from genome assembly GCA_049513895.1 of Rectinemataceae bacterium. Classification (GTDB taxonomy): domain Bacteria; phylum Spirochaetota; class Spirochaetia; order Treponematales; family Rectinemataceae; genus UBA1306. The sequence goes on along the minus strand of JBEKVO010000005.1, from coordinate 47,985 downwards.
GAACCCCCGGAACCCTTACGGGTTCAACGGTTTTCGAGACCGCCCGATTCAACCGCTCTCGCATCTCTCCAATGGGCGATGAGGCTAAGTGGATTCGAACCACCGACCTTCAGATCCGCAATCTGATGCTCTATCCATCTGAGCTATAACCTCGGGACGGAGAGGGGGGGATTCGAACCCCCGGTACCCTTTTGGGATACAACTCCTTAGCAGGGAGCCCGATTCGGCCGCTCTCGCACCTCTCCAATTAAGACAAATACGGTCGCGGAGCAGGAGGGATTCGAACCCTCGGTGCCTTGCGGCACAGCGGTTTTCAAGACCGCCTCCTTAAACCCCTCGGACACCGCTCCAGTAAACGCGGTAGCAAAACATACGCGATTGGCGGGTCGTTGTCAATAAGCGCACATAACGGTCATTCCACCAGGTAGCGTCCGATCTCTTTCAGTTCGGGTATCTGGTTGAAAACCGGGCTCTTGATCCCGGCGTTCTCCCTGTCGATCGCTGCGACCTTGACGTAGAGTTCGTTCACCTTGTCGGCGAGTATCTTGAGATTGGGGCCGAAGTTAGTGATAGCCATATCACGAAGGACTTTATCCGAAGCTTCCACGCGATCGCCGCCTCCGGTGGCCAGGGAGCGAATGTTCGGCAGAAGTTCACGCTTCGCCTGGTGGACGAATCTGGCCATCGCGAGTATCTGGGCGTATATCTCGTCGAAGTGATAGCCCTGATAGCGGTAATTCTCAACCTTCTCGGTAAGTTCCTCTATGAGGCTCCAGGTTCCCGGAACCAGGAACATCGAGAAAATTCCGTTGCGGGTGAATCGGTTGGAAATATTGTTCCGAAAATGCTCGCCTATCCCTTCCACGGCCGTAAATATCTCAGTATCGTTGATCTGCATGTAGAGCGAATTATAGCCCACTTCATGTACAACCGCTACAGGTGCCCGTTCATGCCTTGCAAGGGAAGGGCTGGCTATAGGTCCGCGATACTTGCGCGACCTCATCGCTCGGATTATCGTCGTCCATCATGCGACGCATCGCGGCGGCCCTGCTCGCCGCATTTCTTGCCTCCAGTCTCGTCTCATGCTCCGGCTCCTCCGGGGGAAGCGCGGTCATTTGGACCGATGTCCCCGAACTCGCCCTCGCCGTCGAGCTCTTCGATGCGCAGCCTGCCTCCCCCGCAAACGGGCGGGTCGGCGAGCGCTCGAGTACCGTCGAGCTCCATTGGAAACCCGACCTGGCCGAAGCCCTCCGATCCGCGAAAATTCCGCCCGCCCTCGCCATCGGTCGTTATCTGGGGAACTCGTCCACGAGCGATAGGTTCGCGACACTCGATTATCTGCTCAGAGGTGGCCGCATCAAAAAGGGAGCCTTCTATCCCGACTTGCTCGAGATGGGGAAGATCAGGGGCAGGCGCATCCTGCTCCCGATCTCTTTCAACCTACCGGCGATCGTCTTCGCGCGCGGCACACCTTCCGTGGGCGACGGTTTCACGCTTTCCCTGGCCGACATGTACCGTTCTTCCGCCGCTTTCAACCGGAAAGAGGGGGGCGCCTATACGCGGATGGGCTTCTCCCCGCGATGGGACGGGCGTTTTCTGATATCGGCCCTGGAGGCCGGCGGCGCGATCTTCCCGGAAGGCAAGGAGCCCGAGTGGAACGGGCCGGGGCTCGAATCCGCGTTAGGAGAAATAATCGATTGGGTGTCCCGCGCCAACGTCTCGGCCGCCCTCGAAGACGACTTCCAATTCCGGTACCTGTTCGCCCCCCCCTATCGCTATTTAAAAGAAGGCCGCGCCCTCTATGCCGGTATGGACTCGTCGGACTTCTTCCTCACCCCGGAGAAGAGGCGGACCGACCTCGATTTTCGCTGGTTCTCGCGGAACGGCAGTGTCCTCTTCTCCGACGGCATCGTCTGCGCCGGCCTCGTCAACGGCGCCCCTGGCCGAAAAACCGCCGAGGCCTTCCTGCGCTGGCTCCTCGGAAGCGAGGCGCAGCGCGCCATCCTGGAAAGATCGCGCCGCGTCCGCGCCCTCGACTACTCCTTTGGCATTGTCGGCGGCTTCTCTTCGCTTCGCTCCGTCAACGAAGAGATACTTCCGAACTTCTTCCCCGCCCTCGTCGGCCACGTTCCCCCGGCCGCCCTGCTCATCGCACCCGCGGCCGCGGCGCCCGCCGACTGGCCAGCCCTCGAAGCGGCCGTAGTGGCGCCCTGGGCGCAAGAGGCAACCGCGGGCAGGCCCGACGGCCTCTCCGAGAAGATGCGTGCGCTGTCCGAGCGGATAATGGATTTCCGAAAGCGCGGCTCCCGTCAGTGAGAAGCGACCGATAGCCATTCCTCGAAAAGGGCATCGAAATCGTCGAGACTGCCTGCCTTGACGCCTGCCGCGCGCAGTTTTGGCCCGCCACGCGCGCCGCGCGTATAAGAGCAGAACTGCTTTCGGAACTCGACGCAGGCCGTCCTTTCGCCGAGAAAGCGCGCGGAAAGAGCCAGGTGTCTCCTCGCGGCGTCCACGAGATCCAAGGTTGTTGGGGCCTCGCCGGCCGAACCCTCCATCGCGGCCCTCGCCATGCGGAAAATGTGAGGATAGCCCATCGCGCCGCGAGCGATCATCACCCCGGCGCAGAGCGTCTCGGCGATCATTCGGGCGGCGTCGGCCGGGACCGCCACGTCCCCCGACCCGAAGACGGGCACCGGGAGGCGCGCGGCAAGGTCGCGAATGTGCCCCCAATCGGCCACGCCCGCATAGCCCTGCGCCCGCGTGCGGGCGTGCAGGGTCACCGCGGAGGCCCCTCCCTCGACGGCGGCGTCCGCGGCCTCACGGTAGTTCAGGCTGCCTTCGTCCCAGCCCGAGCGTATCTTCACGGAAACGGGGGGCCCCTTCGGCCCTAGAGCTTCCACCATCGCCGCGACGATATCCCGAATGAGCTCGGGTTTCTTCATGAGGGCGGAACCCGCCCCCGCCTTGACTATCTTGGGCACGGGGCAGCCGCAATTGAGGTCAATAAGCGCGGGCCCGTACCCGGCCGCGAGACGAGCGGCGGCCGCGAGCGTCTCGGGCCGCGAGCCGAAAAGCTGAATCGCGTACCGCGTCTCATTCTCGGCCCTATCTAAAAGGAGTTTAGTCTTGGGGTGTCCCCGCGTCAGCGCCTCCGAGCTCACCATTTCGGTGTAGCATAGGTCGGCTCCGAGACCGAAGCATACCGAACGGAATGCCGCGTCGGAGTAGCCCGCCACGGGCGCGAGGAAAATGTTTCCGGGCAGCTCGACGCTACCGACCTTCACGGAGTGATACAAATCCACGATACACCTATTGAGACATCATCTGAAATTTCTACACGGAGATCACGGAGAACACGGAGGGATATCAGGGTAAAAAGTAGAATCGCTTCTCCCATTCTATAAATTCCCTATATCCCTTTTCTCCGTGATCTCCTTATCTCCGTGTCCTCTTCGCGTTCGGCCGTCAACTCCAGACGGGGACCGGCAGCTTGAAGAACCTGCAGGCATTCTCGAAGATCGCCCGCGACACCAGCTCGGGATCCATCTCGAGGATCTCGGCGAGGAAGGCGCAGGTTGAGGGCAAATATTCGGGCTTGTTGCGCTTTCCACGGAAATCGGCGGGCACCATGAACGGCGCCTCGCTCTCGATAAGGATGCGTTCCAGGGGCAGCACCCCCACGGTCTCGTGGAGGTTCCGCGCATTGCGATAGGTCAGATTGCCCGCGAAGGAAAAGTAGAGGTTGAGGTCGAGGCCAAGCACGCGGCGAGCGTAGTCGGCGTCCTCGGAATAGCAGTGGAGAACGCCGCCGGAGGGCGGCAGACGGTCCCTCAGGATGTCTATGACGTCCTTGCCGGCCTCGCGGTTATGCACGATGACCGGCAGGTCAAGCCGCGCCGCGAAGTCCAGCTGATCTATGAAGAGCTCGATTTGGCTCTTGCGATCGCCGAATTTATGGTAGTAGTCGAGGCCTATTTCGCCAAGAGCTATGACCCGAGGCAGCTTGACCGCATCCTCGATGGTGCGATGCCAGTCTTTCCCGGGGTTCTGGACCTCGGATGGCGAGACTCCGACCGCGTGGAAGACGTGCTCCATGGTCTTGAGATTATCGTAGACCTGCTTGAAGTCCATGAGACTGTTGCAGATGCTGACTATCCGCGTGACTCCGGCCTGCTTCGCCTCTTGGCAAACCAAAAGTTGTTCGATCGGGTCATCGTAAATAAGCCCGATGTGGGCGTGAGTGTCGAAATACTGCATCTGTCTTCCGTATGTGTACTGGTGGTGATGTAGAATCCCAAACGGGGCAGGATAAATGTAGCACGAGCCAGGACCGTCGTCAACTCGACATATGCGACGACTTTATGGCAAAAATTGAGACGGGAACGACTCCCGGAGGCTTTCCGACCGGAACTATACCAACCCGACCTTGAATGCGTCAATATACGCGGCAGCGCTACATCCTGAATTCCTCTCCCAAGTAGATCTTCCGCGCCGTCTCGGAGGCCAGGACTTCATCCCTGTTCCCCGATACGACGATATCGCCGAGATTGATGATATGCGCCCTATGGGTGATCTCCAAAGTATCGCGCACATTGTGGTCGGTGATGAGCACTCCGATGCCCGCCTCGGAGAGCCTCCGTACGATGCTCTTGATTTCGTGCACCGCAATCGGGTCTATTCCGGCGAAAGGCTCGTCCAGGAGGAGGAATTTGGGCTCGAGGGCGAGTGCGCGGGCGATTTCCGTCCGGCGGCGCTCGCCCCCCGAGAGGGTGTAGGCTTTTTGCCGGCGCAGCCGCATTATGCCGAACTCCTCCAGGAGCTCCTCGAGGAGTTCGCGCTTTCGGCGCTCCGAGATGTCGGCCCTCGTTTCCAATACCGCACGGATATTGTCCTGGACCGAAAGCCGCCGGAAGATCGACGGCTCCTGGGGCAGGTAGGCGATGCCCAGCCTCGCGCGCTTATACATCGGCAAGGCGCCTATCTCGCGATGGTCGATCGATACTCTGCCCGCCGTCGGCCTGATGAAGCCGACGATCATGTAGAACACGGTAGTTTTTCCAGCGCCGTTCGGCCCGAGGAGACCGACGACCTCGCCCGTCGACATCGAGAACGAGACGTCGCCCACTGCCACTTTTTTACGGTATAGCTTGCGAAGCCCGTGAGTCTCGAGTATATGGGTCCCGCCCTCGCCCGTTTGCGCGATCACTTATCGCCCTTCGCGCTTTTGTCCGTAACGCTTCCCTTGACTTCGCCCTCGAGGTGGATATCTTCCGTCTCGGTATTCACGATTATCCTCGAGGCCTCGTATTTATCCCCGTCCTTATAGGCCGAGGGCGCCCCGGTGAGCTCGAGGATGTTCTCGTTGCGCCGGTAGAGGGCGTATTCCGCACGGCAGGCGAGCTTGTCCTTGAGTATGCGTACGGCGATCTCGGCCAGGGTAATTTCCTTCTCGCCGTCGCTCTCGATCCACTCGGCCTTGAGCACGAGCTTGTTCCTGTCGTCCTGCAGAACCGAGGGCCCCTGCGCCCTCGTGAGCTTTTTCGTCCTGTCGTAATAAAGAGAGGGTGCCTCGAGGCGTATCTGCCGCTCGGTATCCACTACCGTAACGGAGCCGGAGCAATCGAGGAAGGTGAAGTCTTTGCCGAAAAGCTCGATGCGGTCGGCAAGGATGGAGATCGAACCCGTCTTTACGCTCGCCTTGCCCGTGAGGATGGTTCTTTCCTTGTCCTTCGCCAGGCTGCTCTGAACGCCGTCCGCGCTGAAGGTAATGGGCTCCGTGCTCGCGGCTTCCGCTAAAAAAGGGCCGCAGAGAAGGGCGGCCAGGAGCAGCCTGATCGGAGCCCTTGTTCTCACTTGGGCTCTTCCGTGGAATCGGGCTCTTCCTTGGACTCGATCCGCCCTTCGACGCTCTCGCGGAAGGCGAATGTGCGCTTGCGCGTATCGGCATCGAAGCCTGCCCCGCTCACCTGGGAGCCATCCGCGCGGCTTATGGTTACCGTCCCGTCCAAGCGCCCTTCGAGCCTCTTGTCCTTGTCTATCCAGCGAAGGTACTCGCCTTGGAGGACGGCGTCCTGCCTCTTCGATTCGAGCCTTACGTTGCCGAAAAATTCGGCGTCCTTCGTGTCCGTATGATAGATCGCGTCATCGGCTCGACCGAGCGAGAGAAGCTCACCCGTATCCGTATCGTATTCCGAGAAGCTTACGCCGGAGAGGATCGTTTTCTTGCTCGTTTCGTAGAGCTCGGCCTTATCGGCTTTCAGCTCGAAATTCCTTTTACCCCTGACCACGACCGTATGCGAGTAGCCGGAGAAGACGGCGACGGGGTACTCTTCTTCGCGCTCTGGAGCCTGGGCGGTATATCCCGCCAGGCTGCAGGCGGCAAAGAATGTCGCCGCTACGGCGACTGCCGTGACCGATGCCGCGGCGCGTCGGCCGTCCCTGCCGGAACGGCGGCGTTCAGCTCTTGGCATTCTTGATGCAGGCCCCGATGAAGCTTTTAAAAATCGGCGCCGGCTGAACCGGCCTCGACTTGAACTCGGGGTGACACTGGACACCGAGGCCCCAGGGATGGTCGGCCCACTCGACCGCCTCCACGAGGCTGCCGTCGGGCGTCAGTGCGGTTATCAGGAGACCCGTCCTCTCGAGATCCGGCCGAAATGCGTTGGAGACCTCGTACCTGTGTCTGTGCCTCTCCCAAATGGAATCCGTACCGTATATCTTGCGCATAAGCGTTCCCGGCTTGAGTACGCTCTCGCTCTTGCCCAGGCGCTGCGTGCCGCCGTAGCTCTTCACGTCCACCTGGTCTTCCAGAAGGCTGATCACGCCGTGCGCGCTGTCCTGGTTGAACTCGGTAGAGTCGGCGTCTTCCCATTTGAGGACGTCTCGCGCCCATTCGATGACCATCATCTGCATTCCGAGACAGATGCCGAAGTAGGGTACCTTGGCCTCGCGGGCGTAGCGCGCCGCCTTGACCATGCCTGCGGAACCGCGCTGACCGTATCCGCCGGGCACCAGAATCCCGTCGACGTCGGCGAAGACCTGGGCCATATCGGCACCCTCGACTTCCAGCTTACCGGAGTCTATCTTCACCGCGTCGACGGCCGCCTCATTGGCGATTCCGCCGTGGGAGAGAGCCTCCCAGACCGACTTGTACGAGTCGTTGAGATCCATGTACTTGCCCACAACCCCGACCCGCACCCGGCGCTTGGGCTCGCGGTACTTGCGCACCACCTCGATCCACTCGCGGAGGTCGGCATGCCGGCTCTCGATCCCCATCTTTTTGAGCAGAAAAGTATCGAAGCCCTGAGAGTGATAGAGAAGAGGGAGCTCGTAGATGGTCGTCTTCGCGTCGTGACCGGAGATCACGCCCTCGAACTCCACGTTCGTGAAGCCCGCGATCTTGCGGCGCATCCCCTCGTCGATGGGCTCGGCGCTCCGTATCACCAGGGCGTCGGGTTGGATGCCGTTCTCCTGCAATTCCTTGACCGCATGCTGGGTGGGCTTGGTCTTGAGTTCGCCGCCCGAGACGGCCGGCACCAGGGTAACGTGCACCGAAAGCGCGTTCTGCCTGCCCACCTCGTGGATTATCTGGCGCGCCGCCTCGAGGAAGGGTATCGACTCCATGTCGCCGACGGTTCCGCCCACCTCGACGATCGTTATGTCGACCTCAGGATCCTTTCCCGGCGCGAGCACTCGATTCTTGATCTCGTCGGTAATGTGCGGGATCACCTGGACCGTACGCCCGAGATAGCGGCCCTCGCGCTCCTTGTTGATCACCGCCTGGTAGACCTGGCCCGTCGTGATCGAGTTTACCTTGGAGAGCGGCGAGTGCGTGTAACGCCCGTAATTGCCCAGGTCGAGGTCCGTCTCCGCCCCGTCGTCGGTCACGTAGACCTCGCCGTGCTGGTAGGGACTCATCGTACCCGCGTCCACGTTGAGGTAGGGGTCGATCTTGACCATGCGCACGGAGAGCCCGCGCGCTTCCATGAGAGCGCCGATCGAGGAGGCGGCCACTCCCTTTCCGAGGGAGGAGCATACGCCCCCCGTCACGAAGATTAGCTTCTTCATGGGTTTTCAGTATCCCGGAAGGGGCTCTTACTGTCAATTGAGGGGCGGGGGGTCCGCGTGCTATCCTTAATACCGTGGATTACGTCATCACCCGCGAGGACGAGGGCGGCAACGCTTACTACAGCCTTCGCTGGTCCCCCTTCGCCAAGGCCGATAAATACGATATAGCCCGCTCGGTGCCCGCGATCGGCGGCATCGCCGAGCTCTATTACCGGGACCGCAAAGGGAAGCTCAACCTTTTCTGCCTCCAACGCTCCTGGTACGGCGGCCTTCGCGCCGTCCTCCGCGAGCGCTGCGATCCCGTCATCGAGAAAGACCCTTGGCGCCTCTCCATCCTCGTAAAGTGGCGGGACCGCATCTATTACCGCTGGACGAACAGCGAGTCCTTCGCCGACATGGCCGACGTCATGTACTTCCTCGCCGAAAGCAACTGCGCCGGCTCGGGGCCCGAGCCTTCCGGCCGCTTCGCCCGAATCTTCGTCAAGGAAATAGACTCAGGCAAGCTGGTGACGATCTAGACGAGGATGCTTCTTACAGCCGCGAGCACGCGCTCGGCGGCGGCGATCGCCTCGCGCGCGTCGGATTCGGACAGGGGTTTCTTCGAAGGATAGCGAATATCGGATCCGTATTCCGTCAAGGACTCCGCGTCGCTTTCCAGCGCCTTCGTGCTGGGTGCGTCGGGTACAATCAGCCCGAGAAGCTGGACGAGCGCATGCGTTCGCGGAATCGACCGATCCCAGAGCGCCAATAACGCTTTCAACGATTTCTCGGCCGATTGCTGACAATGGAAGCATATGATTTCGGCAGGCATCGGTTTCATTGCTAAAAGAAATCGGGCCGAGGCCAAATCCGCGGAGGAGTAATCGATCCATTCATCCGCGAGATCACGAACGGTCATAGAGGAGAACCCCTTCATCGCGGATAGTATGCTCGAACGTGCTTTGAAAAACGCTCCGCTCGTTGAAATTGTTCTCCTCGTATAATACCAGATCGAAGGCCCCTATCGGTTCCTTGTGAAGTTCGTGCCTAATCGCAATCGTGGCGTCGATATTCCGACCTTCCAGCTTGTCCACGATCACGCAGATATCCATATCGCTATCCGGCCTATCATCACCCCGGGCTTTGGACCCAAACAGGATTATCTTTTTCGGTTGTACAGCAGCCGAAACCGCGCGTACGATCGCTTCGCGGTCGATTCCCATCGGCATTTCTCTCATGCTCTTTACTATATCTCCCCAGGATAAAAAGGGTCAACTTGGGCCCACGCCTTCCGATACTTCATAGGAAGGAGGATCACCGTGATCCGAGGCCTGTATACCGGTGCGAGCGGAATGAACGCCCAGCAGATCCGGCTCGACGCCATATCCAACAACCTCGCCAACGTCGATACCGAAGGCTATAAGCGCGACGTCGCCGTACACAAGGCCTTCGCGGAACTCCTCCTAAGACGCACGAACGACGACGGGGTCAGCCTCAACCCCTTCGGCTCCGGCGACTCGGCCCCCGTAATCGGCAAGATCGGCACAGGCGTCGAGAACAACGAAATCTTCACCGAGCAGGAACAGGGCGCGCTCAAGCAGACGGAAAACGATTTCGACCTCGCGATGGACGGCAAGGGCTTCTTCACCGTCCAGACCCCCTATGGCGAGCGCTACACCCGCTCCGGAGCCTTCGTTCTCGGCAAGGAAGGCCTGCTCGAGACCAAGGAAGGCTACCCCGTCCTCGGAGAGAAAGGCCCTATCGAAGTGAAGGCGAATAACTTCAAAGTGGATAAGAACGGCAATATCTTCGTAAATAAAGACTTCCAGGCCGACCCCTTCCGCCTCGTCTCGCGCGAAGAGAATACGTGGGAAGGTCTGCAAAAGCTCGACACCCTGAAGATAGTCGATTTCCCGAAAGACCGATTCATCGCCAAACAGGGCTCGAGCCTCTGGCGCTCCACCGAGGAATCCGGCGACGCGGCCGTCCTGGCCGCCGGCTCTCGACCCAAGATATCCCAGGGCTTCGTCGAGGCCAGCAATGTCAATCCGGTCCTCGAGATGGTGCGGATGATAGAAGTGAACCGCGCCTACGAAGCCAATCAAAAAACCATACAGTCCGAGGACTCGATGCTCGGGAGGCTTATAAACGAAGTAGCGCGCGTAGGATAAAGCTCGCTTCGCCCGCTAGTATGTCGGGAAATTCATTGAATTGGCCTAAGAGGAGTGATATATGGTCCGTAGTTTGTGGACCGCCGCGAGCGGAATGATCGGCCAGCAGTCGAGCATAGACACCATCTCCAACAACCTGGCAAACGTCAACACTCCAGGTTTCAAAAAAATGCGGGCCGACTTCGAAGACCTCATTTACCAGACAACCCAGGTCGCCGGCACCCCCGCCACCGAGGACACCGTCGTCCCCGTGCCGATACAGATGGGCCACGGCGTCAAGCTCGCGGCCACCCAGCGCGAGTTCCTCCAGGGTGCCCTCCAGAACACCGAGAACCTATCCGACATAGCCATCCAGGGCGACGGATTCTTCCGCATCATGACCTACGACGGCTCCTTCGCGTACACACGGGACGGCGCCTTCAAGATCGACTCCAACGGCCAGTTCGTCACCTCCGACGGCTACAAGCTCATGCCCGAACTCACCCTGCCGCAGGGCTATATCCCCGAAACGCTCTCCGTCTCCCAGGACGGACGGGTCAGCGTAAAGGTGCCCGGCCGCGACGATCCGATCCAGGTCGGCCAGCTCGAGCTCTACCGCTTCGCCAACCCCGTCGGCCTCACCTCCGTCGGCGACGACCTCTATAAGCTATCCAACGCCTCAGGCAACCCCATCGCGGGGCGCCCGGGCTTCGACGGCATGGGCAAGACTGTCCACAAGTTCCTGGAAATGTCCAACGTGTCGGTCGTCCGCGAGATGGTGAACATGATAGTCGCCCAGCGCGCCTACGAGTTCAACTCCAAAGCCATCCAGACCAGCGACAACATGCTCGCTACCGCGACCAGCCTCAAGCGATAGGAAGATGAAATGCAAATCGACGCGGCACTGCTTCAATTCCACAACAAGCCACTGGTCGCCCCTACGGGGCGCCACCCCTCCGGCGCGGCCCAGGTCGCGGGTACGGGGGCCCGCGTCGCGGATGCTTCCCACGTCGACAAAAAATCCAAACTCTTCGAGCAATGCCAGGAATTCGAATCGATCTTCGTCAAAATGATGCTCAAGGAGATGCGCAACAGCGTCGACAAGACCGATTCCCTCCTCTCGGGCGGCTGGGCGGAGGATATCTACTCGGATATGCTCGACGACGAGTACTCCAGGTCCATGGCCAAAAACGCCGGCTTCGGCCTCGCGGACCAGCTCTACAAGCAGCTCGCTCGGGCCTAAAAGCCGGTCCCTCGTCGTCCCGAGACCTTCGGACTCCACGCATCGGGATCGCGGAAATATTCGATCGCGCGCAGTAGTCCCTCCCGGAAGGGAACCTCGGGGCGCCATCCGAGCCTCGAAACCGCGAGACCGATTTCGGGCTTGCGCCTTTTCGGATCGTCGCCGGGCGATGGGCGATAGACGATCTCCGAAGGGGAAGCCGTCAATTCCTTGACGATCTCCGCGGCCTCGCGCACGGTGAACTCGCCCGGATTCCCTATATTGATGGGGCCGGTAAGCGAGGGCTCGCTCCTCGCCATCCGCAGGAAACCCTCGACGAGATCGTCGACGTAGCAGAAGGATCGTGTCTGGCTCCCGTCGCCGTAAATGGTCATGGGCCTCCCCTTCAGGGCCTGTACGATGAAATTAGAGACGATGCGGCCGTCGTCGGGGTCCATGCGCGGGCCGTAGGTGTTGAAGATCCGGACAACCTTGATCTCGATCCCGTACTTGCGCGCGTACTCGAGCATGAGCGTCTCTGCGATCCGCTTGCCCTCGTCGTAGCAGCTCCGCGGGCCGAAGCAATTGACGTTTCCCCAATAATCCTCCCTCTGGGGATGGACGGCGGGGTCGCCGTATACCTCGCTCGTCGAGGCCTGGAGAATTCTCGCCTTCTTGGACGCGGCGAGCTCGAGGAGGTTCTTCGTCCCCAGGTAGTTCGTATCCAGCGTGAAAATGGGATCGCGCTGATAGTGCGGCGGCGATGCGGGACAGGCGAGGTTGAAAATCAGGTCTAGCGAGCCCGCCGCGGCGGGCTCGATAGGACGCGTGATATCGCGCTCGAGGAAGCTGAAACCCCGTACTCCTTCGAGATGGCACAGGTTCTTCCTCCGGCCGGTATAGAGATTGTCGACCGCCAGGACTTCGAAGCCTTCGGCCACGAGCCTGTCGCAGAGGTGCGAGCCGAGGAATCCGGCGGCGCCGGCCACGAGGGCCCTCACGCCCGCCCCATGCCGTAGTACTCGAAGCCTTCCTCCCGGAGCCGCTTGGGATCGTAGATGTTCCGGCCGTCGAAGATCACTCTCCCGCGCATCGCGGACTTTACCCGCTGCCAGGATGGACGGCGGAATTCGTTCCACTCCGTCACGAGCACGAGGGCGTCGCATCCCTCCAGCGCCCGGTAGGAGTTCTCCGCGTACTCGACGGAATCGCCGAGGGCCTTCCTCGCCTCGGCCATGGCCTCCGGGTCGAAGGCCTTCACCCTCGCCCCGAGCTCGGTGAGCCTCTTCGCGATCACCAGCGACGGGGCCGCGCGCATGTCGTCCGTCTGCGGCTTGAAGCTCAGGCCCCAGAGGCCGAAGCACGAACCCTCGAGGCTCCCGGCGCCCGCGCCCTTTCCGAAGCGCGCGAGTATCTTCGCGACCAGCGAGGACTTCTGGTCCAGGTTGACGTCCTCGACGGCGCGGAGGATCTTCATGTCGGCCCCGAGCTCGTGGCCGGTATGAATAAGGGCCCGTACGTCTTTAGGGAAACAGGAGCCCCCGTACCCGACGCCGGGGAAGAGAAACTCGTAGCCGATGCGTCTGTCGGCCCCGATCGCCTCGCGCACCGCGGCGATGTCGGCCCCCGTCTTCTCGCAAAGATTCGATATCTCGTTGATGAACGAAATCTTCGTGGCGAGAAAGCAATTCGCCGCGTACTTCGACATCTCCGCGCTGCGGATATCCATGACGATGAGGGGGTGGAAGGTCCGGAGGAAGGGCTCGTAGAGCTCGTGCATCATGTCGAGGGCCCGCTTCGAGCTTCCGCCGACCACTACCCGGTCGGGCTTCATGAAATCGACTATCGCCGTGCCCTCCTTCAGGAATTCGGGATTGGAGACGACGTCGTATTCGTGCTTCGCGCTCTTCCCGATGATCTCCGCCACCTTGTCCGCCGTGCCGACGGGAACGGTCGACTTGTCCACGACGACCTTGTAGCGATCCATGTGGGAACCGATATCCTTTGCGGCCGCGAAAACGTAGGAGAGGTCGGGCTCCCCGTTTTCGCTCATGGGCGTTCCGACGGCGATGAACAGTATGTCGCCGTGCTCGATGCCACGGCGCAGGTCGGTCGTAAAATCGATGCGGCCGTCCTCGCGGTTCTGGGCTATCAGCTCGGCGAGGCCGGGCTCGTAAATCGGGATCCCTCCCTCGAGGAGCCTGCCGATTTTGGCCTCGTCTATGTCCGCGCAGACGACGTCGTTGCCGCTCTCGGCGAGGCAGGCTCCCGTGACGAGGCCGACGTAGCCGGCGCCGATGATCGTAATATTCATTTCCCCTCCATTAGGATGCTCAGCTCACCGTAACCTGAAGTCCTCTTTTATTCAGCGAAAAATCGACGATGCGGGCGCGGTCGTCCTCGAACTCGCGCGTCAGTATCCCTCTGAGGGCATCTACCGCGCCGCGATCGGGGGACAAGAACAGGGCAAAGCCGCCGCCGCCCGCGCCGAGGAGCTTCATCCCCCCGCAATAAGGGGCAGTCCTCGCCGCCATCGCGTCGATTTCCCCGTTCGTCGTGCTCGCGTGGATGAGCTTGTTCTCACGGAAAGACTCCGCGACGATCCGTCTGAGCATAACGAGATCCCGCAGGGATATCGCGTCGCGGGCGCCGCGGGCCAGGTTCGCGAGCCGCCCGTGCGTGAAGAGGTAGGCCCGTTCCATCCCGTTCACCCGAGCCACGACGTCCTGCAATATATTCTTCGCGAGGCGGGTCACACCGGAATAAAAGAGCGTCATGAGCTCCACGCTCGAAGGATCCTCGAAGGCCCAGGGATCCAATTGATGGATCATCGGCCGCGGCTTTAAGCCCGGGCGCGACTCGATATATTTGACCCCGCCCGCCAAGCCGCCGATCTGATCCTGCCAGCCGCCACCCGTCGTCAACATCTGCTCCATCTCGAGAACCTGGAGAAAGAGCGTTTCGGGGGGGCTCGATTGGCCGAAAAAACGCTCGAGCGCAGCCAGGATCGTGCCCGCGAGTATCGACGAGGTGCCGAGGCCCGAGCCCTTCGGGATGGCGGAGAGCAGGGTCAGCTCGAGGCCTCCCCCCGCCGCCTCGAGCGCGGGGGACAGGGGCGCTCCGTCGGCCAGCCCGGCGCCGAGCCCGAGAAGGACAAGAGCCGCCTTCGGCAGCGCAAAGGGAGAGCCCGGATCGCGGTAGCCGCGTATCCCCGTCGTGTCGGTTATGGTTTCGGTCAGGCCGATATCGATGGAATGGATGCGGATCCGCGGCTCGGGCGTCCGCCGAATGAATACCTGTATCGGGCTCTGTCCGTTCAGATCGACGGCGAGATTGACTACCGCCCCACCATAGCGATTCGTATAGGGCGGCGTATCGGTCCATCCGCCGGCTATGTCGAGCCGCGCGGGGGAGCGAGCCCATACTATCTGGTCCAGCTTTACCGATATCCGTAAGCCCTCGCCGCCGAGTTTTGGGGCGAAATTCATTTCGATGCGCTCGCCGGCGGGGATTCCGGCGACCCCCGCCTTCCTGAGGGCGGCGCCCCTATACGATTTTAAAAGGGGATCGTCGGTAGTCGCGTAGCGCTTCGCGAGGACGGCCGTATCAAGCCCGGCCGAGACGAGGATCGCCAGGTCTCCCGCGGGCAGGGCGAAGAAACCGCCGCGCCCCAACACGGCCTTCAATTCACCTTCGCGCATGTGCGACCTCTCTCGATCCCGCGCCGAGGCGTCCGAATTTTCATTGGCCCACGCGATGGAGATTCGCCTGGAGCCCTTGAACTTCCGCCCCCATTCCGCGGGATCGCTCGGACGACGCCAGTAGCCCGAGAGAAAATCCCCGTCGCCGGAAGCCGTGAACAATTCCGCTCGATAGAGATCGAAGGGTCCCTCGCCGACGCCGATATCCTCCCCCGCGAGAGTACGCTCCTCGAGCCACTCCTTCATCCCGATGCCGCAGAATCGGGCGGCGCTCATTGAAGAAACGGGTTTGAAGGTATCGCCGAAATGATACACAAGCCTATATGATTCGACGCCGCGACCGGAGCCGATGCGGCGCTCGTCGATGCAGATTCCGCGAGGCAAGGGATCGCGAAGCTCGAGAGCTTGGACACCGACGAGCATATTCTCTCCCTCGAGGGCGGCGCGAAGCTTGCAGCAATTCTCGGCATAGGATCCGGGGCCGCGCAGGTCGAATTCGGTATCGAAGCAGGAAAATCGGACCAGCGATCTTCCAGCCTCGGGTACGAGCTCCTCGCCGGGCAACGCGTAAAAGGCCGCATGGCCCTTCTCGCACAGCTCGGCGCATGCCGAGGGATACTCCGCGGCGCTCCCGAAATGCAAAAACAGGGGGCTTTTCACCAATACCCCGGAGAGGCCGCAGGGATGAAAGAGCTCATACATTTCCTCCAGAGCCGCTCGAGAGAGACGGCTGGATGCCTTAACGCGTGCGACATAGGACTCGAGATCGAGATTCCCGAGGCAGGCGCTCATCAACTCGAGATAGAGATCGAAGCGGAACGCCTCGTCGCTCGACCCGGTAATGGATCCGATGCGCCTATCGGCGAGCTCCTTCAGCGCTTCGAGGGCTTGTCCTCGGAACGAGGCGATGCCGAGATCCACCGCGCAGGCGTCCCGGCCATCCATCCTGGCCTCACGCTCCAGCGTCTCCTTCGAGGCTTTCTGGAAATAATCGGCCACGGCGCCTGTAAGCGGGTCGAAGGCGAATACCCCGTGCCTCGAGCCGCGCTCGAAAGAATCGGGAGCGGCGAATCCGCATAAAGGCCCATCGGGCAGGTCCAGGAGCTCGGTCTCGAAATCGATGACCACGTCCCCCGAGCAGACCACCAGCTCGTCGTCCCGCCAGGGGTAGCGCAGGAATAGAGCGAGCATGTGATCGAAAATGACGGGCTGCACGAGACTGCTCGAAGGGGAAGGCAAGGGGGCGAACAGCTTGCCTTCGGGAACATAGGCAGGAAGCCTGCGCGATTCGCCTCCCGCATGGATGATGAGGACTCGCGAGCCTCCCATTCCAAGGATTTTTCTTTCAAGTTCCAGCCGTGCAGCCACGCCGCGGAGCGCCCACAGCGTGCCGCCGCCCGATCCGACCCTGCCTCCGGGGGGATCCGCGCACACGGTGAAGTCTATCTCGCGCGGGTAGAGGCCCGCCTCGATGCGCCTGGCAATAAGAGCGCGAAAGACCTCCGCCTGCTTCTCGTCAGATGCGGTGATGACGCAGTTGGTAAAGATGTCCACGATAGCCACCTGGAACTTAAGCTGGAGTTCCAGTTATTCTATCTCAATTCGTTCCAAAAAAGGGAGCAGAATGTCGGAGACCGATATACTCGGACGCGGCCTCGAATCCCTCGGCCTACCGCCTTCCGGCGGCCTGACCGACAAGCTGCGCCGCTACATTGCGGAGATCGAGCGACTCAACCCCAGCCTTGGCCTCGTGGGGGCTTCGGGCGACGAGCTCGTCACCAAGCATATCCTCGACAGCCTCGCTCCCCTGGAAATAATTAAAAACCTCATCGCCGACGGGCCCCACCCCCGCATCGCCGACCTGGGTACCGGCGCGGGCCTCCCCGGCGTTCCCCTCGCCCTCGCCCTGCCGGATGCCCGCGTCTCCCTCATCGACCGCATGACCCGTCGCACCGATTTTCTTCGCGGCCTCATCGACCTCATTCCCATCGACAACGCCGAGGTAATCGAAGTCCAGGTCGAGCACGCGCGCGGCGAGTACGCCCTCGTCACTTTTCGGGCATTCAAGCCCTTCGAGCACAAGCTTTTCAAGCGCGTCTTCGCGTTATGCGGCCCAAAGGGAGCGGTGGTCGCGTATAAGGGAAAGGCGGACAAGGCCCGCGCCGAGCTTTCGGAGATAAAAGGACTCTACTCCAGCGCCGAGATACTCCCCATAAAAGTTCCATTCCTCGAGGATGATCGCTGCGTGGTGGTCCTGCGGCCACTGCCTCGAAAATGTTCTTGAAGAGCTCGTGTCGATTCGACGAACTCTCGAAAGCTTGACAATAGAGTATACTGAGAGGCTTGGAAGCCCTTATGGAAAAGACAACGGATTGGGCCGCCCTATGGCGGGAACTGGTCCAGGCCCACGCCAGGGGACGGGAAGCCGCGGGGCACGGGAAGGAAGAAGATTTTTGGCGCTTAAAGGCGCGCGATTTCGACGATGCCATAAGACGCCGCTGGACCAGGCCCGATTCCTTGCGCGAATTCATCGCCTCGCGGCTGGATGCGGGTTGCACGGTGCTCGATATCGGTGCCGGGACGGGCGCCTGGGCCGCTCTGATTGCCCGACGCGCGCGCATGGTCACCGCCGTCGAACCCTCGTCGGCCATGATCGAGGTGCTGCGCGAGAGGCTCGATGCCGAATCCATCCGCAAGGTCGAGATCGTGCAGGGCCGTTGGCCGGAGGTCGAAGTCGCGCCGCATGATTATTCCTTCTGCTCGCATGCCATGTACGACAGTGCCGATCTTCCCTCCTTCATCCGAAGGATGGAGGACCTGACCCGCCGCGAGTGCTATCTCCTCATGCGCGTCCCTCTTCTCGACAGTGTCATGGCGGAAGCCGCCATGCTGGTGTGGGGACAGCCCCATGATAGCGCGAACGTGGTCGTGGCTTTCAATGTCCTTGTGCAGATGGGGATCAGTCCGAATATTTTGATGGAAGAAAGCGATCCATGGGAACCGTGGACGCATCCCACTTTGGAGGACGCCCTGAGCGAGATCAAGTGGAGGCTAGATATAGTCGGTTCGAAAAAACACGACGATTTGCTCACCGCCATACTGCGGCGGCGCCTGACATACTGTGATGGCCGGTACGAATGGCCGCCCTCGACGCGGTCCGCGCTTTTGTACTGGCCGGCGCCCAGACACGGGAAGTCGAAATGAGCGAGGCGATTCGAGGGCTCGTCGAGCTCCGTTCCCTCGTACTGGAAGCCTCCACCGCTCCCGGCGCAGCCGTCGTGGCCTTCGTGGGCGCCGGGGGCAAAACGAGCGCGATGTTCGCCCTCGCGCGGTCCCTCGCATCCTCGGGAACTCGGATTCTGGCCACGACGACCACGAGGATACTCAATCCCGACGCGGCCTCCGCGCGAGAGGGAAAGGGATTCGGCAGGGTCCTCATGTTGCCCGATCCGTCCTCGCCGGCGTCCATCGAGCTTATGCGATCGGAAGGGCCCCGCGTCGTACTCGGCTCGGGCTGCGATGAAGACGGCAAATTATTCGGCATAGATCCGGAATCCATTTCGGCCCTCAAGGTCCTTTTCGATGTCGTCCTCGTCGAGGCCGACGGGGCCCGGGGACTTTCCATCAAGGCGCCCGCGCTTTACGAGCCCGTAGTCCCCTCGCATTGTTCCGTAGTCGTCGGCCTTATCGGCCTGGACGCGTTAGGAGCGGCGATGGACGGGTGGATCGCGTACAAGCCGGAGCTCTTCGGCCCCCTGGTCTCCTGCGCTCCCGGCGAGGCTATTTCGCCCGAGCACCTCGTCCGACTCGTCGCCTCGCCCCAAGGCCTCTTCAAAGGGACGCCTTCCGGCGCCCGCAGGATCGTGGTGCTCAACAAGGCCGACACGGTTTCCCAAGCGCTCGCGGATGAATGCGCGGCGACGCTCGCCGCGGCGGAGGTGGCTGACGCCGTCGTCGTCGGTGCCTTCGGCGATATCGCGGATGGAGGATCGCGGTGATCCAACGCTTTCACGGCATCGTCGTCGTCCGGGGGGCCGGGGACCTCGCGACGGGCGTTATCCTGCGCCTCGTCAGGTCGGGATTCCGCGTCGCGGCCCTCGAGATCGCCGCTCCGACGGCTATACGGCGAACCGTCGCCTTCTCCGAGGCGGTCTACGACGGCGAGGCCCGCGTGGAGGGGCAGCTCGCCAGAAGGGCCGGGTCGGCTTCCGAGGCGATGGATTTCATGCGCGACGGGATCGTGCCCATTCTCGTAGACCCGCTCTGTGAATGTCTTTCCGCGCTGTCGCCCATCGCCCTCGTCGATGCAATACTGGCAAAGAGGAATCTCGGCACAAGGCCATCCATGGCCCCGATCGTGGTGGCCCTCGGACCCGGCTTCGAGGCTCCCCGGGACGCCCACGCCGTCGTAGAGACTAACCGCGGCCATCACCTCGGCAGGGTCATCCGCGAGGGATCGGTTGAGCCGGACACCGGCATTCCCGGTATCGTCGGCGGACGGGGAGTCGAGCGCGTAGTGCATGCCCCGGCCGCCGGAGTCGTGGAAGCCCTGCGAAGAATCGGCGACGGCGTCGCCGCGGGAGAGCCGATCCTCGCGTTGTGCGATCCCGATACCGAGTCGCGTCTCATCGTGCCCTCCGCGCTGGACGGCACTCTCCGGGGCCTCATCCGTCCCGGCATAACCGTCCGCGCCGGCCTCAAGGTGGCCGACGTCGACCCGCGCGGCGAGACCGCGCACTGCCTCTCGGTCTCGGACAAGGCCCGAGCCGTCGCGGGCGGCGTCCTCGAGGCCATCCTCGCCTTCGGCGGAAGGCCCGAATGACCCGGCCTTAGGGCGCCCTATATTCCACCCAGCGCACGCGGCCCGCCTTCACGGCTTCGCGCAGGCTGCGCTCGACGGGGCTTAATGCCGCGTTGCCCGACTTCACTTCCACGAAGGCCACTTCCTCGATCTTCCCCTTCGAGGCGCCGACGAAAGCGAGAAAGTCGACGGGCTTGCCGATGAAGCGCAGCTCCGTAGGGTCGAAGGGGAAGCCGGGAAGGTAGGGTGCGAGCTGCTCGGCCGCGAGGCCGCCAAGGACGGCGCGCGAGCGGCGCACGGCGTCGCCCCGCTCCGACGCGAGACGGTCGGGCAAGCCGCGCTCGGCCTCGAGCCTGCCGGAGCGTTTTCCAAGGCGCAAGCCGAGGTACAGCCCGAGGGCGATCAGGGCCGCCGCGACAATGACGGCCACGACGAGCAAATAGGCGATCTGCGTTTGGCTAAAAGTCTGCGCTGGGTTCATATCGGCTTCGAGTATAACCCAATACCGGCCTCCGGGGGCTTGACCAAGAGGGAAAGCTCCTATAGCCTCTGCCCGTAGGAACACCGAATGAAGAACACTCCGACTTTCGAATCGCGCGAACTCCTCCCCCTCGGCTCGAGCGGCCTCCTACTCAACGGCCTCCTCCTTAGCGGGCTCCTCCTTAGGAGCATGAGCGGCGCGGGTTCGGCGATACAAGCCGGATAGGGGGATTTTACCCCTCGATTAGGCCCGCTGCCGCTCACGGCACGCGGGCCTTTTTTTGGCTCGCCGCCGGAGCTCATGGATACAGGAGGACAAGATGGCCAAGTACAGCTCCTTCCCAAAACCGCCTTCCGTCGATCGGGCCTGGCCCGGCCGGAGCATCGAGAAGGCCCCGCGCTGGTGCTCGGTGGACCTTCGCGACGGCAACCAGGCCCTCGTCGAGCCCATGGGCGTGGACGAGAAACTCGAGTACTTCGACCTCCTCCTCGACATCGGCTTTAAAGAGATCGAAATCGGCTTCCCCTCGGCGAGCCAGATAGAGTTCGACTTCGCGCGCGAGCTGATCGAGCATGGGAGGATTCCCGAAGGGGTCGCGATTCAAGTGCTCTGCCAATGCAGGGAGCATCTGGTCGAGCGCACTTTCGAGAGTCTCGCCGGGGCGAAGAAGGCGATTTTCCACATCTACAACTCGACGTCGCCGGTGCAGCGCAAGGTGACTTTCGGAATGTCGAAGGACGAGATCAAGGCCATCGCGATCGAGGGTACGCGGCTCGTCAAGGCTGGCCTCGGGCGTGTGCCGGGCACCGACCTGATCCTCGAGTACTCGCCCGAGAGCTTCTCCAACACCGAGGTCGAGTATGCCCTCGAGGTATGCGAGGCGGTGATGGACGAGTGGGGGCCCACGCCGAATAAGCCCATCATCCTCAATCTCCCCGCCACCGTGGAATCCTCGACGCCCAATCTCTACGCGGACATGATCGAGTGGTTCATCACGCACCTGTCGCGCCGCGACTCGGCGATCGTGAGCCTTCACACGCACAATGACCGCGGCACGGGAGTCGCGGCCAGCGAGCTGGCTCTGCTCGCCGGGGCCGACCGGGTGGAGGGCACGCTGTTCGGCAACGGGGAGCGAACGGGCAACCTCGACATAGTCACGATGGCGCTCAACTTGTACAGCCAGGGGATAGATCCCGGTCTCGATCTCTACGACCTGCCGCGCATAGTCTCGGCCTACTCGGGCTTTACCGGGATGGAAGTGGCCCAGCGACACCCCTACGCGGGAGAGCTCGTGTACACGGCCTTCTCGGGCTCGCACCAGGACGCGATTAAAAAAGGCATCGAAATGCGAGCCAAACTCGTCGACCCCGAGGCGCCCTGGGAAGTGCCGTACCTCCCCATCGACCCGAAGGACCTGGGCAGGAACTACGAGGCGATCATCCGCATCAACAGCCAGTCGGGCAAGGGCGGCGTCGCCTATATCCTCAAGGAGAACGCCGGCTACGACCTGCCCAAGGCGATGCACCCGGAAGTGGGGATGTTCATCAATCGCATCGCCGACAGGCGAGGCACCGAGCTCTCGATCGACGAAATTCGCGCGCTCTACGAGACCGAGTTCCTCAACGTGACCGCTCCGCTCGCCCTCCTGTCCTTCAACGAGATACCCGACCACGCCAACGGCGAGACGACCTGGCGGTCCCGCGTCCGCTTCCGCGGCGAGGAGCGCGAGATAGTCGGCAAGGGCAAGGGCCCCATCGACGCCTTCGTGCACAGCCTCTCCACCCTCGGCATCGCGGGAGTGAGCGTCCTGTCCTTCCACGAGGACGCCCTCTCCTCGGGCTCCGACGCGCTCGCCGTCGCCTATGTGCTGGCGCGCGGACCCGGCGAGGGCAAGTCCTGGGGCGTCGGCACCGACCCGAGCATCGCGGCGGCCGGCGTGCGCGCAGTTCTCTCCGCGGTCAACAGGAGCCTCGCCAAGGGATGACGCGAGACCTATAGCGGCCTTCATTAATAAGGCGACACGACCAAAGGGAGCGTCGCAATGAAGGCCTCTCACCAAGCCTTCCTTAAGTTTGCGACATGCGGAGCATGTCGCCTTACTATCGCAGACCTTGGTATAATCGCCGCATGCCCTTCCTCCCGGCCCTGGCCCCCGACTTCGCCGCGTGGGGCCTCAATCCCGGCGGCCTCGACGCGATCTTCGTCACGGGCGACGCCTACGTGGACCACGCATCCTTCGGCGTCGCCCTGCTCGGACGCCTCCTCGAGGCCGAGGGCTATCGCGTCGGCGTCATCGCCCGCCCCGACCCCGACGACGTCTCGGCCTTCCGCCTCCTCGGAAGACCGCGGCTCGCCTTCCTCGTCACTGCGGGGGCCCTCGATTCGATGGTCTCCTCGTACACGGCCAACCGCAAACCCCGATCCGAGGACGACTACGCGCCGGGAGGGAGAGCCGAACTTTGCCTGCGCGGCGACGGCACGATCGGGAAGGGAGTCGCGGGGAGGACCCAAGCGAGGCCGGATCGGGCGGTCATCGCCTACGCGGCCAAGGCCAGAGAGGCCTATAAGGGAGTACGCGTCGTGGTCGGCGGCGTCGAGGCCTCGCTTCGCTCTTTAGCCCACTACGACTATTGGTCCGACAAGGTGCGCCGCTCCATCCTCCTCGACTCGAAGGCGGACATCCTGGTCCACGGGATGGGCGAGCAGGCGGTATCCGAAATACTTGGGCGTCTCGCCGCGGCCGCGCTTTCGGGCGCCGTCGCCGATCTGCGCGGGATAGCGGGTACGGCCTGGCACGCATCCAAGCCGCCCGAGCTCGAGCCGGGTTCCTTTATCCTGTTGCCTTCCTACGAGGAGAGCTCCTCCGACAAGGCGGCCTTCCTCGAGGCCACCCGCGTGCGCTACGCCAACGCGGACCCGCATTACGCGAAAGCCCTCGTCGAGCGCAGCGATACGCGTTTCGTGATTCAGGAGCCGCCCTCTCTTCCGCTCTCGCGGCCTGAGCTCGACCGCGTTCACGAGCTGCCCTACGAACGCGCCTGGCATTCCATGTACGATGCCTTCGGCGGCGTTCCCGCCTTCTCCGAGGTCAAGTTTTCCCTGGTCTCGAGTCGGGGTTGCTTCGGGGGCTGCTCCTTCTGCTCGATCACCCTGCACCAGGGCAAGGCCATCTCCTCGAGAAGCCGCGAGTCCCTTCTGCGCGAGGCCGCGATCCTCGCGGGCATGCCGGACTTCAAGGGATACATCCACGACCTCGGCGGACCCACCGCCGATTTTCGCGCCTCGGCCTGCCGCAAGACCGACGAGTCGGGGTCCTGCCCCGACAGGCTCTGCCTCTCCCCCGAGCCCTGTCCCAATCTCCAGGTGGACCATGGCGAGTACCTGGGCATACTGCGTGCGATTCGCAGGCTCCCCGGCGTGAAGAAGGTATTCATACGCTCGGGCATACGCTTCGACTACCTCACGCTCGACCGCGACGAGACTTTTTTCCGCGAGCTCGTAGAGCATCACATCTCGGGCCAGCTCAAGGTGGCGCCCGAGCACGTATCCGAGACGGTTCTGCGCCTGATGGGCAAACCCGGCAACGCGGCCTATGCGGTTTTCTCCAAGCGTTATGCGGAACTCAATCGCGAGGTCGGACTCAAGCAGTACCTCGTGCCCTACTTCATCTCGGCCCATCCCGGCGCTGGCCTCCGCGAGGCCGTCGAGCTCGCCCTGTACCTGCGCGACGCGGGTTTCGTGCCCGACCAGGCGCAGGACTTCTATCCCACGCCGGGAACCCTCGCGACCGCGATGTACTGGACCGGGATGGACCCGACCACGGGCGATGCCGTTCACGTCGCCCGCGGCGAGCGCGAGAGGGCGATGCAGCGCGCCCTCCTTCAGTTCAATAAACCCGAGAACCGCGAGCTCGTCCATGAGGCGCTTATCCTGGCGGGCAGGCGAGATCTCATCGGCAGCGGGCCCAAGTGCCTGGTGCGATACTAGCGTTCGGCTCGATTTCACGGGACGAGTGCCCCTTGATACACGGTCCGAGTGATGTAAAATTGGGGCCGCAGAAGGTGGGACCAATGCACATATCTCGGTTTAAACCATCTTTCCCGCCGATTGCAGAGCACTTCTTCTAGTCGATCTATGAACCACTGTCGTATCTTATACCGCGGATTACGGGAACTTGGCATAGTTGAGGTCGCCCAATGCCATTGGAAAGACTGGACACGAACAACATCATCTAATGGAGATTATAATGAAACAGCTTGACGCGGTCCGAAGGACGATTGCCCTTCTCATCGCGAGCCTTCTCGCGGTCGCGATTCTCGCCTCCTGCGCGAATAAACCAATCCCCTCGACGACAACCCGCATCCAGGGCAGTCGTTTCAGCCTCCATCTCGTTCCGGGACCGGCGTACAAGTTCGTATCATGGGCCAACGTTTTTCCCGTGACGATCTATCCCCAGGTAGCCTGCTGGATCGAGACGCCTCAAGGCGGCTACATAGATACGATCTATGTGACTGCGAAGGGCTCCAGGAAAAACTGGGTTTTCGCTCCACGCGGAGGCCGCCCGGAGGCCCTTCCCGTCTGGTTCCATCTGCAGGAGGGGAAGACGGCAGCGGCCGACGCGGTCACGGGTGCGACTCCGGCAGGGACAACGATGCGCGAATCGGCCCTCGCCGCCGCTCTGCCAAAGGGAAGCTATGTCGTCAAGCTCGAAATCAACCGCAGTTATGATTACAATGAGCGCTACACCCGAGCGAACTCGGGCGTCACGGGCCAGCCTTCGCTGATCTACGAGTGCCCGATCGCCATCGGCGAAGGAACGGCCAAGGCCGTATTCAAGCCTATCGGAACGGGAGCGGTCGACGGTTCCGACGGCACTGTCAGATTGGGGCTGGAGGGCATTACTACCGCCTTGCAGCTCCTTGACGGCGCCGATATATCCTATGAAGCAGGAGTCTAGAAATGAAGATACGTATCGCAGCATGCGCCTTCATCATGGCCGTGGCGTCGTTTATATCCGCCGAACCCGCCGTGCAAGGTTTTTATCTCGACCAAAACCTCGGAGGGGCGTACAACCCCCTCGGCGTCCAGTTGGGCACGAAGTTCCTCTATCGCATGCCGCTCGACATCGGGAAGGGCGTCCTTTGGGAATCCGCGAAAATCGATGCCGGCCTCGGCAACGAACTTTCTCCCGCCTACGATTTCATAGGAGCCTTCGTCGACGCGGAGCCAATCGCGATTTTCGACTTGGCAGTCTCGGCTAAGTTCGCGGGATATTACAGCGGACTTGGCTATGGCTTCCACGATCTCGCGGGATATAGCGCAGCGTTCGATACGAACACGCTCGACTCGCTCAGCTCCAAGAATGCTATCGGCTATATAGTCTCCGTCGCCCCCACCCTCAAGTTCGCATTCGGCCCTTTCGCCTTCTCCAATACCTTCCACGTCAATTATTTCAATGTCGACGGCGGCGGCGGCTACTTCTACGAGGCATATGCGAATTGCGTCCTTGCCAAAAGCGACATAGATTTGTTCAACGATGCCTACGCGCTGCTGTCGATCGGCTCCGGCATCATGGTTGGACTCAACGACTCGTTCCTCATCGTGCCCGCCTCTGGCTACCAATCCCAGGTGCTCCAAGCCATCGGCATTCTGCAAAAATCTCTGTCCGGACGGCTCTCCGTCTACGCCGCCCTCATGGCCGGACTTTATCTGGAAGATCGCTATTATCAGTACTCTCCGCACGTCGCCGGCCAAGTGGGATTCACGAGCGCGCTCTGAAGGCTATATTGAGTGATAGTAAAAATTATAGCCGCCCACCTCGGTAGTGGCAGCTCACGAGGCGCCCGGAACGCCGTGCGGAGCCTGATCCGGATGCCCTGTATGAAATATCCGTCGAAGTCCCCGACCTCCTTTCGCGCACAGCGTGAGAGGGGGTAGCGAAGGCGACCGCAGGAAAGGCGCGCCATGGATATCGCGCCTTTCCGAGGACGCCGGAGCGAAGGGGGAGACGCGGAGTCGGCGGAACAGTTGCGTAATGTGGCAGCAGGCTCCCAGGTGCCAAGGGAGCGCATCGCGTTCGGGAGAGGATGCGGCGCGAAACGGGTGAGTGCCGTGACACTGTTGAGAACTGCAGGTCGCGGTGGGTATCGCGCGAACCACGGACCTCGCGGAGCCCCAATGAATCGAGGCGAAGCGTGGTACGCGGATTCGCGCGACAGGCCCCACCTCGGGCAGTATTAAAAATGTCTCTTCGCCGCTGACCCGCCAATAGCGGGGAGTCTTGGTTTAATACACCGATGTTCTAACGCTCGCTACGCTCGCTAGGCTGTAAGGAAATTTATTGTACGCTGTCGCCATAGGCGACAAGCGCTCCCCCCTTATGACACCGTCTCGACGCGGATCATGTTGGTCGTCCCCCTGTGGGCCAGCGGCAGCCCCGCGACGAAGACCACCAAATCACCCTTCTCGAGGACGCCGGCGTACTTGCAGCTGTCCAGCGTCTCGGCGACGAGAGCGTCCATGCTCTCCTCGGGGCCGGCGAGCATGAAGGGGTACACGCCCCAGTTCATCGCGAGCTGATTGTAGACGGCCTTCTCCTTGGTAAACGCGAAGATGGGCATCCGGGGCCGCAGGCGCGAGATGAGTTGGGCTGCGTGGCCGGTCTCGGTGAGCACGACGATGCCGGCAGCGCCGATCTCATATGCCAACGACAGCGCGTTGTACGAGAGCACCGCCGGTAGGTCGCCCGAGCGCGCGTGAAGGGGCATGCGTTTGTGGAATTCCTCGTAGTCGAATTCGGCCTCGACCGCGCGGATGATGGCGCTCATCGTCTCGACGACCTTGACGGGGAAACGGCCTATGGCGGTTTCGCCCGAGAGCATGACGGCGCTCGTCGAGTCGAAGCAGGCGTTGGCGACGTCGCTCGCCTCGGCGCGGGTGGGCATGGGGCTCTCGATCATGGACTCGAGCATCTGCGTCGCGGTGATGACGGGCTTGGCGCCGAGGAAGCCGGTGCGTATGAGGCGCTTCTGGGCGATGGGTACCATCTCGATGGCGATCTCCACGCCCATGTCGCCGCGCGCGACCATGATGCCGTCGGCGGCGGCCACGATCTCGTCCGCGGCCGCCAGGCCCTTCGCGCTCTCGATCTTCCCGATGAGCTTGACCACGGGCCTGCGCCCGGAAGAGGTCTTCACGCGCTGGACGAGGCGGCGCACCTCCTCGATGTCGGTCGCGTTGCGAACGAAGGATAGCGCGATGTACTCGACCTCGCTCGCGACCGCGAAGCTTATGTCCCTTATATCCTTGTCGGAGAGGAACGGAATGGGGTAATCGACGTTGGGGATGGTGAGGTGGGCCTTGGGTCGCAGGTCGCCGGGGTTGCCTATCCTGACGGCGATAGAGCCCGGCGCCTTGGAAACGACTTCGCCCGCGAAGTAGCCGTCCATGAGGAGTATTTTCTGTCCTACGGCGCACAACGCGTCGATATCGGGCAGATTGGTAAATACGGTGAGCGGCGCCGGGGAGACGAGGGCCTCGATACCCTCGGGCAGCCTGGATTCAATCGTCAGAAGGGAGCCGGCTTCCACGTGAAGCGCCTTGGCGTAGCCGTACATCCTGACCGCCGGGCCCTTGATGTCGGCCATGATCGCGACGGGCAGGCCCATCTTTTCACGTACGGCGCGGATCATCTCCACGGTAGCCTTCGCGGCCTCCGGATCGCTGTGGGAAAAATTGAGCCGAAAGACGTTGACCCCGCCCAAGAGGAGGGACTCCAGTATCTCGGGCGTATCGGAAGCCGGGCCGAGGGTTGCGACTATCTTGGTCCTCTTATCGAGAATATTCATGAAAGAATCATACTCCATTCTCATGGCTCTTGACATATCGATAATAATACTTTATATGTTCAATTGTTCATATGTTCATTTCACCTGCGAGGAAAGACATGGCACTGAGTGTGATGGAAAAGACCGATTGTTCATCCTTTCAAGTACACCCGGATCGAGTGAAGGCCGCTCTCGCCACGGCCATCGATCCCGAGCTGCTCCGCGAGCTCGGCGAGCTGTTCAAAGTGTTTTCAGACGTCACGAGGTTGCGGATACTGGGCGCGCTCGCCGGCGGCGAGCTCTGCGTCTGCGATATAGGCGCTGTCCTGGGCGCGAGCCAATCGGCGGTCAGCCATCAGCTCGCCCTGCTCCGCTCGGCCCGTCTCGTCACGTATCGCCGCGAAGGCAAGACGGTCTACTACCGTCTCGCCGATGATCATGTCGGCCTCCTCCTCAGGCTGGGGCTGGATCACGCCTCCGAACGCGCGGGGAAGACGCCTGATGGAAAATAATTTAATGGAGGCCCGCTCCGGCGGATCCTGTTCCAACTGTGCCCCCGCCCCTTCTCGAGGCTCTTTTTTCTCGAAAGGCGGCTTCTCCTTGAAACGCGAGTTCTTTTTCCTCGGTGCCGTGGCGGCGGCATTCGGTCTAGGTCTCGTGATCAAGGCAGGGACGCCCCTCTCCATCGGTGGATCCGTACTTCTGTCCGATCTGCTATTCATTGCGGCCTACCTTCTGGCGGGGCTCGACGTGCTCCTGGGCGCGGCGCGAAACATCCTCCGCGGTCGGGTCTTCGACGAGCTCTTTCTCATGGCCATAGCCACCCTCGGCGCGATCGCCATCGGCCGCTACGAAGAGGCGGTCGGCGTCATGGTCTTCTATAGAATAGGAGAGGCCCTCCAGGAATCGGCGAGCGGGAAAAGCCGCGCATCGGTTCGAGCCCTCCTCGGATTGAGGCCCGCTACGGTTCGATTGCGCCGAGGAGGCGGCTGGACGCTCGTAGATCCCGCCGAGGCGGCGGCGGGCGACGAGTTCATGGTGATGCCCGGCGAGCGCGTCGCCCTGGACGGCAGGGTAGTCGAGGGCGAATGCTTCGTGGATACCTCGGCCCTTTCGGGCGAGTCGCTGCCGAGACCCGTGTCGCCGGGTTCGGAGGTTCTCGCGGGCGGTGTGGCGCTCGACGGCTCGTTCACGGCGGTCGCCCTCAAGGCGGCCAATCAATCGGCAGCGGCGAGGATCGCGGCTCTCGTCGAAGGCGCCTCGAAGTCCAAGGCGAGGGCCGCGCGGATGATAACGCGTTTCGCGGCCGTTTATACTCCCATCGTGGTCGGAGGGGCCGCCGCTATCGCCTTCCTCCCGCCCCTCCTCGTTCCCGGCCAGTCCCTTACGGTCTGGGTCTACCGCGCACTCGTACTCCTCGTGATTTCCTGCCCCTGCGCCCTGGTCGTCAGCGTCCCCCTCGGGTATTTCTGCGGGATGGGCGGCATGGCCCGACGTGGAATCCTGGTAAAAGGAGGAGAGGTCCTGGACTCCCTCGCCAAGGCGCGGACCGTGGTTTTCGACAAGACGGGCACCCTGACCGCGGGCGAGTTCACTTTGAGGAGCATCCGCCCCGAACCCGGCTTCGGCGAGGACGAGGTTCTCGCGTTGGCGGCAACGGCCGAGTCGCGTTCGCGCCACCCGATAGCGGCGTCGATTCGCGCCGCCGCCGCCGCGCGGGGCCTTTCGGTGGGCGTCGAGGACGAGGCATCCGGCATCAGCGAAAGGCCGGGCGCGGGCGTCGTGGCATTCGTCGGCGGAAGGCGCGTCGCCGCGGGCAACGACAGGCTCCTCCACCTCGAGTCGATACCCCACGAAGACTGCGACGCCTCGGGCACGACGGTGAACGTCGCGGTGGACGGACTCCTCGCGGGCAGGATACTGGTCGAGGACGAGCTCAAGAGCGACGCGGCACTCGCCGTGCGCGCCATGATCGATCTCGGCGCGTCGCGAGCCGTCATGCTCACGGGCGACGCCCCCTCGTCATCCTTTCCCATAGCGGCCCGGCTGGGAATCGCCGAGGTCGTTGCCGATCTCCTGCCCCAGGGC
Source organism: Rectinemataceae bacterium (assembly GCA_049513895.1). Lineage (GTDB taxonomy): Bacteria > Spirochaetota > Spirochaetia > Treponematales > Rectinemataceae > UBA1306. The sequence goes on along the minus strand of JBEKVO010000005.1, from coordinate 17,670 downwards.
AAGCTCGACTACCTCGAAAGGGTGGTCGCGGAAACGGCCGCGTCGGGCGGAACCACCATTTTCCTCGGCGACGGGATCAACGACGCACCAGCCCTTGCCAGGGCCGACGTCGGCGCGGCCATGGGCGCGGGCTCCGATGCCGCCGTCGAGCAGGCCGACCTCGTGCTCATGACGGACGAGCCTTCTCGCCTCTGCGAGGCCGTCGTACGAGCGCGGCGCACGCGGCGCATCGTAATCGAGGGGATGCTGCTGGTGCTGATTGTCAAGGCGGCGTTCCTGGCCTTGGGCGCGTCCGGCCAGGCCGAAATGTGGGAGGCGGTCATCGCCGACGTCGGCGTGGCCCTCCTCGCCATAGCGAACGCCCTTCGCGCCAGAAGCTAACCGTTCAATAGGGACTTCAGCATCCTGAGAACGAGGGCGCAGTTCGAGGCGAGCCGCTCCGCCCGGCAGGTCATGACCGCCCTGTCCTCGTCCGAGACGGCGAGGGCGAGCCGCCTGAACGCGGCCGCGCCCCGTTCGTCGCCCAGGAGCCTCAACTGCGCGCCAAGGGCGCGCGCGGCCGGTCTCATCGCGTCGACGTCTTCAGCGGCGATCGCGTCCTTGACCTTCGCGGCAAGGCCGGGAATTTCTTCGAGGGCGGCGGCGAGGATTCTCTCGCCCTCCTTCGCCCGGCCCGCCCAATGGGCGGCGAAGGCCGATGCAGAGGGCGACTCGCGCAGGTCCACGGCCGTATCCAGAAAAGACAGAAGCTTGGGCACGTCCACGGGCTTGTCGAAGACTCCGTCGAAATCGATGCCCGAGCGCCCGACCTCCTCCGAATCGAAGGCAGTCAGCGCGACGAGGGGCAGGTTCGGATCGTAGCGGCCGCCGGAGTAGTCGCGTATCTTGCGGCCGAGGTCTATGCCGCTCATGCCCGGCATCTGTATGTCGAGGATGGCCGCGTCCGGCGGCATCTCCTCGAGAAGGCGCAGGGCCTCGGCCCCGCTCGCCGCGGTGAGCGTGCGATGCCCGGAGTTGGCGAGTATGGCGGCCATGTACTCCAGGTTCACCTCGTTGTCGTCGACGACGAGCAGGCGATACGCGCGGCGATTTTCGGGGCGGTACGCGGGGCCATGCGCGGCCGCGGAGGGAACGTCGAGATCGCCCACGGGCACGAGCAGGGTAAATACCGAGCCGCGGCCGACGTCGCTCTGGATTCGGACCTCGCCCCCGAGGGCACGGACAATGGTATGCGCCAGGGACAGGCCTATTCCCGCGCCGCCGCGCTTGGTGTAAGGCGAGGCCAGCTGAACGAAGGGCGAGAATATCCGGCCCTGGTCCTCGGGTAGGATGCCCGGTCCCGTATCCGAGACCGAGAGCGTAAGGTAGGGAACGTTGCCTTGCCTCCGCTCGATGGCCGCCTCCACGCGAACCTTGCCGTTCTCGGTGAAGGATACCGCGTTGTCCAGTATCGCCGCGAAGGCGCGTCCCAGCCGATCGGGATCGGAACGGAGGGTCTCATCGGGGATCGAGCCGACCTCGAAGCCGAGACCCTTGGCCTCGGCTCTCTTGCGCGCGGCGCCGCAAATGCGCGCCACGAAACCGGCCAGGGGAAAAGCGTATTTACGGAGGGTCCCCGTGCCGGTCTCGAAGCGGGCGAAGTCCAGGATGTCTCCGAGCATGTCGAGGAGTCCCTGCGCGCTCGCGATGATCGAGGCGGCGCGCCTCTCCGGCTCCGGCCCACCCATCTCGATGAGCCTGGCGGCGGCGAGAACGCTGGCGACGGGACTCTTGAGCTCATGGCTCATCGAGGCGAGGAAATCGCTCTTCGCGCCATTCGCGCGCTCGGCCTCCTCCTTGGCGAGGCTGATGAGCTCTTCCATGGCCTTGCGCTGGCTTATGTCCTCGCATATGAGAATGGCATGGGTGATCAAACCCGAGGGCGCGCGCACGGGCGACGCGTGGAGGGCGACCCACGGCCCGCCCTGGGCGGTGCCCGACGCGGAGCCGGAAGACCGCTCGCGGGACCGCGCCAGCCGCAGCTCGATCTCGGCGTCGAAGCCCTCGAGGACGAGGGAGCGTATCTCGGCGGCCTTGCCCGGCGGAAAGTCGAAGAATGAGAATAGTTCGGCGCCTATCACTTCCTGGGGGCTTAAGCCCGTGATCCTGAAGAAACCCGGGTTTACGTACTCGATGAGGAAGGAGCGGTCCGCGACGAGAATCCCGGCGGAGAGCTGGTCGACCGCTTGATAGAGCTTGCGGAGCATCGCCTCCGACTTGCGCCTTAGGCTGATATCCCGGATGACGCCGACGGACCCCATGAAGTCCCGGATCGAGGAGCGCATGGTGTATTCCCCGGCGGCCGTCACCTCGCCATACGAAATTACGGTTACGATCAAGTCTTCCGTGGAACCGACGCGGGCGCCCGGCTTTGGCCGAGGCCGCAGCCGCACTTCGAGGTTCTCGGTCCTTCGCTCGATACTCCGTCTTTCGTTGAAGAGCTTGGGGCTGAGACCCGGTCCGGTGGTGATGCCGCGGAAGGCCTCGAGCACCGACGACCTGTCCACCGTTTCCGCGTCCTCGTCGTCGAGGAGCATGGAAAAATGCTTGCCAAGAAGGTCGGAAGGCTCGTAACCGAGGAGACTGATGGAATTGTTGACGAAGGTGAAGCGACCCTCCGAATCCAGCTCGTAGACGATATCGGGCAGGGAGTGGACGAGGTCCTCGTAACGCCGCTCGAGCTTGGAAATGCCGCCGGCGAAGCGTCTGTCGAGCGCCATCAAGGCGTGGAAATAGGCGGCCGCGCGTTCGGCCCAGCCCGGATTTCCACCGACCAGTGAGTCGAAGACGCCCTGCTCGAGTAGGCCTGCGGCTGCCCCTTCGCGCTCGGGGGGGACGATCAGAATGACCGTATAGGCCCGCGGTTCCACCCAGGCGCGGACGCGATCCCAGGCATCGGCACCGATAAGGAGAAAGCCGCCGATACACTCGCTCCCGGCCGTATCGAGGGCCGCGCCGGCTATCCCTACGGCGGCCAAAGCGGTGGCCGCGGCCGCGAAGTCCTCGGCGGGAAGGTCCATGAGCACGGTGTCGGCGTCGCATTTATTCATGACAAGAATTGTGAACAAAAATCGACGATAATCAAGGCTTCACAGGCGAGTGTTTTACGATTTACGCGCTAGCGGAGCTAGCGGATCGCTCCAACCCGTGAGAGCGGCCAAATCCTGAACAGCGCATAGCCTTCGATAAAGCGCAGGTCCAGTGCGAAGGGGTCTATGTTCGAATAGTACAGGACGGAAGCAGGATCCGATGGGTCCAGCGGCTTTATCGAAAAATTGCCGGTCCTGTAGCGGAAGTCCAGCGAATTATAGCGATTATCGCCCATGGCGAAGTACTGCTGACTGCCGAGATACGCGTCGCCGGCGGGGAAGACGGGGATGTTGCGCTCATCGTAGAGGCCGGCGTACTGGCCGTTAAGGTAGTAGTCGAGCTCGCCGCCATCCTTGTTGAGCGCCGCGAGGGTCGCGTCCCCGGAAAAAGCATCGAAGGTCGCCCCCGAGGCGATGAGTTCGGCCTCGCGCGCCGCGCGCCCGAGTATATTGTCCTTTATCAGGAGATTGAGCACGTGCCCTCCCCGCGCGTAGGCGTCCGCGGCGGGCACGGAGAGGTTCGGGACGGATGCATAGAATCCGAGGACGGCGCGGAATGCCGGCGAGGAAGAGGCGGCCAAAGCGATCGCGAGGTCGTCGGCGCGGGTGCCCGCGGCGGCGATGAGGTTGTCGGCCGAGGGAACGCTCTTCGCGTAGGCGAGGCTGTCGTCGGCGACGACCTTATAGACGGCGGGTCGCTTCTTCTCGAGCTCCTTCATGAAGACCTCAGCCTTGAGAGGGGCGGCCTTGGATAAAATGGAGCGGGCCGACGCCGCGATCGAAGAGGCCAGGGCCGCGGGATCGGCGGCTTTTCGCTTTGCGTCCCAGGCGCTCAGCACGGCCCGGTGCTTCTCGTCGATGGGCAGGAGCTCGATATGCGACTGCCTTTCCGGATCCAGTTTCCAGAGGTCGACGCTCGCCCAGGTCTTGTCTTCCTCTATCGGCGCGAAGGCCTGATCGCCCTTGCGCTTGGCGTACAGGACGTCGTCGATCATCATGAGCTTCTCGCCGGGGAGGCCCACGACGCGCTTTACGAGGGGATCGGCCTTGACGGAGCCGTCGGGCAGGTACTTGTCGATATTGACCGCGGTGAAGGTGACCATGGAAACGAGCTGGGAGAGGTATTTCTTGAGATTGACGCTCCGGTTTTCGGGATAGCGAGGATTGGCGAGGGTTATTATATCGCCCCGCTTGGGCAGCTTGAGGAAGGGCAGGCGCCAGTCGGTCAGGGGAACGCGCGGCCCCGCGGTGAGTTTAGAGGTGAAGGGCCTGTCCTTCTTGAGGAAGGCGGGAACCATCGACTCGGAGGGAATCTCGTAGAGCTGGAAAACGAAGCTGTTGATGAGAATGACGAGTATCGCGGCGAAGCCGAGGGCGTCGACCCACTCGAGGGAGGCGTGGAGGAAGCCCTTCTTGCGGCCCAGGGCGAAGCGCTTCTTTCGCAGCGCCTTGTCGCGGACCTCGGCTTCATCGATAAGGCCGAGGGCGGCGTAGACGGCGGGCCTGCCTGAGGCGACGAAGAGGGCAAGGCCCGCGGCGAGGCAGAACAAGGCGAGGACGAACATGTAGGCGACGCGACCCTGTCCGATCAGTCCATCGCCCGCCCAATCGACTCGGGGCAGGGCCGCGGCGGCATAATGCAGAACAAGGGAGTAGCCGAGATATTTCTTGAAAGCGGGGTGAAGGGAGGTTTTTCCCTTGCGGTAGATCGCTCTAAGGAAGGCAAGGGCCCCGGCCGCCAAGCCGAGCGTGACGGCGATGTAGACGGCGTAATAAACCGTAAAAGTGGGACATAGGGTGGCTACGGCAGTGACTATCAGAAGTCCGATCCACGCGAGGGCCAGAACCGGCAGGGCTCGAGCCGCGCCGGCATAGGCATTCGCGCCGTTTTTCGGTTTCTGTTCCCGCGCCTTCGATGCAGGGGCTTTTTTGCTTCTACTCATTCGCTCCAGTATCCACACAGGGGGCCTTAACGGTCAAGCGGCCGCTCCTTTAGGGTCCTTATACCACGAAGTTGCGCCCCTCGCGGGCCATTTCGATTTCGAGGGGGGTCTTACCCCGCACTTTCCCTTGATAAAAAAGCTCGAGCTCCTGGAGCTCGGCGTCGGTCCGGTTGGGATCATGGTGGAACATCACGAGGCGCTTCACATGGGCCTTGTGACAGGCATTGATGGCGTATTCGTAGGAGGAATGGCCGAAACCTATCTTGTTTTTCAGGTACTCCTTGGCGCTGTACTGCGTATCGTGGACGAGAAGGTCGGCGCCCGCGAAGAAGCGCAGGACTTTCTCGTTCTCCTCGATGGTGGCTTCCTCGCCTTCGCGCGCGGCGTCTTCGTCGTAGTTCGGATCGGCCGGATCGGTCGGGAAGACGTTGCGAAACGGCTCGGTGTCGTAGACGGTAACGAAGGACCTGCCCTCATACTCGAAGCGGTAGCCCAGACAGAGGATGGGATGGTTGAGGTATTTCGTCGTAACGAAAATGCCGTCTCCCAGGTCAATCGTCGTCTCCTTGATCTGCTCGTACTCGATCTTGGCCGCGAGCTCATCCTGCCTCACGGGCCAATACCGGTACGAAAGTTGGGTGCCGATGACCTTCTCGAGACTGTCGTCCTCGTAGCTTATGGGCCCTCGCAGGTGGAGCTTGGTTCCCGGTACGTAGATGGGCGTGAACATGGGGAAGCCCATGATGTGATCCCAGTGCGTGTGAGTTATGAAGATATCGGCCGAGATCGGCCCCTTCTTGATGTCCTCGCGCATGAGCTTCTCGCCGAGGGGCCGTATGCCCGAGCCGGCATCGATGATGATGAGGCGTTCGCCGCAGCGCACCTCGATGCAGGCCGTATTGCCGCCGAAAAGGGCGGTGTCGGGCCCTGGAGTCGGCATCGAGCCGCGGTCGCCCCATATCGTCACGGTGAACATTTCAGCCTCCAAGCTTCAGGAATATCTTGGCCTTCTCGATTTCGGCGTTTACGGGTTCCTCCAGATCTTCGAGGGTGGACTTCTCGATGTCGAGGAGGCCGTAGGTCTCGGGCGACACTTTGTCCGGGTAGCGATTGCCCGAGAAGCCTATCCCCTCGCGGTTGGCGAAAAAATTGGCCACGGCGACGGTCCTGAGCACGTCGCCGTACTCTCCCGAGTAGCCCTCGAGGTCGTGATGCCAGAGAACGGTGTCGGCTATCGCGCCGGTGAGCTTCCAGTTCTCGGCGACCACGCCGCCCGCCTCGCAGTGATCTATCCCGAGCCCCCGACGCTCCGCCGCGACGAGCGAGATCCGCTCCAGGTCGGCGAGCGACATCGTGCGAACGTACTCGTCGGCCAGGGCGGTGTTGAGCGGTATCTTCCCGATGTCGTGGAGGAGGCCGGCGGCGAAGTACTCTTCCAGTCCCTTCGCGTCTATGCCTCGCTGCTTCGCGAGGAGCTTGGCGGTGACGCCCACGCAGAGGGAGTGCCGCCAGAAGCCTTCCATGCTGAGCGCGCGGAAGTCCTTCTTGCTCGATACGTTTCCGAGGACGGCGCTGGAGAGCGCCAAGTTCTTGACCGTATTCACGCCGAGCATGATTATCGCGCGCACCAGGCTGGTCACCTGCGAGCCCAGGCTGTAATAGGCCGAGTTTATCAGCTTGAGCACGCGGCCCATGAGCACGGGATCGAGCTGTATGACCCGGTCGAGGTCGATCGGACTTGTCTTCGGATTGTTGCACACATCGAGCACTTTCGAGACCGTCGTGGGGAGGCTCGGCATCCCGCCAACATATTCTCGCACTCGACGCGCGCTGTCGCTATCTGCCATTTTTTTTCTCCTGTCGCATTAACTGGATGAGCTTCGCCATGCGAGGCGAGATCGCGATACCGGCGATCTCTGTCGGTGTCCCATCGGGCGCGACCTTTACCGGCGCCGCCTCCCTGCGTATGCGTTCACCGAGCTTGATCTCCGGCACGGGTCCGCGCCTCTCGCCCGCTCGCCGATCCGCGCTATCGCGCCGCTCGTTCGATTTTCGCCTCTCGTCCCTGCGGCGCTCGGTTCCCGAACGCCGGCCCAGCGCCGAGCGCCGCGGATCGGAAACCCGAAGGGACTCGCCCGAAGAGAGAAGGCCGTATCCGCTCTCCCGTTGCAGGACGGGCGGCGGCTCTTTGGAACGCTCCGCCTCGCCTTTAATCTTGCCGATGAGATCGTCTAACTTTTCCTTGAGTCCCAATACGTCGAACTCTTCCTTTTTCTCGGGAGGCAATTCGTCGGCCAGGCCTTTCAAATACTCGAGCAGCCGCGCCGTGGGCTCGCCGAGCAGCGGCTCTTCGCCCTCTTCGGACCCAGCGGGCTCTTCCAGCTCCCCGGATTTCTCTCCATCCCCGGACTCCGTGCCCGGATCGGACCGGGACTCGGGCGCGGGTGCAGACTCGGCGGCCCCAGACGGAGCGGCCGGTTCGTCCTCGAATCGCGGATTTTCCGTTTCGGGCTTCTCGTCGCCCCAGATATCCTCTGGTTCATCATCGAGCTCGAGAGCACCGGGGACCGCTTCTTCGGGCAATGCGATGTCGCCCATCGCGTCATCGGCGATCTCGCCGTCGGCCTCGGGCTCCACGATGGGCTCGGACTCCCCCCCGTCAGAGGCCTCCGTAGGGCCCTCCGTGGAAGATCCCGGTTCCGTGCCGCTTGGTATTTCGTCCTTCTGCGGCTCCTCGGGCTCCGGCACATCTTCGATATGGCCGGATGCCCCTTCGATCGGCTCCATCTCCTCAATCTCTTCCTCCACGGGTTCCTCCGCAGGCCGAGGCAATGGAGAACGAGGAGTCTGAGACTGGGACGGCGCTTGATACTGTGGGGGAGCTGGTGGTTGATACTGGGGTTGATACTGGGGTTGATACTGGGGTGGGTACTGGGGCGGGTACTGCGGTGGATACTGTGGTGGATAGGGCGGTTGTGGCTGCTGAGGGGGCTGCGGTGGATATTGCGGTGGAATGCTCGGCGATGTATCCTGCGATTTCTCGGGAGCCCTCGGGTTCTGGCCCGGGGCATTCCCTCCGCCCTCGCCCGAATCCCCACCGCCTCCCTCGATGAGGCCGGCGAGCTCGTGCTTGCGCTCGTCAATATCCTCGTCCTCTTCCTCGAAAGACGGCTCTTCAACCTCATCGAGGGGATCGGCCCTCAAATCTTCCTCACGCTCATCGAGAAAGAGCAGCTCTTCCTGCTCGTCGACGGGAATCGGGTCGAGGGCGTGGCCTGACGCGAAGGGCATGAGAAGTTCGGCATCCTCAGCTGCGGGGGCAGCTCCGGCGTCGCGCGAGCGATCACTATCGCGATCGCTCGAAAGGGAAGAGCGCAGGACGCGAATATTCCTGTCCCAGGCATCGCGCACCTCGGTGGAGTAGCTCTTCACGGCTCCCTCAAGGACGTCGAGGCTCGCGAGGAGTGCGTTCGGGTCCTCTTCGCCCGCCGAGCCCCGGAGAGTGACGAGTCTTTCGGCGGCCGTTACGGACTTATTCTTCTCGCCCAGAACGGAATATGCGGCCGATAACTCGAGCTGTACCTCCGCGTCGTTGGGGAAGTCGCGCTCGAGCTCGACGAGGGTGGCCTTAGCGCCTGGCCAGTCGCCTTTCCCCGCCCGAACCTTGGCCAGCTCGAGCCGGGCCTTCTTGTCGCCCGGCCTCGCGCGAAGGTACCCGATGAGCTCCGACTCCGCCCGTCCGAAGTCGCCTCGAGCCGCGGCCAGTCGCGCGAGTTCCACCCTGAAACCGACGTCTTTCGGATCGAGGCGCAGGATCTTCTCGTACACCTTCCGCGCGCGCTCGGATTCGCCGAGCCTCTCCAGGATGGAGGCGTAGGGCTTGAGCGCCTTGAGGTCATCGGGCGTTTTACGCAGGACTTCCTCGAGCGCCGCCCTGGCATCGTCGTTCCGGCCGAGATTGGAATAGAGGGAGGCGAGGCGAACGCGAAGATCGGCGTTTTCCGGCATCATCTCGACCAGGCGCGTGATTTCCTGCAGAGCCGCGTCCCAGCGGCCCGATTTTTCCAGGAGCTGTTCGATGTTGAGCGCGGCCTTAACGAAGCCCGGGTCGGCCTCCATGGCCTGCCGGAACCAGCGCAGCGCATCGTCGATCCTGTTTTCGTCGGAATAGACGAGACCTATATTGTTACGGGCCTCCGCGTTGAGCGGATCGACCGAGAGCACTTGCTGAAACTGGTCGATCGCGCGTTTGTGCTTGCCGGTCATGAGCAGGGAGAGGCCGTATCTGTTCATCGCCTCGACCCAGCCGGGCCGGGCCTTCACCGCCTGCTCGTACTCTCCGAGAGCCTCTTCGTGCTTGCCCATGGCATCGTAGGCGAATCCGAGATTGTAGTGGAAGGAGGGATAATTCGGATCGACCTGGAGGCCCTTCCAGAAGACGCGAACCGCCTTCTCGGGATCGCCCATGGCCCGGTACACCGCGCCGAGATTGTTGTAGGCGAGCACGTGCTCCGGGTCGAACTCGATGGCCTTCGAGTAGGCCATCTCCGCCATATTGAGGTTGCCCATCTGCCTGTGCGCGTTGCCGAGGGTGAAGAATACCTCGGCATTGGAGGGCTCGACGGTGAGGGCGCGCTCGAGGGCGCCTATCGCGTCCTTGGCCTTGCCCAGGCGAAGGTAGGCCGCGCCCACATTCAGAAGGGCCTCGACGTGGGCGGGTTTCCGGGCCAGAACGCTGGAGAAGGCCGATAGGGCGTCGGCCGCCCTGTCGGTACGAAGGTAGACCGAGCCGAGGGCGATGCGCGCCTCGTCGGACTCGGGCGACTCGATGAGACAGGCGCGGGCATGGTGCTCGGCCGTCTCGAAGTCGCGAAGCTTAAGGGCCAATAGGGCCCAGTCCAGGTGGGTCCTCTTGTTCTTCTGCTGGGCAATGCTCATCTGGCGGTCCTCGAGGGCCGGGCTGATGTCTCAGGCGAGAACTCGCCCGCCCGCGATGCGGCGCGGTCTCGCGTCGCGCTGGGGTACCCCGCGTCGGGGTCGGGCGCCGCGTCATAGGCGGCGACGACGAAGTAGAGGAGCCTCCCGTTGGGGACGCCCGTAATCGTCAAGGTAGTCGTGTTTCCGGCGTCGATGGGACTCGGGCCCTGGTCGGCGCCGGTACCGAAGTATTCGCCCGGCCGCTCACCGTAATATACGAGGTAGCCCGCGAGGTCGGCTTCGGGAACCCTCGTCCAATGAAGCTCGATGGCGCCGTCCTTGGGAACGGCCACTATTCTCGCGGGGGGCGGGGGCGGGAGGTCCGCTATGAAGCGAAGCGTAATCGAAGAGAGAGAAGGCGTGAAGCGCCCCGTGCCGTCGGAGTAAAGCTCGACCTTGACCTGCGCGTATCGACCCCTCGCCGACTCGGGCAGGGCCTCTCCGATCCTTAGCGGAATCCAGGCCGGCGAGTCGGAGCGCCAACCCGCCCATGAATCGGCGATGCGATAGGCGAACTCGAGGCTCGCGTTTCCGGGCGCCTTATACTCGGCATCGACGGCCGTGAGACGGCTGTTTCCGAATCCAAAGTCGGTCACCGGCGACACGACGAGCGAGGGATCGCGGCCGAATGGCCGTAGCGAAGGCTCTTCGACGAAACGGCGGCTGAGCCTGAGCTCGTCGGCGAGCCCCGAGTACTCAGGGCAGAACTCGAGAGGGGCGGCGGAGCCAACGGAGGGCTCGAAGACCGTCCCGCCCTCGCGACCCGTGGCCGTGGCGTAGGTCGCGGCCTCCGGCCGCCCGTCGACCAGGTACTCGATGAGACCGGTGTCGCCGTCGAAGCGCAGGAGGTGATGCGACCAGACGCGCGGTACGAGAGGCGCGCGCGCCCTGAGTTCCATCCTCGAGTCCGCGTCCCCTCCTTTCGTTGCGCTTGGGCGGGCGAAAAACCCCGCGAAGGACCAGGAAAGCCTGCCGCCCGATACGACGCACGAGAGCTGCTGGGGGAGAACACCCGAGGGGAGCTTGCGGAGGGAGCGCCATAGCAGGATGACTTCGCCGTTATCCGCGTTGGCCGGGAACAGCCAGAATTCGATGGAAAAATCGCGGAAACTCGAGTTCATACCGAAGACCGAGCCGGCCTTCGGGCTCAGCGATATCGCCGAGCCGGGACCGCGAAAGGAACCCGAACCCTCGCCAAGGAGGGCTTTCGCCTTGTCTATCGCGAAGGAAGGTCCCGCGCTGACGCCCCAGTTCCCCGTCTCGTCTGAGCCGGACAACGCGTCGAAATGAAGGAGGAGATCGACCGAAGGATCGGGCTTGTAGGCCTCGTCGGCGATAACATACTCCATCCCATTCTTAAAACCCCGGCGGAGAACGGCGCCATCGACTATCCAATCGCCGATGGCGCGCGCCGCGCCCGATAATCCGGACAGAGAAGTCGTGGAGGCAGTCGTCGAACCTGGAAAGAGCTTTATCCGCTCTTCCAGCGCGCTGGCCGGGATGGCCGCGAGCATGCAAATGGCCAGGAGGGATATTCCCTTATAGTTCATTCTACCGTACATTTATTATCGTACAGTATGGACGATACTAAAGCGGGCGGGAAGCCCCGAGACCCGAGACTCGCCCGCTTCAGGGCTCTCGCAAGACAGGCCCCGGAATCCCCCGGCGTCTATATTATGCGCTCGTCCGACGGGGAGATCATCTACGTCGGCAAGGCCAAGGTACTGCGCAATCGCCTTTCCTCTTATTTCTCCGGAAGGAAGGACGTGAAAACCCGCCATCTCGTCTCGCGAATCGAGTCCATAGAGTGGATCATCGCCGCGAGCGAATACGAGGCGCTGCTTCTCGAGAACACGCTGATCAAGGCGCATACGCCCAAGTACAACATAAACCTCAAGGACGGCAAGACCTACCCGAGCGTGCGCATCACCAACGAGGAGTACCCTCGCGTCTTCCGCACGCGGCGCATCATCCGAGACGGCAGTCTCTACTTCGGTCCTTTCCCGAGCGCGGAAACCGTCGACGTCTACCTCGACCTGATAAAGAAACTTTTTCCCCTCCGTCGCTGCGCCGTGATGCGCAAGCGGGCGAGCCCCTGCATGTACTATCACATCGGCCGCTGCTCGGGCCCCTGCGCGGGCAAGATAACGAAGGAGGCCTATTCCGAGTACGTCGAGGAGATCAAGAAGCTCCTCGCGGGCGAGACCGACGTCCTTCTCGCCGAGCTGCGCGGCAAGATGGCCGAGGCATCGGCGGCCTTGCGCTTCGAGGATGCGGCCAGGCTCCGCGACTCCGTAACGGCCATCGAGCTCTTCGCCGGCCGCTCGAGCGCGGTCGACTACGACCCCGAGGCGCGCGACTATATCGCCTGGGCCGCCGACGGCGACCTCGTCTGTTACGTCGTCTTCCAGATGCGCGACGGCAAGCTCACCGGTCGCGACCTCTTCCGGGGCAAGCTCTACGCTACCGAGGACGAGGCTCTCCAGGGCTTCCTGATGAGCTACTACGGAAGCGACCGCCTTCCTCCCGGAAAGGTCTTTTTGATGAAGAGCCCATCCGCCGACGGCGACGCCAACGGCCTCGCGGGCCTCGACGTGATCGGCGAGTACTTCGTACGAGAGCTCGGGACAAGGACGATCTTCGCCCTCCCGGAGGGGCGGCTCCACGAGGCGGCCATGAATCTGGCGGCGCATAACGCGGCGGAGGACCTCGCCAAGCGCCGCCGCGAGATGGGCGACATTCCCGCCCTCGAGGAGCTGCGGAAGGCTCTCGGCCTTTCGTCCCTCCCCGCTCGAATCGAGGGCTTCGACATCGCCCAGCTTTCCGGAAAGCACACCGTCGCTTCGCTGATCAGCTTCAAGAACGGCGTCCCCGATAAGAAGAACTACCGTTATTTCAAGATCCGCAGCCTAGGGGGCGCGATTGACGACTTCGGCGCCGTGCGCGAAGCCGTCGCGAGGCGTTACACGCGCCTCGTCAACGAGGGCCTCGACCTACCCGACCTCGTCCTCATCGACGGCGGCGCCGGCCAGGTATCCGCGGCCAAGGAGGTCCTCGAGGCCCTGGGCGTCGACTCCGACCTGGCGGGCTTGGCCAAGCAGAACGAGGAGATATACCTACCCGGCAGGAGCGGTCCCGTGGTCCTGCCAAAGGACTCGCCCGCCCTTCGCGTCCTCGTCGCGGTCCGCGACGAGACCCACCGCTTCGCCACCGCGTTGAACCAGAAGCTTCGCGCCACCGACCTGCGTTTCGGCGTCCTCGAGGATATCGAGGGAGTCGGACCCGTCCGTGCACGCCGGCTCATGCGCGAACTCGGTTCGCTGGAACTCATAGCAGCGGCCGGCATCGAGGGGATAGCTAAGGCGGGAGGCATGGGGATAGAGGTCGCGAAGCGGATCGAGGCAGAATTGGCGAAAAACGCGGCCGGCGGCGGGAGATGAGAATACGCTTGGTCGAAGGCTACTCCAAATACACTTCCGCCAGCTCCCCCTGCAGCCGCTCATACTCTGGGCAGAGCTCGACCAAGAGCGCATAGAAGCGCTGGCCGTGCTTGCGATACTTCAAGTGGGCGAGCTCGTGCATGATGACGCATTCGATGACCTCGGGCCGAAAGCGCAGGAGACGGGCATTGAGGGTGATGACGCCCGCCTTCGCGTCGCAGCTGCCCCAGCGCGAGCGCATGGTGCGGACGCGGAGCTCGGGGCGGGGGAATTCGCGAGGCGCTCCGCGCCGCGCGCGCCGCCGCGCGGCGCGCGCGAGGCAGGCGTCGAGCATGGCGGGAAGGCGAGCAGCTGCCTCCCGAGCGAATAGGCGCTCGACGGTCGCGCGCACTTCATCCGCGTCGCCCGGTTCGCGTGCCGTAACGATCACCTCGGCCCCGGATAGCCTCGCCCGGGCACGAAGGCCGCGTTCGACGCGCAGAACCAGCTCGCCGCCCAGGAAAGGCACCCGCCCCCCGCCTTCCCAGGCGGGAGCGGCGGCCTTAATACGCGCCATGCGAATGAGGTGGCGCTCCACCCAGAGGCGTCGGCGCTCGAGGAAATCGCGAAGGAAAGGTTCGGGCGTGTCCGAGGGGGCCTTCATCACGAGGGAGAGGTCGGGATTGATCTGCAAGGAAACCGTGCGCCGGGGCGAGCGGATGAGGAGAGCACGCAGACCTCCCGATTCGATCTTTCCGGAACTCGTCGGAACCCGTCTCGCCATTCCAGCCTCCAGTTGAGAAGATGCCGTAAAGCGTGTAATCTGCATAGCGGGTATTATCCCGCTGTGCACACATTACGTTTGAGGAGCTGATATGGATATCCAATCCCTCGAAAAAGTGGCCCTGAGCGCAAGGGTCCTCGCCATGGACGCCATCCAGGAAGCCAACTCGGGCCACCCCGGCCTCCCCCTGGGCTGCGCCGAGCTCGGCGCCTTCCTCTATGGCCAAACTCTAAAGCACGACCCCGCCGACCCTTCGTGGATGGATCGCGATCGATTCGTCCTTTCCGCCGGGCATGGCTCGATGTTCCTCTACGCCCATCTCCATCTCGCGGGCTATGACATCGGCCTCGGCGATATAAAGACCTTCCGTAAGGTCGGCAGCAAATGCGCGGGCCACCCCGAGTTCGGCCTCGCGCCCGGCGTCGAGACCACCACCGGCCCGCTCGGGCAGGGCCTCGCGACCGCCGTCGGCATGGCTATCTCCGAGAGCATGCTCGCCGCCCGCTTTAATACCGCCAAGCGCAAGGTCGTCGACCACTTCACCTACGTTCTCGCGGGCGACGGTTGCCTCGAAGAGGGCGTCTCGGCCGAGGCATCCTCCCTCGCCGGCCACCTCAAGCTGGGCAAACTCATAGTCTTCTACGACTCCAACAAGATCACGATAGACGGCCCCACCGACCTCGCCTTCACCGAGGACACGGGCAAGCGCTATGAGGCCTACGGCTGGCAGGTGCTGCGCGGCGATATGTACGACTTCCCGGGCCTCGAGCGCCTCGTCGCCCAGGCCAAGGCCGATGCCGATCGCCCCAGCCTGATAATCCTAAAGAGCGTGATCGGCAAGGGCGCTCCCACCAAGCAGGGCACCGCGGCCGTACACGGCTCGGCCCTCGGGGAGGATGAGCTCGCGAAAACCAAGGCCGCCATCGGCGCGCCGGCCGGCGAGAAGTTCTGGGTGGACCCCGCCGCCTACAAGTTCTACGAGAAACGCAGGGTCGAGCTCGCAAAAGCGCACGCGGCATGGAAGGCCGAGTATGCGGCATGGAAGGCCGAGGAGCCCGCCCTCGCGGCCGAGCTGGAGGACTACCTCGCCGGCAAGAGCCGCAAGCCCCTCGACCTGCCAGCCTTCGCCAAGGGCGAGAAGGTGGCGACCCGCAACGCCTCCGGCAAGTGCCTCGCCGCCGTCTCCAAGTCTTGGACCAACCTTGTCGGCGGTTCGGCCGATCTGACCGGCCCCAATGTCAGCGCCCTCCCCGAGGGAGGAGTATACGGCCCCGCCAACCGCGTCGGACGCTACATACACTTCGGCATCCGCGAGTTCGGGATGGCCGCGATCGCCAACGGCATCGCCCTCCATGGGGGTCTCAGGCCCTTCGTCGCCACCTTCCTCGTCTTCGCCGACTACCTCCGCCCCGCCCTGCGTCTCGCCGCCTTAATGAAGCAGCCGGTAATCTACATTCTCACGCATGACTCTATTTATGTTGGCGAAGACGGACCCACCCACCAGCCGGTCGAGCATCTTGCGAGCCTTCGAGCGATACCCAACGTCCGGGTTCTCAGGCCCGCCGACGCCGAGGAGACGGCGGTCGCCTGGCGCATGGCCATGGAACGGACCGACGGACCGACCGTACTCGCCCTCAGCAGGCAGAATCTTCCCGTATTCGAGAAGGCCGATCCCGAGTGGCCCCTTTCGATGGGTCTCGGCGCCTACGTCGCGAAAAATACGGAGGCCACACCCGATACGGTCGTCGTCGCCACTGGCTCCGAAGTCTCTCTGGCCTTGGCAGCCGTGGACAAGCTCGGCAATCCGGCGGCCTGCGCCGGCGTTCGGCTGGTATCGATGCCGAGCCGCGAGCTCTTTCTGGCCCAGCCCAAGCCCATACGCGACGTGATATTGCCGCCGGGAATCCGCGTCGTGGTCGCGGAGGCGGGGATCGCGATGGGTTGGCAGAGCATCGCCAAGCCCGAGGACATCTTCTCCATCGAGAGATTCGGCGAGTCGGGTCCCGGCGACGACGTAGCCAAGCACTTGGGTTTCACGGTCGACTCCCTGGTAAAGCTGATAACAAAGGGATGAACCTTCCGAGAGGCCGTCCAAGAAGCAGAGCCGGCTTCTTGGGCGGCCCCGTACGCCATGACCGTTATTTGGTAGTGGAAAAAGACGATCTATCGCATATACTGTATTTGTGGAATCGGAATCCGCCGGCCATAAGGTCGATGACGCCTTTCTCAGCCAGTTCAATTACCTCCAAAGGACGGGCGCCCTCGACAATTTCGCCCTGCTCCGCAACGAGAACCGAGTACTCGACGCCCTCGTAAACGACGCGGCTTCCCTCTTCACACTCAATTCCGTGGCCGCGATGATGAATTTCGTCATCGTTCGAATTCTCGAACTGTTAATTCCTGCCCATCTCGTTATCCTGATCGAACAGCCGCGAGGCGACGTCCTCACGCAATATTGCTTCGTCAACCTCAAGCCCAGTGAAATGCGAATCCCCGAATCGACCTATGCGCGGATAAAGGAATATTTCCTCAATTCACCCTTCCCCGTCTCCTACGAGAGCTTCGCGGCTCAAGGACCGATCGACGAGGCGCTCCGTGGCTTCGATCCCGAGCTGCTCTTCCCTCTGTGCGGCATCGGGGGCCCTTTCGGCATCGCCGTACTCGGCCGCAAAGTCGTCGGTACGCCCCTTACCGAGGTCGAGAGGATGTACGTGGACAAATTCATGCGCTTCCTATCGATAGGCATACAGAACAACCTCCACCACGAGAGCTCGATAACCGACGCCAAGACGGGCCTCTACAATCACGTCTATTTCAGGCAAAGGCTCGAGCAGGAGATCGCGCACATTACGCGGCACGGTTCTTCGGCCGGTATCATCATGCTGGACATCGACCACTTCAAGAAATTCAACGACCTCTGGGGCCACCTCGCGGGCGACGAGATCCTCAACGCGCTCGCGGTGGCGATAAAACGCACCGTGAGGGCCGAGGACGTCGCATCGCGATTCGGGGGAGAGGAGTTCTGCGTGCTCGCGCTCGAATGCGACAGGAAGAGGCTCATGGAGATGGCCGAGAGAATTCGGATTGCGATCGAGGATATGGCCGTCCCCTACAAATCGGAAAACCTCTCGGTCACGGCGAGCCTCGGCTGCTGCCTCATCGGTCCCGATCCGGTCGTCGGACCCGAAGCCTACATCGAGTTCGCCGACAAAGCCCTCTACCTCTCCAAATCCGGCGGCAGGAACAGGACTACCCTTTACAAACCCGGACTCCTCGACAGGGCCGCGGCCCTCAGATCCAGTAATTCCCCGGCACGCAGTTGAGCGCGACGGGAGGGTGCACTAGACTGATAGGTGGCCAGGGGAGCCACGTTCTTTTCTCTTCTTCTTCTCTTTTCTTATCCGCGACACCGCACTCTG
>JBEKVO010000004.1:0-129719 GCA_049513895.1 Rectinemataceae bacterium | reverse complement strand
CCAGTTTGCTTTGAAATTCTTCCGGGACCTTGAAATCTGTAGTCTTTTTGAGTTCAACCTTCAAACCGGCTTTTTCAACTTCGATGGCTTCATGAATATAGGATTTCAATGTCTTTTCCATTCTGTTTATTTCTTGAACATTTGTGAACCGAATCTGGCGCGCCGATTGAACATTTTCAGTTTGTTGTATTAGAACACCTTTGGCATCCTTCAGCAAGGCGCCCTTCATAAACAGCAGCGCACAATATTCTTTGAATCCATGCATCAGCACTATGTTATTTCCATCAAGCGCATAGCAGGGTTGACCCCACTTCAGTTCTTCGGTCAGCTGGCAGTCAAGAATGATCTGTCGCAGCTTCTTGAATTCTTCCTGCCACTTCTTTTCTTTGGCTAAAAATGCATCTACCTTAGGATTCATCTTTCAACCCTCCAAAGCCGCTGGCCCATAGTGTCGGATATAGTGCAGCTCAAAATCTGCATCGACCCGGTTCAATTACTATACCTAGGTTCGATTGTAAGCGGCGGTGAATTCCTTGGCAAAATCCGTCATCTTCACTCGGCCCAGAACCGGCCTGTTGCGGTAGTAGTCCTCGGACAACCGGCCGCTGTGACGACTGGCGTACATCTCCACCATACCGTCGGCAATGAACGGTTTCAGTCCGGCGGCAACCAGACCCTCCTTCATCCGTTCGCCGGGAATAATCACCCACTTCAGGTCGGGCTTTCCGATGGCTTCCCCCAAAATCCAGGCCATTTGGCTACACGTGAGCTCGTCGCTCGCCGCGTACCGCACCTTTCTGGCTCCTGCCTGGGCTCCGCCCGCAAGAAGCGCTTCCAACTCTTCGGCGACGACCGTCGCGATGTCGCTAGGCGAAACCCATTCCACCTTATCCTCCTCGCCGTAGTTGGCGGCGATCACTCCCTGGGTTTTGATCATCTGCAAATAGCCGTAAAGATTGTTATAGAATCCGGTTGGCCGCACGAAGGTGATCGCGACCTGGCGAAGCCGGTCCAGGAGGGCCTCCATCGCGTGGTGAAAACGGAGGAGCCCCGAGCCGGTCTCCAAGTCGGCGCCGATACTGCTCAGGTAAACCACGCGCTTCACCCCTGACGTTTCTATGGCTTCGACGCAGGTCTCGCCGATTTGGCGGAACTTCTTGTCCACGTCGAGCTGGGGATCGGTGTAGGCACCACTAGGGGCAATCAGGATGAAGACCGTGTCCGCGCCCTGAAACGTGGCCGAGAGAAACCCGTGGTCCTCAATGGTGCCGATCGCCGCCTTGGCTCCCATGGCCTCGATCTCCCCCTTTCTTTCCGGTTTGCTGCTCACAACCGTAATGTCGTGCCCCTTCTGCACCAGTTCCTGCGTCAACGGCCTTCCAATGTGGCCTAAAGACCCCGTCAAGACTATCTTCATAAGTGTCCTCCTTGTTTGCTTTGAATATCCACAATAACGAAGATAAGAAGTCCTTCCGGGAAAATCCTAGCCGGATCTCCGGCCAGTGTAGTCAAAATAGGGTTGATGCCGTTGGAAGCCAGCAAAAAGAGGTAGAGGCACCGGAATCGGACCACCTTGTAAAGGCCCTGTGAGGACATAGAACGGTTCCTAAGCCGCCTCGGGTTTACCGGGCCACGAGGATTTGAAACGGAGCTAGCCCTACCAGCTTCCGCCGGTCGAGCCCGATCTCTAACCCTCGCCGGGGAGCTCTGTTGTATTGTCCTTCTGTTACCAGAACTGTTACTGATTTTTTACCGCTCTAGTGAAATTGGATGCCATCGTATTCAAATCTATTCCATTATCTGAAAAAGAGTTATCTTCTTTCGAGACCAAGAGATCGGTGGGTCGGAGAGCGCAGGCAGGATGACGAAGCTCGGTGACCGAGTGGAATGGATTGTAGTGCCCGCTATCGCGGGCGGCGGTCTCCACTCAGTTTAGCGGAGAAACCTCAATTGACATCCCCTGTCGTATTAGCGATTTTACATTGATACGAGGAGGGCTTAATGAAACGAGTTTTAGTGTACGCGGCGCTTATCGTCGTTCTTGCCTCATGCGTATCGATGCCACACGGAAGCGTATACCTCGGCGAGCAATACGTCCCTTTTAAGGGCGAACGAGGGACGATCGACATAGGCAACTATGACGGTTGGTTCAGGGCCATCTATTTCAAGGTCGAAAGAAACGACATAGAACTTTTCAACATGGTCATAACCTATGGCAATGGAGAAAGGGAAAAGATCGACACTCGCCTGGTTTTCGATGAAGGCGCGAGATCGCGGATCATAAACCTCGAAGGCGGCAAGCGGCACGTCCGCTCGGTTGAGTTCGTGTACAAGACGGTCGGCAGCTGGCTCGATGGAAGGGCGCGTATCCGTATCTACGGGCTCCGCTGAGGCGCGACCTCTCCCCCTGTTTTTCGCGGACTCTCGGCGGGCGGCTGCCCCGAAAACTATCGGGTTTTCACAGCCACTTCGTGATCTCCCGATCCTGCGGACGGGTAGCCGCCGCCGGGTTTTGATCGGCGTAGCCTATGATGCAGCCCGTAAAGGCGTATTCCCCCAGGTTGAACCCGAGTAGGCGGCAGAAATCCTCGCTTTCGGTCAAGGTTTCGATTACCGACATCAACCGCAGACCAATGCCGAGCGCCGTAGCTTTTAGCCACATATTCTCGACGACGTGGGCAAGGCTTTGCTGTTCCGCGGGTGGCACCCCTATCTGCTCTCCGATAATGACGAGGCAAGGGTAGGTCATTAGTTCGGGATAACCCTTTTCAACCAGACCGCGCACTACCCTCAGGTAGTTCCCGGCCTTTTCCCTGAGGATCGGTTTTTCCAGGATCTGCCTTTCCCAATGTTCCAAGGAGACCTTGGCTTGCTTTTTGATAAGCTCGCTGATTTGACGCAAGATTGGATTCCCGTTTTTTATGATGAAGAATCTGCGAAAATCTTGCTCTCTCGTGATTGCCATCCTCGCGAAGGGTGCCCAAAGCCCGGCATGAACGATCGCCTCGATCATCTCCTTGCGAGGTATTTCGGCTTTGAATGACCTGACAGTTCTGCGCGTCTCGATGATGGAATCCAGTATCTTGTTTGCGCTATCGTCAAAATCCATGTTTCTATCCTCCCAGGGCGCCATCTTCTATTGCTGAAGTCGGATTCTACACCGCGATAACCTTGGTACTCTATTCCCCAAAGTGCCTAACCACCCCGACTGCGATCTTCTTTGCCTTCTATGCTTAGAAGCTTTTCGCCGTCTCGAGGAACTTCGAGGACCAGGAGGTTCGCCCTCCGAAACGTCTCGTCTTCACCCACGAAGCCCCACGGTTCCGGACGACCGTCACCTTCGACGAAATGATGGGGATGACCGTCCTCACGATGCGTCTCGTGTTCCCGACCGCCGTGGAACGCGACTCGGCCGTGGAAAAGTACCATGCCGTCGAAGGCGGAAACCAAACTCTGGACCGGCTCGGAGATCTACTCAAGTAGTAGGAAAAGCGCTACTACTTTGACAGGGTATGGGAGAAGGAATATAATCCTGCTTTACTGATGACTACTTCATTCATTCAATAGAATAATGGAGGAATGAAAATGAGAAAACTTCATAAAATCGTTCCATTAGCTTTGGCCTTCACCCTATCGCTTACAATCCCTTCCTTTGCCGATCCCTTTGATGATGCCAAAGCCGCCTATGATACGGGCGATTACGCGACAGCACTGCAGCTCTTTCAGCCTTTAGCCGAGCAGGGCGACTCGGGAGCCCAGTTCTACCTCGGAAGTATTTATTACAATGGCCAGGGCGTACATCAGGACTATTCACAGGCATTTTCTTGGTGCCAAAAGGCGGCGGACCAAGGATTGGCTTATGCCCAATTCTTGCTTGGGCTTTTGTATGAAAATGGGTATGGAGTCGACCAGGACTATGCGCAGGCGGTTTCCTTGTATCAAAAGGCGGCGGACCAGGGACTATCCGATGCTCAGTACGGCCTAGGGAATATGTATTACAATGGCCAGGGCTTGGATAAGGACTATGCGCAGGCGGCTACCTGGTATCAAAAAGCGGCGGACCAGGGATCGCCTGACGCTCAGTACAACCTGGGAAACATGTATTACAATGGCCAGGGCTTGGATCAGGACTATGTACAGGCGGCTTCTTGGTATCAAAAAGCGGCAGACCAGGGTTTAGCCGATGCTCAGTGCAGCCTCGGAAATATGTACTACAATGGCCAGGGCTTGGATAAGGACTATGCGCAGGCGGTTTCCTGGTATCAAAAGGCAGTGGACCAGGGTTTGGCCGATGCTCAGTACAGCCTCGGAAACATGTACTACAATGGCCAGGGTCTAAAAAAGGACTATGCACGAGAATTCCCCTATTATCAAAAAGCGGCAGAACAAGGAATGGCCGAAGCGCAGTACAGCCTCGGAAACATGTATTTCAATGGCCAGGGTTTGGATAAGGACTATGCGCAGGCAGTTTCCTGGTATCAAAAAGCGGCGGACCAAGGATTGGCAATTGCCCAGTTATGGCTCGGGTCCATGTACGGGAATGGCTATGGCGTTGCCCGGGACTACGTGCAGGCTCATATGTGGTTGAACCTCGCTGCTTCCTCATCAGAAAAGGAAATCAGCGATAATGCAACCGGTCGCCGGGATAATATGGCAAAGCTGATGACGGCTCAACAAATATCAGAAGCGCAGAAACTTGCCAGGGAATGGAAGCCTAAAGGACAATAAAGGATTGCTTCGTCCTTTAACGATACTTTCCACCCTCACGCGACGCGGCCGCTGCGTAGAGTTTCTTGAGCTCGTCGGCCCTGTCCTTGGGGCAGACCAGAGTCGCGTCGGGCGTGTGCACCACGACGAGGTCCTCGCAGCCCAAGCATGCCACGAGGTGCCCCGCCTCGGTCGATATCACGACGTTGCCGCGGCTCTCGACGAGGGCAGTCTCGCCGAGCGTGGCATTGCCCGCCTCGTCGCGCGGGAGGAGCTCTCCATAGGCGGGCCATGAGCCGATATCCCGCCACTCGATGTCGAGGGGCAGGGCCGCGATGATCACGTCGGGGTCTTTAGATGCGGGTTCCATGACACCGTAATCGACGCTGATCTTCTTAAACGTCGGGTAGGCCGTAGCGACGGCTCTAGCGAAGCGATGGCCATCCGGGTCACCCTGGGCTTCGGACTCGGAGGCTATGGCCGACACGGCCGCGAGAAGACTGGGCTCGTAGCGGCCGACCAGCTCGAGAAAACGGGAGGCGCGCCACAGGAACATGCCCGAGTTCCAGAGATAGCGGCCGGGCCCCGCCGCGACGAATGCCGAAGCGTCCGCGGCGTCGGGCTTTTCCCTGAAGCGCGCGACGCGGCGCACGGCGCCTCGTTCGAGCTCTTCGGCCAATTCGAGGTAGCCGAAGCCCGTCGAAGGCCTATCGGGGGTCACGCCGAAGGTGACGAGAACGGAGGGCCGAGCCTCGACGAATGCGTAGGCGCGATTGACGAGGGCGCGAAAATCGGGCAGGGGTCTGATAATGTGGTCGGCGGTGAAGACGGCGATTATCGCCTCGGGATCCTCGCGTACGATGAGGGCAGAGGACAGGGCGAGAGCGGCCAGGGTGTCCCGGCCCTCGCTTTCGCCGATGTAGCGCGAGATGCCGGAAACCCCGGGAGCTGCGAGGCCGGGAACGCGGGCCAGGGAGGCGGCGCGATGCCGTTCGGCGCCGCAGACGAAGCGGCGCTCTTCGGGGACGAGGCCTTCGAGGCGGGCGTAGGCCTCCTCGAGAAGGCTTTTTTCCCCCGGAAGCGGCACGAGCTGCTTGGGCAGGGCTTCGCGGGAGAGGGGCCAGAGCCGAGTCCCCGAACCGCCGGCCAATATCAAGGCGAACCGCATGCTGCCTCCATGACAAAGCGCTAGAAGCCCCGGAGGTCGGTGCTGCGGCGGCGCGGCAGGCCTTCCTTCGGAGTCCGCTTGAGGACGATATACTCGATTCCCTTCTCCTCGCAATAGCGCCGCTTTTCGGCCTTGTCGCCATCCTCGTTCACGACATAGCGCTCGATCCCGAGGGCATGTATCTCGGGCTCGGCATCGAGCCAGCCCTTCCCCGACGAGACGAGGCAGCGCGCGACGCCGCGAAAGGAGCCGACAACGTAAGAGCGCTCGGCCTCCGAGAAGAGGGGGTGGCCCTCCCCCTTGAGAAGCCTGACGTTGGCGTCGCTGCCGATGACGACATTGAGCTCGCCGTATGCCGAGGCCTCCTCGAAGAAGCGCAGGTGGCCCGTGTGCAGCCAGTCGTAGCAGCCGGTCACGATGACGCGCTTGCGCCCGGGTGCGCGCGGCGCCGAGTAAGGAGGCGCCTCATAGGGAAAGCCCGCCAGGGCGGACTCGGGAATCTCGCGGAGCTCCAGGCCGCGGGAGCGGCACCAGGAAAGCTTGACGGCGTTCGGCGCCTCGGCCGTTGTGCCGATCGCCGGGCTCAGCGCCCAGACGGCAGCTTCCCCAGTCGAACCGTCGCCCGGGTCGACTTCAATCCGGTCGGGATCGAGGGCCAGTGGAGCCGCCTCGACCCTGTCGACGTAGGAGAGGGCCTCGAAGTAATAGACCCTCTCCGCGAGCCCCATTTTCGGAAGGCTGCCGCGTATCCTCGCGACCGCCTGGTCCGGCCAGAGGAAAAGCGTGACCGGTCCCAGCCTCGCGGCCTCCTGAAGAAAGCGGATCTGCCGCGAGCCGGCCTCGTCGAAGGCGCCCGAGACGTAGACCCGGCTCACGCCGCGCCCTTGGACGCGCCCGACTTGCGCACGCGGAAACCGAAGGAGCCGGGTACCGGCCTGTCGGTCGCTATAAAGAGATAACCGCCACCGCAGCCCGAGTACATCGCGCCGCCGAACTCGCCCCGGTAGTAATCGAGGAGGGCCACGAGGTCCACCTGCACGAGGGGATGGCGGAGCGTCGCCGGAAGAAGCGCCTCCCAGGCCAGCATGCACTCGGTCATCGAAGCCTGAAGGCCGCCGAGATCCCGGGCGACGATCGAGTCGAAGCAGTCGCGGCCCGACTCCCCGAGGCGCCGTATCCATCCGGGCTCGAGGTTCTTCGTGCCGAGGGGATTGTAGCCCATCGGCCGCTGGGAGACCGGCAGGATCTTTATCGTCCGCTCGATCCAGGCCACTACGCTCGCGTCCTCGCAGGACTCGATCCTGACGGGGAAGACCCCGCCCTCGCTTCCGGCGTCGAAGTCCATCCGGACTATGCCGGGATAGACGAGGCCCACCATGTCCTGCGAGCCCGAGGGCTCGGCCTTGCCCCGGTTCTCCTCGGCGTAGAGCTCGCGCACGAGCTCCTGCGGCGGCCTGTCCGGAAGGCGCCCGCCCCAGAGACGGGCTGCCACCTTGCGCGTGCTCGTCGCCATGCCGGCGTAGTCCATGAAGCGGAAGTCGGGCTCCACGGCCACGACGGTCATGGAGCCCGGAGGCGAGGGGTTGCGCTCAGAGACGAAGGGCTGGTCTATCCAGCCCCCGCAGAGCGCGAGCCGGTAGGGTATGCCGCCGATCACCTCGGCTATGTCGTTACTCATTACTCACTCCAATACTTCAAAGAACAGTAGACGAGAATTCGACGCGGAGATCACGGAGGGGAGGAGATCACGGAGAAGAGGGGGAAAAAAAAGAAGGAATATAGCAAGGCAGAGAATAGTAATAGGATGGGAATCCACTCAATCCTCATCCCTATATTTCCTTTCTTCCTCCGTGATCTCCCTGTCTCCTAAATCTCCGTGTCCTCTTCTCGTCCGGCAGCCCGGCAGTCTGTCAGTCGACGACGCGCTTGCCGGCCGCGCGGGCGGCGCGCTGGGTCTCTATCCAGCGGTAAGTCTTTTCGAGGCCGACCTTGAAGGGGGTCGAGGGCTCCCACTTGAGCACCTGCTTGATGAAGGTATTGTCGGAGTTGCGGCCGGCCACGCCCTTGGGCGCGTCCAGATCGTAGGTCCGCTTCAGCTTCACGCCGCCGATTTCCTCGGCCAGAGTGACGAGGTAGTTGATCTCGATGAGCTCGGAGGAGCCGAGGTTGAGGGGCGTGGCGACGAGTTGGTCGCAGTGCGTGATCATGTCGATGCCCTTCACGCAGTCGTCGATGTACATGAAGCTGCGGGTCTGGCTGCCGTCGCCCCAGATGTCGATCGTGCCTGACTTGGACTCTACCGCTTCCTGGACCTTGCGCGCGATGGCGGCGGGGGCCTTCTCGCGTCCGCCCATCCAGGTGCCGAAGGGGCCGTAGACGTTGTGGAAGCGGGCGATGAAGGTGGCGAGGCCTCGCTCGGCCCAATACTCCTGGCAGAACATCTCGGACACGAGCTTTTCCCAGCCGTAGCCGCGCTCGGCCATCGCGGGGTAGGCGTCGGACTCCTTGAGGGCGCGGACGTGGGGGTCTTTCTGGAGATCGGTGTTGTAGGCGCAGGCCGAGGAGGAGTAGAAATAGCGCTTGGCGCCCGCGCGCCAGGCGGCCTCGACCATGTGGGTGTTGATCAGGATAGAGCGGAGACAGTCGACGCGGTGGGTCTCGATAAAGCCCATTCCGCCCATGTCCGCCGCGAGATTGTAGACCTCGGTGGCGCCCTCGACGGCGCGGCGGCAATTCGCCTCGACAGAGAGGTCGAGGCTGAGGTCCTCGACGCCGGGGACGGTCTGATACCATTCGTAAATGGGCTTTTTGTCTATAGCCCTGATCCTG
Source organism: Rectinemataceae bacterium (assembly GCA_049513895.1). Taxonomy (GTDB): domain Bacteria; phylum Spirochaetota; class Spirochaetia; order Treponematales; family Rectinemataceae; genus UBA1306. The sequence goes on along the minus strand of JBEKVO010000004.1, from coordinate 121,015 downwards.
TTGAAGCCCTTCTTTTTAAAGTAAGCTGCCAGATTGCCGGCGATAAAGCCGCCCGCGCCCGCGATGACGATGAGATCGTCCTTCCCGGCGGAAGGTATCGGCTCCTTGGCCTTCGGAAACTCGTATTCCATGTTGTCCTCCTGTATCTCTTAAGCGTTCGACCAGAGACTATCCCAGTTTTACTATTCCAACTATACTCAAATTGCGTATACTTACTCTCGAAATGCGCAAAATCGCCCTTTGCATGGAACTCTCGGACTATTACGAGCACGGAATAGCCCGAGGCCTCGTGCGCTATGCGAAGGCCAAACCCGAATGGCGGCTCTACGGCTACGGCTGGATGTTCCGCTCCCTCACCGACCTCGCCAGATGGGAGGGAGACGGCATCCTCGCCCGCGTCGAGGACGCCGCCACCGCCGACGCTCTCACGGCCCTCGGCCTGCCCGTCGTCGACGTCGCGGGCGCCTATACTCGGCCCCATTTCCGTAGCGTCACCAACGACGACTTCCTCACCGGGTACAAGGCGGCCCTTCACCTCTTCGGCTGCGGTTTCTCGCGCTTCGCCTTCCTGGGCGTGTCGGGAACGCTCTGGTCCGAGCAGCGGAAAGCCGGATTCGAGAAGTGCCTCTCCCTCCGGGGCGCACAGCGGGGCCGATCCGGGTCCGCCGCCCTACCCGCCTTCGAGCGGTCCTTAGCCTGGTGGGAGAGCCAGGCCGATGGCGAGGGCGAGGCCGAACTCGAAGCATTCATCACCGGGCTCGAAGCGCCCGTGGCCCTCTTCGCCTGCAACGATACGACGGGCCTGCGCGCCACGGAGCTCGCCGGCCGCCTCGGTATGGCGATACCCGAATCCCTCGCGATACTCGGCGTGGACAACGAGGACATCCTCTGCGAGCTGGCCTCGCCCAGCCTCTCGAGCATCATGCTCGACTGCGAGGCGATAGGCTTCCGTGCGGCGGCGGCCCTCGACGCGATAGTGGAAGGCGGAACCGGGGGCGGCGGCCCTCCCGAAGGCTCGCGCATTTCGGTGCCGCCCGAGGATGTAGTCGAGCGCGAATCGACGCGGATCTTCACGAGCGAGGACGAGTTGGTCGCCCGCGCGGCCACCTTCATCCGCGCCCACGCCCACGAGGGTATCGACGTATCGGATATTCTCGGCATTATCCCGGCATCGCGGCGTTCCCTCGAGACGCGCTTTCGCTCGGCGATGGGACGAAGCCTCCACGAGGAGATCGCGAGGACCAAACTCTTTCGGGCCAAGCGCTTGCTTAGGGATACGGACGACACGATGGATCGCGTGGCCGAGGAGTCGGGCTTCGGCGCGCTGGGACGATTCCACGCGGCCTTCAAGGAAGCGGAGGGGATGTCGCCGGGAGAGTGGCGGAGGAGGAATGGGAAGCGATAGATCAATGAACGGAATCGCCTTTCGCCTAATTTGTTTTTGTTGACAACTGGGAAAACTCATGATAAATAGTTATGTAACGATAAATAATTGATGTTCATTAAGGGAGGCTTCATGGCCATTGGCCCAGTCCTTGCCCTTAAAAATATTACAAAAAGTCTCTATGACGTGAATGGCCGGACAATCAATAAGGACATCGTTGTCTTGAATTCCGTGGATTTCGACGTCAGGAAGGGGGAAGTCCACGTCCTCCTCGGTGAAAATGGCGCCGGAAAGTCGACGCTGGTGAAAATCCTGTGCGGGGCCATCCCGGCGGATAGCGGACATATCGAATTCAACGGCAAAAGAGTAAGCGTCAGCAGCACCCAGAAGGCCCATAGCCTGGGGGTACGCCTGGTTGCCCAGGAGTTCAGCCTCTGCCCCAATCTATCCGTGGCGGCGAACATTTTCCTCGGCAAGGAAATGAAAACGAGGCGCCTCAGGTCCCTCGATTCCGCGCGGATGGAGGAAGAAGCAGCCCTACAGCTCGAGCGCCTGAAAGTGAAGATCGACGTTCGCAAGGCGGTCGAGGAGCTTTCGGTCGCACAGCAGCAGATGGTGGAGATCGCCAAGGCCCTGTCCATGGACCCCCAGGTGCTGATTCTCGACGAGCCTACCTCGGCCCTGGCGGACGACCAGATACAAAAGCTTTTTTCGGTGCTCAGGGACCTTACGGCAAAGGGGATAAGTATCGTCTATATCTCCCATAAGCTGAACGAGGTCTTCGAAATCGGCGACCGGATCACGGTTCTCAGGGACGGTTCCACCGTGGGAACCGCCGTAGTCGGCGAGTTGGAAGGGGTGGATGAACTCGTCCAAATGATGATCGGGCAGAAGCTCGACACTCTTTTCCATCGGACACCCGTGACCCCCGGGGAAATCGTCCTCGAGGTAAAGGGCTTGTCGGTGAAGAACGCGCTCGAGAATATCGACCTCAGCATCCGCGCGGGCGAAATCGTGGGTATTGCGGGGATCATCGGCGCCGGGAGGACGGAACTCGCCCGAGCGATTTTCGGCATCGATAAGACGGACGCCGGTGAAATCTTTATAAAAAACAGGCTGGTCCGGAAACACGGGCCTACACGGATGATACGCCTCGGGGTTGGCCTCCTTCCCGAGGATCGGAAGCGGCAGGGAATAGTGCCGCTGAGCTCGGTCGCGGAAAACGTCTGCCAGGTCGTCATGTCCAGGCTCTCCTACCACGGCCTCATCGGAATACGCAGGCGCAGGAGGACCACCGCCGAGAAGGTGAAGGAACTGGATATCTCCGTATCCTCGGTCAATCAGGAGCTGCGGTACTTGAGCGGGGGCAATCAGCAGAAGGTAGTGCTGGCGAAGTGGCTCTGCGCGAAACCGGATGTCTTTATCTTCGACGAACCGACTCGGGGCATCGACGTCGGCGCCAAGGCTGCAATTTACGGCCTGATGGACGACATAGTCAGGCAAGGCGGATCGATACTGATGATCTCCTCGGAGCTGCAGGAGGTCGTGGGAATGAGCGACCGTATCTACGTGATGCGCAAGGGCAGGATGGTCAAGGAACTGCGCAAGGAGGAGTTCGCCGGAGACACGATACTCCGGTACGCGATGGCAGGCGAAAATTTTGGTTCCTAGAACCAAACAATATCAAGGAGGTTCAGGATGAGAAGGAAGGGTTGGTTTATCGTTCTCGCTGCTGCCGTATTTATGGTGTTCACCCTTTCGACCGGATTCGCCGCGGGACCGCGCAAGGCGAAGGTCGCGGTCGTGGTAAAGACGCTGACCGGCGACGTGTTCCAACTCAAACTGGCCGAAGCCGCCAGGGACAGGGCCATTCAGCTCGGCGCCGACGCGACGATCTACCAGGCCGGCGGGCAGACCGCGGTTCAGAAGATGGTTTCCATCATCGAGGACCTGATAGTACAGAAGGTGGACGTCATCCTCATCAGTCCACTTGATTCGAAGGCGGTCGTGCCGGTATTCAAGCAGGCGAAGGCTGCGGGCATTACCATCGTTTGCATGGACCAGACCGCCGAGGGAAGCGATTTCGTCACCTTTATCTCCACGGACAACTACGCGGCCGCGACCCTGGGGGCCGACTACGCGAAGAAGGTCCTCAACAATAAGGGCAACGTCCTCGTGGTCGAGGGGGCGCCGGGCAGCAGCGTCGGCGATGACCGCAAGAACGGCTTCAAGGAGAACGTGGTAAAGGGATCTTCCATCAAGATCGTCGGATCGCAGTCCGGATTCTGGGCGAACGACAAGGCCATGCAGGCCGCCGAGAACATGCTGCAGGCCAATCCCCAGGTCGATCTGATCTTCTCGTGCTCCGACGTGATGGTGGGCGGCATCCTCGAGGCCGTCAAGCTCGCCGGCAGGGAAGGCAAGATCAAGGTCATAAGCTTCGACGGTTCCAAGTTCGGCATCAACCTCATCAAGGAAGGCAAGATCGTGGCCGACATCGCCCAATTCCCCATCAAGATCGGAATGAAGGCGGCGGAGGTCGGAATCGGGGTATTCAACAAAACGATCGATCCCCAAAGCCTGCCGAAGTTCATCGATGCCGGTACCTCCCTCGTGACCGCGCAGAATGCGGACGAGATGCTGAAAGTAGCCTTCTAGAAAGGGATGATGCGGGGCGCCTTCGGTCCGAGGGCTCCCGTATCATATCCATACTTCCGTTCGCCGCAGCCGGCTCTACAAAAACGTCGGGGTTCGGGGCAGAAAGGGATAGCGCCTATCATGGATGAGACGCGGAAAACGTCGATGAGGATCGGGATGCCGAAGGCCTTCCATCTGTCCGAATCCGGGATCGTCATCTGGATTCTGGCGGTGGGCGTGGTGTTCTCGGTCATGTCGAATCGTTTTCTCGACTTCAAGAATTTGGTCAATATAATAACCCAGGCCTCGGTCATCGGGATCCTTGCCGTGAGCATGACGGCGGTCATAGTCTCCGGCAACGGGGGCATAGACCTTTCGGCCGGAAGCATCATGGGAATCTCTTCCGTCGCCATGGCCATGATGATAATACCCGAAGCGTACTATCGGGACACGACGGCCATGCTCAGCATAAGCTCCAGCCTGGTCACCCTCATCGGGGCCATCGGCCTCGCACTCCTGGTCGGATCCGCCTGCGGCTTCATCAATGGAATCCTCATCAGCCTGGCGGGCCTGCCTCCCTTTATCGCCACCCTCGGGATGATGACGGTGGCCAGGGGCGTGGCCGCCTACATAAGCTCCGGGATACCGACCTACGGCCTGCCGAAGGCCATCGTATTCATAGGTCAAGGCCGCGTCCTCGGGTTACCCTTCCCGATCCTCATCATGCTCGTCCTCGGCCTGATCGGATATCTAGTGCTCACCCGCACGACTTTCGGCATGCGGATATTCGCGATAGGCGGCAACAAGGAAACCGCGCGATTCTCGGGCATCAACGTAAAAAAGACCCTGATCGCGGTTTATACGATCAACGGCCTTTTCGCCGCGATCGCCGCGATCACCCTGTCCGGGCGGAACAACCAGGCGCACCCGGACGCCGGGATGGGCTACGAGATGTACGCCATCGGCGCGGTGGTCATCGGCGGCACTTCCCTGATGGGAGGCGTCGGGGGGATAGTCGGCTCCATCCTGGGCGCGATATTCATGGCGGAGGTGCAGAACGGGATCAACATCCTCGACATCCCGGTCGCGTTCATGAAGCCCATCCTCGGGTTCCTGATAATCGCCGCAGTCATCCTGGACCAGTGGCAAAAAAGCAGAACGAAGGGCGGATGATCATGCACGCGCGGTCGCTAGTCACGATACTCCGAAGGGCGGAGAAATTCCTGGGCGTATGGCTGTGGGTCATCGTTTTCGCGGCCTTCTTCTCCTTCCTTTCCCCCTATTTCCTGAGCCTGCTGAATTTCCTCAACATCGCCAGGCAGGCATCCGTCTTCGGGCTCATGGCCATCGGCATGACTCTCGTGATAATCACCGGAGGAATCGACCTTTCCGTCGGAAGCGTCGTCTCCCTGGCGAGCGCGGTGTTCGGCGTCGCATGGCGTTCCACCAACAGCCTGTGGGCGGCTCTGATTCTCGCCTTCCTATCCGGCGCGGCCATCGGGGCTTTTAACGGCTTGCTCGTGAGCCGGGTGAGCGTTCCTCCCTTCATCGCCACCTTCGGAACGATGGGAATAGGTGCCGGGTTCGCTTTCGCCCTGACGCCGGGCAGCATCGGGGATTTCCCGGAAAAATTCGAATACATAGGCAACGGGATGGTGGCGGGCGTTCCGATCCCTCTTTTCATCGTTTTTATTTTCGCGATCTTTTTCCACTATCTGCTAAGGCGAAGGGAATACGGCGTCCGGCTCCTCGCCATCGGCGGCAGCGAGCTTTCGAGCAGATTGGCGGGTATAAGCGTACGGAAGTACAAATTTTCCGTCTATCTTCTGAACGGTTGCCTGGCGGCGCTGGCGGCGATAATACTCTGCGCCAGAATCCGTTCCTCATATCCGGGGATAGGGCAGGATTTCGAGCTGGACGTAATCGCCTCTTCGGTCATAGGCGGCGCAAGTCTGATGGGCGGCTACGGAAGCATCATCGGCGCCATGGGCGGTGCATTCTTCATAACCATGATACAGAATATCTTCAACCTGCTCGGCGTCTATCCTTTCATGCAAAAAGTTATCACCGGCATATTCATCGTTATAGCCGTTCTCGCCAATCAAGGGAAAATGAAACGGATCGATCGATAATGGCAATCGACGACTCGTTCGGGAGGCATCGCTGATCATATGCGGCCCAAAAAAAAGGCGAGCATGAAAGACGTCGCGATAAGCGTCGGCGTATCGGTGAATACCGTTTCCCAGGCACTATCGAATAAACCGGGAGTCAACAAAAAAACCCGCGATCTGATCATCGAAACGGCGGGGAAGATGGGATACGAGTACGAAAACGGGACGCGCTCGGCCCTCAGCGCTTCGAAGACCGGGACGGTCGGACTGATCATAACCGACAATGCCAATCCCTTTTTCGCTCACGTGGTGCGAGGAGTCCAGAACACCCTCTGGCAGAGCAAGTACACCCTGATTCTCTGCAATACGAACGAGGATTACTCCAGGGAACGGGGCGCGATCGAGACGCTCCTGGAAAAGGAAGTCGATGGGATAATAATGACTCCAACCCAGTCCCAGGACCAGGACGTTTCAATCCTGATGTCGACGAAGGTCCCCTTCGTCCTGATGGGCCGGCATTTTTCCAACTACAAAGTTCCGAACGTGTTCTTTGACGACAGGCAGGGGGCATACAAGGCCGTCGACCACCTTATCCGCCTCGGTCACTCCCGCATCCTGTTCATCAACGCGCCGAAGTACATCTCCAGCGCGGAGGATCGGTACGAGGGGTACCTCGCATCCTTTGCGGATAACGGCATCCAGCCGGACCCTTCCATCGTGCGCATCTGCGAGCCCAGCATGGAGGCGGCGTACAACGAGATGAAGAGCATCTTCCTCGAGAAGCTCGATTTTTCGGCGGTGTTTACCTTCAGCGACCTCATGATGCTCGGCGTGATCAAGATGTTCCAGGAGATGGGCATTCGGGTTCCCGAGGACTATTCCCTGGTGGGATTCGACGATATCGATTTCGTCTCCCTGCTGACGCCCGCCCTGACCACCGTGTGCAGCGACAAGTATAAGTTGGGCGTGAAAAGCGCCGCTATGCTCTTGAGCATCATCCATGGAGACCAGCTTCTGGACGAAACGGTGATAATCCCGACCAAGCTCATCGTCCGAGGCTCAACGAAAAAACTTGGATAGCCTCGACATTGAAAGGGAGATGATGAATATGTACCAAGTTCGCAAGTCGAGATTTGCAATCTATCTGGGAAATCGCGGTTTCTTCCCGAAAACCCTTCTCGGCGAGGCGCGCGCGGAGCTCGTGGAAACCCTCGCGAAACTCGGCTATGAGACTATCCTCATGGACGAAAAGGCGACACGCTATGGCGCCATAGAGACTCGGAAAGAGGGTCTTAAATTCGCTTCCTTCCTCCAGGCGAACCGTGGAAAATTCGACGGCGTCATCCTTTCTTTACCCAACTTCGGGGACGAGAACGGCGCCATTGTCGCCCTTGCCGAGGCTCGGGTGCCGATACTGGTGCAGGCCTATCCCGACGAGATGGACAAGATGGCTCCCGCGCTCCGCCGAGATGCCTTCTGCGGCAAGATGTCCATCATGGATGTCTTTCACCAGAGAGGGATCCCCTTCACGGCCCTGGAGCCCCATACGGTGCGGCCGGGGACGAAGGCCTTCGAAAGGAATATCGACTATTTCGACCGCCTGTGCCGCGTCCATTCGGGGATGAAGGATCTCCGCGTCGGGGCGATCGGAGCCCGCACTACCGCCTTCAAGACGGTCAGGATAGACGAGGTCGCACTCCAGAGCCACGGAATCGCGATGGAGACCTACGACCTTTCCGGGATCTTCAGGCAGATCTCGGCCGTACGCGCCTCGAGCGGCAAATACAAGGCGAAATTGGAGCGGCTTTCCGCCTACGCGGACTGGAAGGGAGCCCCCGGCGAGGCGTTGGTAAACCTTACGAAGCTCGGCGTCGTGATGGACGATTTGATCGAAAAGGAGGCCTTGGACTGCGTCGCGATCCGCTGCTGGAACGAGCTGCAGAAGAACCTCGGTGTTTCCCCCTGCGTCCTCCTTTCCGAGATGAACGACCGCGGCATGGCGGCCGGCTGCGAACTGGATGTCGGAAGCGCGGTCATGATGCACGCCCTGTCCCTCGCCTCCGGCCGCGAGGCCGCCTGCCTCGACTGGAACAACAACTACGGCGACGAGGCGGACAAGTGCATACTCTTCCACTGCGGACCCGTGCCGCAGGGAATGATGGGCGAGAAGGGCCGAATTACCGACCACGATATCCTCGCCGTGGACCTCGGATCGGGTTGCGGCTGGGGTTGCGACGTGGGACGGATAGCTCCCGGAGCATTTTCTTTCGGGAACCTGCTTACCGAAGAGGGAAAAATCAAGACCTATATTGGTTCAGGCGAATTCACGAAGGACCCGGTCCCGACGGAATTCTTCGGCTCCGCGGGCGTGGCCAGGATCGCGAACCTCCAAGGTCTGCTGAGAACCATCGGCTATGCCGGTTTCCGGCATCACGTGAGCGTGACGCCCGTGGATGCGAAGGGCTTCGGCGCGGAGAACACGGTTCCCGCTCTGGCAGAGGCGTTTTCCCGGTATCTCGGTTACGAAGTTCTTCGCGTATGAATCTACTCGGCCTTGCCCCTCCGAGCCATCAGCGCGGCCTGCGCCTCGGGCGAACCGTCGTGGAAGCTTCCGAACCACTTGTCCAGCGGAACTGCCTCGTTGCCGAAGTTGACCGTGAACCAGCGGTGGTGCAGGTAATGGAAGTAGTTGTCGTTTGTCGGTCCCCTCTCGCCCTTCCCGACGACAAATTTGTGGAAGCCCGTGTGCCCGAGGGCCGGGGTGAGGCCGGCGTGCATGAGGTGGTAGATGGCGTGGATGGGGCCGGAGGGAATTACCCAATGCAGGAGGACGCCCGAGAAGTAGAGCAGGTGCTCGATCGGATGCATCGACAGGCCCGACCAGGGCCCGATGTTGACGTTCTTGTGGTGAAGGTAATGCGAGATTTTGTAGAGCGGCTTCCAGTGGATGAGCCGGTGGACGAAGTAGAAATGAATCTGGCGAAGGTAGATGACGACGACCATGAGGAGGATGGAGTAGATCGGATGGGCGCCGAAATGGACATAGGGAATGAGCTTGTTGGCGTAGAGCCAAAGGGTCAGCGCCTCCCAGGCGGTCCAGAGCACGCAGCCGCTGGTGAGGCTCCAGAACACGTTGTCCCAGGTCTGATTCTTGAAGAGAAACCGCGGGTCCTCGGTAGCGAGCCACTTGTCGCTGTACTTGAACTTGAGGCCCTGACCCCTCCTCCCGTAGAGCCTTAGGTGCATGCCGCCCGAGACGAGGGTCACGAGGACGACATTGCGAACGAAGACCAGAGCTATCCATCCGATCGCGAAATGCGCCGCGGTCGCGAGGCTGGGCGTGAAGTACAGCCAGACGATCACCGAAATGAGAGCGACCGCGAGGTTATAGGGCCAGAGAAAGCCCACTGGCGCGAAAAGATATTTCAGTATCCTTAGCGGCTTCCAGGGCCACTGGAAGATCGGGCTCGGCTGCGGAAGCGGGTCGGGCTGCCATTCGCCTCGCGCATCGCGCCTTCCCCAGGTCATTTCGGCCATCGCTTGTCCTCCTTGGCTTGGATAGCTGGCGATAGAGCCAGTTTCAACGGTATTCCACGGCAATGACGGTGAGGGCACGCTGGCCCGACGGCAGTTTGACGATTGCTTTCTCCCCGGCCTGCCTTCCCATCAGTGCACGGGCGACCGGCGAGGGCCAGCCGATGAGGCCGCGCGCCGGATCGGCTTCGTCCACGCCGACGATCCGATATTCGGCATCCTTTCCGTCCTCGTCCCTGACGCGTACGGAGGCGCCGAATTTAACCCGGTCCCTGCCCTCGGAGGGCGGAGGAGGCTGCACCTCGGCCAACGAGGACATCGCGTAGAGATAGGCGATGCGCCTGTCCATTTCCCCGAGGCGGCGGCGGAGCCCCGCGATCTCGTCCGGATCGGGCGTATCTACGGAATTGTTACGCGAAGCGAGCAGCGCGAGAATGCGCGGCCGCTCCGTCCCCGTGAGATCGTGGAGCTCGCGGCTCAGGGTCTCCGCCCCCTCGGGCGTCAGGTAGTTGCGCGACCCCGGAGGGATGGGAATCTTGAGCTCGGGAGCCTCGGCCTCGCTGGATGCCGAGGCGTCCTCGTCGACGAAGGCGCGGCTCATGGTGCTCGGGATTATAGCATCCCCCCGCGCCGGCTGATATATCAATCGCCGGAAGAGGCATCGGGCAGTACTCCGCCTTGCATCTTTATGCAATTTCTTGCTACCACTATGCCCGTATACTACGGAGGCAGCATGGGCAAAAGCCTTACGCGGAAGATACTCGAGTCCCACCTCGTCGAGGGCGAGTGGAAGATCGGCAACGAGATAGGCATCCGCATCGACCAGACCCTGACCCAGGACGCGACGGGAACCATGGCCTATCTCCAGTTCGAGGCCATGGGTCTGGACGGACTCGCTACGGAACTCTCGGTCAGCTATATCGACCATAATACCCTGCAGATGGGCTTCGAGAACGCGGACGATCACCGTTATCTCCTCTCCGTCGCGCGGAAATACGGCATCCGCCTCTCGCGCGCGGGCAACGGCATCTGCCATCAGGTCCACTTGGAGCGCTTCGGCAGGCCCGGCGCCACACTGCTCGGATCAGACAGCCACACGCCGACGGGTGGCGGCATCGGGATGGCGGCCATCGGCGCCGGCGGCCTCGACGTGGCCCTCGCGATGGGCGGAGCGTCATTTTACCTGCCCTGCCCCGAGGTCGTCCACGTGCTGCTCACGGGCTCCCTGGGCCCCTGGGTCTCCGCCAAGGACCTCGTGCTCAAGATGCTCGAGATATTCGGCACGAAGGGCAACGTGGGGCGAATCTTCGAGTACACGGGGCCGGCCTTGAGAGGTCTCACGGTGCCCGAGCGCGCGACGGTGACCAACATGGGCGCGGAATGCGGCGTCACCACCTCGATATTCCCGAGCGACGAGACGACACTCGCGTACCTGCGCTCGCAGGGCCGCGAGGCCGACTGGCAGGCGCTCTACCCCGATCCCGACGCCGACTACGCGATGGAGGTCGAGATGAATTTGAGTAATCTCGAGCCCCTGGCCGCCGCTCCCCACTCGCCCGGCAACGTCGTGCCGGTACGGAGCCTCAGGGACATCAAAGTAGACCAGGTCTGCATAGGATCCTGCACCAACTCCTCGTACAGGGACCTCGCCACCATAGCCCTCATGCTGAAGGGGCAAAAGCTGCCTCCCGACCTCAGCCTCGTCGTGACGCCGGGCTCGCGTCAGGTCCTCCTCAATATCGAAAAGGGCGGGCACCTCGCGGATATCATCGCCGTGGGCGCTCGGCTCGTGGAGCCCTCCTGCTCCTTCTGCATCGGCAACGGCCAGGCGCCAGCGAGCGGGGCGGTGTCCCTGCGCAGCTCCAACCGCAACTTCGAGGGCCGCGCGGGAACGGCCGACGCCCAGGTCTACCTCGTGAGCCCCGAGACCGCGGCCGCGTCGGCCATCCTCGGCCGCATCGCGAGCGGACTCGAGCTCGAGGCGGAGCTGGGAATAAGGCCGCCGGCGCCGCCCAGCCCCGAGCGTTTCATCGTGGACGACGGGATGATAGTCCAGCCCCTCGCGCCGTCGGAGCGCGCGAGCGTCGCGATAGTACGCGGCCCAAACATAGGCGGCCCCCCCGCCACAGCCCCCCTGCCCGAGAGGCTTTCCGGTATCGCGGCGATAAAACTGGGCGACAAGATAACGACCGACCACATAATGCCGGCGGGCGCGCGGATGAAGTACCGCAGCAATATCGCGGCCTACTCGGCCTTCGTGTTCGAGGGCGTTGACCCCGGCTTCGCGGCCAGGGCGGCCGCGTCGCGCGACTCGGGAGCGCACAACGTCATCATCGCGGGGCTGTCCTACGGCCAGGGCTCCTCGCGCGAGCACGCGGCCATCTGCCCAGCAGCCCTCGGGGTGCGGGCGGTCATAGCCAAATCCTTCGAGCGCATACACGCCGCCAACCTCGTCAACTTCGGCATCCTGCCCCTCGTCTTCGCGAACGAAGCCGACTATGCGGCCGTCGAGCAGGGCGATGCCCTCGAGATAGCCGAGCTGCGCGCCCAGGTCGCCTCGGGCGCGAAAAAAATACGCGTCAGGGACGGCACCAAGGGCATCGAGTTCGAGGCGCTCTGCGAGCTCACGGATCGCCAGCGTAAGATAGCCCTCGCCGGCGGAGCCTTGGCACACGCCGGCGGAGCCCAAGTCCGCAATGCTATGGCGGGCGGCGCCCTCGCCCTCGTCAAGGAGACGGCGTCGTGAAGATCAAGGTAAAAAACCCCATTGCGGAGCTCGACGGCGACGAGATGACTCGGGTCATCTGGGCGCTTATAAAAGAGAAGCTCATCCTGCCGCACCTGGATATCAAGCTCGAGTATTACGACCTCGGGGTAAAGGAGCGAGACCGTACGGATGACGCGGTGACCGTCGAAGCCGCGCACGCGATAGAGCGGCTGGGCGTGGGCGTCAAGTGCGCGACCATCACGCCCGACGCCGAGCGGGTGGGCGAGCACGGCCTGAAACGGGCATGGCCCTCGCCCAACGGCACCCTGCGCGGAATCCTCGACGGCACGGTATTCCGCAGGCCCATCACGGTGAAGAGCATCAGGCCGGCGGTGCGCTCCTGGGAGAAGCCCATAGTGATCGGCCGCCACGCCTACGGCGACCTCTACAAGGCCGTGGACCTGGCCGTCCCGGGCGCCGGCCTCGCGGAGCTCGTTTTCACGCCTGATGGCGGTGGCGACCCCAGCAGACTCGCCGTGCATCGCTTCGCCGGTCCCGGCGTCCTCATGGGCATGCACAACACCGACGCGTCGATAGCCTCCTTCGCGAAGGCCTGCTTCGCCTATGCCATTTCGGAAAAGATGGAGCTCTGGTTCGCCGCCAAGGACACGATCAGCAAGACCTATCACGCGAGGTTCAAGGATATCTTCGCCGCCGAGGCCGCCCTTCACGCGGAGGCCCTGCGCGACGCCGGCGTCTCCTACCGCTACCTCCTTATAGACGACGCGGTGGCCCAGGTGATGAAGCACCAGGGCGGGATGCTTTGGGCCTGCACGAACTACGACGGCGACGTATTCTCCGACATGATAGCCTCGGGCTTCGGTTCGCTCGGGATGATGACATCGGTCCTCGTTTCGCCCGACGGCGCCTTCGAGTACGAGGCCGCCCATGGAACCGTAAGGCGGCACTACTACGAGCACCTGAAGGGCAATGCGACGAGCACCAACTCGGTCGCGTCGATCTTCGCCTGGTCGGGCGCGATCCGAAAACGCGGCGAGCTCGACGCGACGCCGGCCGTAATCCGCTTCGCCGACGAGCTCGAGCGCGCGGTCCTGGGCCTCATTGAGGATGGCGTAGTGACCAAGGACCTCGTCGCCCTGGTAGAGCCGCGGCCCGCCGGTTACGAGAGCACCGAAAGTTTCATAGACAAGGCGGCCCGGAGCCTGGCCGCCGCGCTGGAATAGAGGAGAACGCGCGATGCCCAGGGACAGTCTCAGCATAGTCGACAACCGCACGGGAGCGAGCTACGAGATCCCCGTCGCCGACGGCACGATCAGGGCCATGGACCTCAGAAAAATCCGAACGGGGGAGGACGATTTCGGCCTCATGTCCTATGACCCCGGCTTCGCCAATACCGCGTCGACGAGGAGCTCCATCACCTACGTCGACGGGGAGAAGGGAATACTGAGGTACCGAGGCTATCCGATAGAGTCCCTCGCCAAGAACGCGAGCTACCTCGAGACCGCATACCTCGTCATCTTCGGGAAGCTGCCAACCGCTCCCCAGCTCGCGAGCTGGGAGCACGACATCCGCCTCCACACGATGCTTCACACGAACATCCAGAACCTCGTCGAGACCTTCCGCTACGACGCCCACCCGATGAGCCTTTTCATAAGCTCGGTAGCCTCGCTCGCGACCCTCTACCCCGACTCCCGCGAGGTCACCGACCCCGCCAACCGCCGCCTCCAGGTCGAGCGCATCATCGCGAAGGTGGCGACGATAGCCGCCTACGCCTACCGGCACAATCAGGGCTGGCCCTTCAACGGCCCCGACGACAGCCTCTCCTACGTCGGCAACTTCCTCAACATGATGTTCAAGATGACGGAGGTGAAGTACGAGCCGAACCCGGTCCTCGAGAGGGCGCTCAACGTGCTCTTCGTCCTCCACGCCGACCACGAGCAGAACGCCGGCACCACCGCGATGCGCGTCATAGGCTCGGCCCAGGGCGATCCCTACTCGGCCCTCGCCGGCGCGGCGGCGGCACTCTACGGCCCCCTGCACGGCGCGGCCAACGAGGTCGTGCTCTCCCAGCTCGCCCTAATCGGCAGGCCCGACAAGGTCCCCGCCTTCATCGAGCGGGTAAAGAGGGGCGAGTGCAGGCTGATGGGCTTCGGCCATCGCGTGTACAAGAACTACGACCCGCGCTGCCGCATCATCAAGAAGACGGCCGAGGAGGTCTTCCGCGTGACGGGCAGCAACGTCCTCCTCGACGTGGCCCTCGAGCTCGAGCGCATAGCCCTCGCGGACGACTACTTCATCTCGCGCAAGCTCTATCCCAACATCGACTTCTATTCCGGCCTGATCTACCGCGCGATGAACCTGCCCGCTTCCCTCTTCACGGTGATGTTCGCCGTCCCCCGAGCCTGCGGCTGGCTCGCCCACTGGCTCGAGGCCTTCGACGATCCGGAGCAGAAGCTCATGAGGCCGCGGCAGATCTACGACGGACCGGAGGAGCGGGGATACGTTTCGATCGGGGCCAGGTGAGGCGCGAACTTCGGGGCATGGGTCCCTCTCGTATCGCGAAATTTTCCAACACTTCGTAGATGTAGATAAGGAAGTTTTTTCTTGACAGATTTAAAAAGTAGCATTCATAATAGTACATCGCTGAATACAGCGCTGAACAGAATTAGGAAATGGAGCCAATGGCAAAAGCGAAAGGAAAACGGCCACCAACATTAAAAGATGTAGCCGGCCGCGCCGGAGTTTCTCCAAAAACCGTCTCCAACGTGGTGAACAACTGGCCCTATGTGACAGAACAAACGCGCGAAAAGGTGCTTAGGGAGATAAAGGCTACGGGATATCGCCCTAGCGTCCTTGCCCGCAGCCTTGTCACCGGTGAGACCCGGACGATCGGGGTCGTCATTACCGATATTTCAAATCCTTTTTTCGGACAAGCAATCCGGGGTTGCGAAGATGGCCTGAATGATGCGGGTTATAGCATCGTTCTGTGCGACACCGATGAGAATCTGGCGAAGGAACAACAGTACCTGAATACGCTTGGCGGGAAAGGCATCGATGGACTGATCCTCTGGGGCGGTCGCTCCACGAAAGACGAAGTGCTCGCGGCAGCAGGGAATATCCCCATCGTGGCGATAGATACGGACTGCGATGACAAATCCGAGAATATCACCGTAATAGAAATCGACAACGAGAAAGGCGCGCAGAATGCAGTCGGACATTTGCTGCGGGCCGGGCGACGGCGTATTGGATATCTTGCGGGTCCCGGGCAGCGGCAAACGGCAGAAAAACGATTGTCCGGTTATCGTCAGGCCTTGGCCGATGCAAGGATCGCCTTCGATCCTTGCCTTGTGGTATCCGGACTTCCTTCCATCCGCGGCGGGTACGAAGCTGCATTGCGGCTCTTGGACAACCAGACGATCGACGCCCTGTTCTGCTACAACGACCTGATGGCGATCGGAGCGATCGTGGCATGCAATCATAAGGATCTTTCGATCCCGGGCGACGTCGGCTTGGTGGGATTCGATGACATCAGCATGTCGGCGCTCATCAACCCCTCACTGACGACCGTCCGCATCGCCCAATACGATTTGGGGAAACTCGCAGCTTCACTGTTGCTCGATCGGCTCCAGGGACGGGAAACGGAGCCGCGGAAAATAGTTTTCCCGACCGAGCTGCAAATCAGGAACTCATGTGGAACCAAGGTTCTCACCAGGCAAGAAATCGGATCAATTCTCGAAAGCATGGTTCAATCGATTGCCGTCGATCTTCCAGGTGGCTACCCGAAGAATTGCGAAGGAGCAGAAAAGGTATGATGAGTCACAAGGAAAGAGTGTTAAGAGCAATTCATCATGAACCCCTCGATTTCTTTCCTAGCCAGGTAGATTTCACCCCAAACGATCTGGATCGAATCGGTCATGGATTGGGTGTCGCCAATTCGGAAATCGATGACGAAGTCGACAATCACCTTCGATATGCATATTCCCTGGGCAACGCCGAAGAATACATGCATGACGATGATGTCAGGCGAAGAGCCGAGGAGCTCGGTCTCGTCAAGATCGACGTGGAACATGGAATCATCTACGACATCTGGGGAGTGGGTTGGGACCTGAAGGCGGAAGGGGTCTGGATTTGCCGACACCCGATCCATGATCCTACGCATATTGCGGAGTATGTCTTCCCGGATCCGAATCTCCCCGGGCTGATGGACTACGTGGAGAAGCTGCAGGCTTCCCACGGCGCCGAATACTTCATAGTCGCTTTCCAGCACATTTCCCTATTTGAGCGCGCGTGGGCTCTACTGGGATTTGAAAATCTGATGATTGCAATCGCGGAGGAAAACCCCTATCTCGACGAGTTTTTCAAAAAAATCGGCGATTTCCAGGTTGCCGTCGCCGAGCGATTCGTAAAATGCGGTGCCGACGGCGCGAGGATCGGGGATGATTACGGCAGCCAGGAGGGTTTGCTGATGTCGCCTGAAAAATGGCGCAGGTACATCAAGCCCAATTTGCGGCGAATGTACAGCGTTTACCAGGCTGCGGGTCTACCGGTAATCCAACACAGCTGTGGCGATGTTCGGGAAATCCTCGGAGATTTCGTCGAGATAAACCTCAATGTGTTGCATCCGCTACAACCCAAGGCCATGCCTTTGGAAAAGGTCGAAGAAGCCATTGGCGGGAAGATCTGTTTTTTCGGCGGCATCGATACTCAGGAACTCCTCCCATTCGGGACGCCCGCCGATATCCGTCGCGGCGTTCTGGCGTGCGTGCGTCTCCTCGGCAGGCGAGGAGGATATATAATCGCGCCCTCCCAGGAAGTTATGAGCGATGTCCCGATCGAGAACATCCGTGCCCTCGTAAATGCGATACACGAGTTTCGCGACTTCGTGCCGCGAAAGGCCGCGCGATGACGCGGGTTCCGTCGCTTCCCCGCAACATCCTGGAGATGCATGGTATCACCAAAAATTTCCCGGGAGTTCGCGCCCTGGATTCGGTCGATTTCGACCTGCGAGAGGGAGAAATACATGCCCTCCTCGGGGAAAACGGCGCCGGCAAAAGCACCCTGATCAAAATCCTTGGCGGCATTTACCAGCCGGACTCCGGGAACATCGTCCTTCAAGGGGAAGCTCGGATTGTCAGGAATCCTCGGCATGCGAGGAAACTCGGAATCGGCATAGTACATCAGGAACTGAATCTTTTCCCCGTTCTTTCCATTGGAGACAACGTCACCGCGGGAGACCAGCCTGCCGTGGGGCCTTTTAGATTCGTGAACAGGAAGGCGATCCGGGCCAAGACAAAACATATAATGGAAACGTTCGCCATCGATCTCGATCCTGACATTCCGGTCAGACAGCTTTCGATCGCACAACAACAGGTCGTCGAAATAGTCCACGCGCTGCTGCTCGATATCAAAGTGCTTATCCTGGACGAACCGACATCGGCGCTTACCGGAAAAGAAACGGAATTTCTCTTCTCTACAATGAAGCGCCTGAAGAGCGCCGGGATATCGATCATTTATATTTCCCATCGCCTCGAGGAGGTATTCGAGATATCCGATCGGGTGACCGTCCTGCGCGACGGCTCGCTCGCCGGTACCACCGATCTGGCCTCGGTCACGATGGATTCCCTCATCAAGATGATGGTGGGGCGAAGTTTTACGGATCTCTATGGACGATCCAAGTCCAAGCCCGGCGACGAAATCTTGCGCGTCTCCGGACTCACCCGAAAAGGCAAGTTCCACGATATCAGCTTCGCGCTGAAACGTGGCGAGATTCTCGGCTTCGCGGGGCTGATCGGAGCCGGCAGGACAGAGGTCGCACGGGCAATTTTCGGAGCCGACCGTCTGGACGCGGGAACCATCGAATTGAACGGCAAGCGAGTCCGCATCAAGGGTCCGAAGGCGGCCATGAGTCTGGGCATCTCGTACCTGACCGAGAACCGCCGACTCGAAGGGCTGTTCTTCGGGATGAACCTGCGGGAAAACGTGAGCGTCACTCATCTGGATCGGTTTTCGAAATTCGGCATGATGGATCGAAGGGCGGAGGCGCGAGAGACCGAAAGTTACAAGGAACGGCTGCGTATCCAGACGCCGGATATATCCAGACAGGTCTCGACTTTGAGCGGCGGGAATCAGCAAAAAGTCGTACTCGCGCGCTGGCTGGCCATCGGCCCGAAAATCCTGATGATCGACGAGCCGACCCGAGGGATCGATGTCGGCGCGAAAGCGGAAATCTACACGCTGCTCCACGAGCTCGCATCCAACGGCATCGCGATACTGCTGATATCGTCGGAAATGCCCGAGGTGATCGGCGTCAGCGACCGCATCGTGGTCATGTATGAAGGCAGGATAACCGGGATACTGGCCGGTCCCGATGCCACGCAGGAAAACGTCATGGCGCTGGCATCCGGTCAAAAGGCCCATATTCAAGGAGAGACAGGTACATGCTGAAACAAGCGAATTCACCCCAGGTTCCCGGGCTCCCGCGTTGGATGCGCGCGCATGAAATCCGGATACTGGGTGTAAACGTAGTCGTCGGTATCCTTCTGACTTTGGCGACGCCGCACTTCCTGAATGCGGACAATCTGACGGCCGTGGCCATCGGGTTCGCCACCGATGCGATCATCGCGGTCGCGATGACGATGATACTGATAACCGGGGGCTTCGACCTTTCCGTGGGCGCGGTCCTCGCGCTCGGGGGAATGATCGCCGGAATTTGCCTGCATGCCGGTTGGAACATGTGGACGGCGATCGTCTGCGCCTTGTTTTCCGGTGCCCTCATAGGGGCGGCCAATGGGCTGATCATTACGCGAATCAAGGTCAATCCGCTGATCACGACGCTCGGGATGATGAGCATAGTGAATTCCCTGACGCTGGTCATTTCCGGCGGTTATCCCCTGTCGTCCTTCCCGAAAGCCTTCCTCTTCATCGGACAGGGATTCGTCTTCGGCATCCCGTTCTCGGTGCTGACGATGATCATTCTCATCATCATCGGTGACATACTGCTGAGAAACGCCCGCGGGCTGAGGCTTCTATACTATGTCGGCAGCAACGAGAATGCCGCGATGCTGTCGGGAATACCAGTCCGCCTGGTGCGTTTCTGGGTATACGTCTTCGGCGGATTCATGGCGGGGCTCGCGGGCGTGATCGCGACCTCCCGCCTCAGTTCCGCGTTCCCCCTGGCCGGGTCGGGCACCGAGCTTCGCGTGATAAGCGCCTGCGTCATCGGCGGCGCGAGCCTGGCAGGCGGCGAGGGTTCCATACTGGGATCCCTGCTCGGGGTGCTGTTGATGGGTTTGATCAGCAACGGGCTCGTCCTGCTCAATGTTTCGACCTACTGGCAAGGCATCGTTTCGGGATCGATCCTGATAGCCGCCGTGACCTTCGATATCCTCAGCAGGCAAAAAAAGGGAAGCTGAAACTGCGTCGAATCGGGTTGGCCGTGACTGCGTTCGTTGGAGCGCAGAGTTTATAGATCGCTTCGAGGGGGATGAATCATGCAAAGAAAAGCAAGGGTAATCGCACTGTTCGCGATCATCGGATTATTGGTTTTACCGATGACGCTGACGAGCCAGGCGAAGACGAACGAGACCTACGTGATGGTCTCCAACGTCGCCGCGCATCCATATTGGATCGACGCGAAGAAGGGAGGGGAAGACGCGGCCGCGGAGATCGGCGTGAAATGGATATATACCGGACCCGCCGATTTCAATACTCCCGCCCAGGTCACCACCCTGGAGCAGATCATCCAAACCAAGCCGGCCGGAATCCTCGTGGCCGCGCTTCAGCCCGATGCGCTCACCGCCGCGATCAACAAGGCCATAGCGGCCGGTATCCCCGTCGTCACCGTGGATACCGATGCCCCCAAGAGCAGCAGAATGACCTATCTTGGGACCGACAATTATTCCGCCGGCGTCACCATGGGAAAGCGAATGGCGGAAATAACCAACGGAAAGGGCAAGATAGGCTTGGCCAGCGTTCCGGGGCAGTTCAACCTTGAAGAACGCATCAGGGGCATTCGGGACGCGATCAAGGATTATCCGGATATGAGCGTGGTCTCCATCGTCGACGACAAGAACGACGACAGCGCCACCGCGACCGCCACCGTCGCACTGCTGCAGGCGCATCCCGAGATAACGGTGCTTGGCAGCATCAACGCGGTGGGTGCGGGAGTGGCGAGCGCGCTGCGACAGACCGGCAAGGTCGGAAAGGTGAAGGCCGTGCTCTTCGACATCACCGAACCTATCATCGCCGCCCTGGAGGATGGGAGCGTCGATTCGACGCTCGTCCAGAGGACCTATTTGATGACCTATCTCGGCGTCAAGCTGCTGTACGGCTACAACCATAAGACGGCATATTTGGCGAACTGGGACAAGAACAAAATCGTGACCCTGCCGAACGCGGTCGACACCGGCGTAATGATAGTCACGAAATCCCAGCTGGCCGCGTTCAAGAACAAATAAGAGTCGACAATACCGAAGGGAGTCATATCGTCCCGGGTAGGTTCCTACCCGGGATTCTCCGTCGCAATGGAGCGACGAAACGCGGGCATCGCCCGTGGTCCCCGTGAAGCCCCGCTATTCCTGTGTCTTTCCCCGCAAATCCACGATAAAATCCCTTCATGCAATCCGCACGGGCCCGCAGGCCCGCGACGATCCGTCGCCGCCTCCTCCTCTCCTTCGGGGCGATCATCGCCCTCCTCTCCGTTTTCTCCGCGCTGATATTCTCCGCCATCCAGCAAACCCACCGCTTCCTCACCGTCGTCCAGGGCGACCTTTTCGGGATCGAGGCCCTTTCCGGAGGCGTCGAGAGGCTCTACGCCGCGGCCGACAATTTCCTCCACTCCGGGCACAAGGACTACCTCGCCGAGTACGACCGCCAGCTGGCCGCATGCGTTTCGGGCTCGGCCGCTCTCGCCGCGGAGCTGCCCGGCGAGCTCGGCTACGAGATGAACGACATCGGCAACATGGTCAGAAGCATCGACGAGCTCAAGGCCGTCGCGGTGACCCGCTATGGCGAGGGCCTCGAACCCATCTACGTGAACCGCTACGTCGCCGAACTGGGGCGGCTCCGCAACTATACCCGATCCGAGTGCTCGCGCGTTCTCTACAACTACATGGTTGGGATGGACAGCGAGGCGGCGAAAATGCGCTCCGGACTCGCCAGAAGCGAGGGCCTGTCCTGGCTTGTCCTCAGCCTCGTCACCGCCGCCTGTGTCGCCCTCGCCCTGCGGATTACCCAGGACATCTCCAGGCCGATACACGAGTTGGCCCAGTCCCTCCTCAGCTTCGCCGAGGGCAAGCTGGACCTCCCGCCCATCGAGCGGAGGAGGAAGGACGAGATATCCACCCTCGTCGAGTCCTTCAACCTGATGACCGAGAGAATCCGTGGCCTCGTCGAGGAGATCAGGCGCAAGTCGGAGCTGGAGTCCGAGCTGAAACGGGGCGAGATCAAGGCCCTCGAGCTGGAGAACGCGCTCAAGCAATCGGAGCTCGAGACCCTCCAGGCGAGGATCAACCCGCATTTCCTCTTTAACACCCTGAATACCATCGCGACTCTCGCGGATATCGAGGACGCGCACAAGACAAGGGGCGCGGTCATCAGCCTGGCGGCTCTGCTGCGCGCGCAGATGGACTCGGCGCGGGGATGGGTCGGCGTGGACGAGGAGCTGGAATCGGCCGAAAACTACCTGCGTATCCAGGAGATACGCTTCGGCGCGAGGCTCCGTCACGAGCTCAGCCTGAGCCCGGAAGCCGCCCGCCTGCGGCTCCCCGGCATGGTCGTCCAGCCCTTCGTGGAAAACGCGGTCCTTCACGGCCTCGAGCCTTTGGAGCGCGGAGGCAGGGTGAGGATCGGCGCGAGGGTCGAGGGAAGCGACCTCGTCGTCGAGATCGAGGACGACGGAATCGGATTCGACCCGGCGCTGCAGTCCGCGAATGGCCCCATGGGAGAAGAGGGCGCGGTGCGGCGCCACGAGGGCATCGCCAACGTATCCCGCCGTCTCGAGCTTTTGTACGGCCGCCAGGCGGTCTTCGTCGAGAGCGCGCCCGGCTCGGGCACGCGGGTGACGCTTAGAATCCCCGCCGATCCGCGCTGATGCGCCGCGCGCCGCCTATTCGGCGGGCGTAGGCCTTGGGCGTGAGGCCCGTCCTCTCTTTGAAAATCTTGGTGAAGTGGGCCGAATCCGTCCAGCCGAGCCGGCGGCAGAGCTCCTCGACGGTGACCTCCTCATCCGCGAGGGCCGCCTTGGCGGACTCTATCCGGAGGCCGGTCGAGTACTCCACGAAGCGCATGCCGAAAAGCTGCTTGAAGAGCCTGGAAAGATGCTGGGAGTTCATTCCGAGGCGCTCCGCCACCCGCGCGAGGCCGAGCTCGCGCAGGGGCAGGGAGGCGATGGCCCGCTCTATCGCGGCGCGCTTTCCGCCCGATGGGGGCGGGGCCGGAGGTTCCGAGGCTTTCTCCGGGCGCGCCTCGAGGCCGGCAAGGGTGTTCCCGAAGACGGCGGCGAAATCCGTTTCCGACACGGGCTTGAGGAGATAGCCGGATACCCCTATGTTTATCGCGCGTTGCGCGAAACCGAAACTGTCGTAGGCGCTGACGATGATCACCCTCGTGGACGGCAGCGCGGAAAGTATGGCGCGGGCCGCGTCGATGCCGTTCATCGCGGGTATGCGGATGTCCATGAGCACGATGTCGGGGCGGAGGGACATGGCCATCTCGACGGCGACGCGGCCGTTCTCGGCCTCGCCCGCCACGAGGGCGGAGGGAAAGAGCCGCGACAGGAGCTTGCGCACGGCTATGCGGGAGAGCTCCTCGTCGTCGACGATCAGGACCGATGCCATGGCTTCACGCGCGGCGGACGGGCCGCTTCTCGCCGCCCCGCGAAAGCACGCAGGCGAGGTCCCCCTCGTCTTCGGCTATCTCGACCAGGACGGCCCCCTTGTCGCCCGGAATCGACGCCAACTGCAGCGCGGCGTCGATGAGGGAAAGTCGCTCGATGAAAAGGGAGGCGGAGTCGCGCGGCTCGGCGGCGACGCTGAGGGAGAATGACGCGTCGATCTTCGCGAGATCGGCGAGCCTTTCGAGCTCCTCCCCCAGGGTCGCGGTCCTGTCCCTCGACGCGTGGTAACGGAAGAAGCGGTCCGCGGCGGAGAGGTAGGCGAAGACGCCGGCGGCCTCCTCGACATAGGCGAGTTGGGCCGCCCGAGAGATCGCGACGATCATAAGCTCATCCATTTTCGCGCCCGTCATCCGCCTCGCCTCGAAATGAGGTTAGCACGGATACGGCGAGCGGGCTAGCGGCGGGCGAAATCCCGCATCGCGAGAATGTTGGCTCGGGGCGTGCCGCGGGGAATCTCGCAGCCGGCGCCGACGATCCAGGCGGGGCCGGCCGCCGCCGCGCACTCGCCGAGGGCGGAGGCGATCGACGACGGCGTGCCGTTTCGCACCGCCCGCACCGGGTCGAGGTTGCCGTTGAAGACCTGCCCGGACCCCGCCGCCGCCCTCGCTTCCGCCATATCCACCATGGAATCGAGATCGATGATGTCGTAGCCTAGGTCCTTGGTCATAGGAATGAGCGGCCCCGAATTGCCGCAGACGTGCAGCCGCGTGAAAGCGCCCGAAGCGTGGATCGCCGCAACGTAGCGGCGGTGACGTTCCAGGATAAACTCCCCGAAGAGATCGGGGCCGATGAGGGAGGAGGCCGCGTCGCCCACGCCGATGATTTCCGCGCCGGCGGCGATCTGCGCCCGGGCGAAGGATATCGCCAGCTCGGTCACGAAGTCGAGAAGGTCCCTCACGAAGGCGGGATCGTCGTAGAAGTCCATCATGAAACGGCTGAGGCCCCGGAGGTCCGCCGCTTCGGCGCAGGGGCCCTCGACCCAGCCTTCGACGAGGAGCTCGCCCCGCGCGCCGGCCGCGA
Organism: Rectinemataceae bacterium; assembly: GCA_049513895.1. GTDB lineage: Bacteria > Spirochaetota > Spirochaetia > Treponematales > Rectinemataceae > UBA1306. The sequence goes on along the minus strand of JBEKVO010000004.1, from coordinate 96,707 downwards.
GAGCGTCCACGGCGGCCAGGCGGTTGGACATGCGGCGGCCGGCCGAAGGCGCGGAAAGGGAAGGGAGGGCGGACTTATCGGCGAGAAGGGACCGCACGTCGTCGAGCGAGCAGGGCTGATCCTCGGGCGCGATCAACGCCGATCCGAGGTCGGATGCCTCGACGCCCGGGTCCGAGATGACGGAAACGAAGTCGGCGCCGAAGGCCTCGGCGAAGGCGAGCTGGCCTCGGGCCTGGACCCGGAAGTCCGTCGCGTAGTCGCGGTATTTGGCCCCGATCTCGTCGGCCGCGAGGCTCATCGATATGGGCATGAAAGCGCGGCAGTCGGGGACCTCGCCGCCCATGGTCGCCAGAATGCGCTCTTTGCCGTTCATATCGCCTCAGCGGTAAACGCCGAATTCACGCATGGCCTCCCACATGGCCATGAAGTTCTCCGGCGGAACGTCGCTCTGCACGTTGTGGACCGATGCGAACACGAAGCCGCCGCCGGGCGCCAGATCGTCGATGCGCCGCTTCACCTCGTCCCTCACCTCGGCCGGAGTGCCGAAGGGGAGAACGCGCTGGGTGTCCACGCCGCCGCCCCAGAACGTGACGTCCTTGCCGAATTCTCGCTTCAGTACCTTCGTGTCCATTCCCGAGGCGTTCACCTGGACCGGGTTGAGGACGTCGACGCCTTCGTCGATGAGGAGGGGAATGAGGGGCTTCACCGCGCCGCAGCTGTGGTAGAAGATGTGGATCGGCGACTTCGCCTTCCTCCGGATAAAGCCGAAAAGCTCCTTGTGGTAGGGGTGGACCATGCGCTCGTAGAGCTCGGGCGAGCAGAGGAGGCTCGATTGAGTGGCGAGGTCGTCGGCCTCCGAGACGACGAGGACGTTGTCTCCCACGGTCTCCAGGGCCTTCTCCCAATAGGCCATTTTCAATTCGGTGATCTTGCGCATCAGCGCGTGGGCAAAGTCCTCGTTGATGAGCATGTCGGCGAAGAATTTCTCGAAGCCGCACATCCAGAGGGCCGTCTCCCAGATCCCCGCGTACTGCCGTCCCAGGATGTAGGCTTTCTTCTCGCCGAAGACGGCTTTGTCGGCGCGTGTCTTCAGGGTCGCGAAACGCGCTTCCTGTATCGGATTCGGCCAGGGAAAGAACTGGAAATCCGCCGCCGTCTCGGCGTCCTTCAGCGGTTGGCCGCACATGTCGAAGTAGTGTCCGCCTTTGACCGGCATCCTCCAGGAGATGCCCCACTCGTCCACCATGCGCCAGTACTCGCCCTCGATGACCGGATCCTCGGCGAGGGTGGGCCCCGAGGGCGGATCGGGGTCCACACAGGCGACGTCCACCTCGAGCCGCGCGAGAAGGTCGGCGTCCACGCGGGCGAGCTGTTGCATAGGGTCCACCAGATCGACCTCGCGCTCGGGCAGGCCGAGATAGCCGCGCAGCTTCACATAGGCGTGGCGGTTGATGCCCGTCAGCACCGAGCCTCCGAGGTCGAAGGGAATTCTATCGCTCTCGCGGTGCTCAAGCGCCGCCTTGACTCTTTCGTAGCCCGTCATGCCGTCTTCCTCTCCCCGCCGTCCGTGGCGGCCGATGCCGCCTTGGCGGCGCTCATCGCCTTGGCCTGCCCGCTCTTCTTGCCGATCTGGTCGATCACCACCGCCGTAAGAAGGGTACCGCCGATGACGAAAGTCTGCCAGTACACGTCGACGCCGAGGAGGGTGAGGGCGTTCGTGATGAGGGCCATGAGCAGCGAGCCGAGGAAGGCGCCGAGCACCGTGCCCTCGCCGCCCTGTAGGCTCGCGCCGCCGATTATGACGGCCGTGATCACCCGCAGCTCGAGGCCGGTGCCCGCGGTCATCGACGCCGCGCCGAGCCTGGAGGTCATCACCAGCCCCGCAAGTCCGGCGAAGAGGCCGGTGAGCACGTAGGCGAGGATCTTCATGCGATCGACGGAGATTCCCGACAGGCGCGCCGCCCGCTCGTTGCCGCCGATGTAATAGCTCTGTCTGAAGAAGCGGAAGCGGCGAAGCAGGACGTCGCCGACGATGATGAGGAAAGCGGCGATCAGGATCGGCGTTTGGACGCCGAAGGCGGTAGTCTGCCCTATCGCCTTGAAGCCGTCGGGGAGACCGGAGATGTTCTTGCCCTTGGTCAGGATCAGCGTCAGTCCCCGGAAGAGGCTCAGGGACGACAGGGTGGTGACGAAGGGATTGATGCCGACCTTCGCGATGATGAGGCCGTTGAAGAGGCCTATGCCCGCGCCGAGAATGAGTCCCGCCGCCACCGCCGCGAAGATCGGCCAGCCGGCGGCGAGAAGCAGCGCCGACGCGGCGCCGGTGACGGCGACTATGGAGCCGACGGACATGTCGAAGCCGCCGGAAACCATGAGATTCGTCATCGCGACCGCGATGATGGCCTCGATCGAGAGTCCCAACAGCAGTGCGAGGATGTTCCCCGTCAAAAGGAAATAGGGCGAGGCGAAGCTCATCGCCACGACGACGCAGATTACGATCGCCCCGATCATGAATTCGCGCTGACCGGTCACGCGCTTGAGAGCGTTCATGCTTTGCTTTCCCCTTCGGCAGAGTTGGCGGCCGAGCCGGTGGCCAGGGCGATGACGGATTCTTCCGTAGCCTTCCCGCCGTCGAGCTCGCCCGCGATCCGTCCGGATTTCATCACGTAGACGCGGTCGCTCAGACCGAGTATTTCCGTGAGGTCGGAACTGATCATGATGATGGCGGTCCCCCGCGCCGCGAGGGCGCGAAGGAAGGCGTATATTTCGCTGCGCGCCCCGATGTCGACGCCGCGCGTGGGCTCGTCGACGATGAGAAGGCGCGGCTCTATGCCGATCCATGCCCCAAGCAGGACCTTCTGCTGGTTTCCGCCCGAAAGAGTGCGGACCGGTTTGCGTCCCAATCCGGAGGCGATGCGGTATTCGCGGACCGCCTTGGCCGCCGCTTCGTCCACGAGGCGATCGCTGACGATCGGCCCCCTGCTCAGCGAGGCCAGGCGGTTGGCCGCGAGGTTCGCGCGGACGGGAAAATCCAGGAAGAGCCCCTGGGTCTTCCGGTCCTCCGTCAGGTAGCCGATCCCGAGGTCGATGGCCTCGCGGGGAGACGCGGGGGCGATAGGCGCTCCGTCGAGGGCCATCTCGCCGGAATCGGGCGGCTGGGCGCCGAAAATCGCGAGCCCGACTTCCGTCCTTCCCGCGCCCACGAGGCCGGAAAATCCCACGATCTCGCCAGAGCGCACCATGAAGCTGGCGCCGGAAAAGGCCCCGGCCCGAGAGAGGTCGCGCGCTTCGAAGCGAGGCTCGCCGAAGGACGAAGGGGCCGGTCGTTCGCCGTAGATGTCCGTGATCGTGCGTCCGACCATGTTGGACACGAGGAAATCCTCGTCGATATCGGCCACGACGGCGTCGCAGACGAAATGCCCATCCCGGAGAATCGTCACGGTCTCGGCTATCCGGAATATCTCGGAGAGGTGATGCGAAATATAGAGACAGGCGATGCCGCGCTGTGTCAGGGTGCGGATATTCTCGAAGAGGCGGGTGGCCTCGACGTCCGTCAGGGAGGAAGTGGGCTCGTCGAGGATAAGGACCGAAGGGTCGGTGGAGATGGCCTTGAGAATCTCGACGACCTGTTGGGTCGCGGGGTTCAGGTTCTTCACGAGCGTGGCGGGGTCGATGCCGTCGAGGTCGAAGAGAGCCAGGTATTCCCGGGCGCGGCGGTGGAGTTCCCCGCGATTGACCGCGCCGAGCCTTCCCACCGGCTGGCGATTGGCGAAGATGTTCTCCGCGATGCTCAAGCTCGGAACCAGGCTGAGCTCCTGATAGACGATGGAAATGCCGTGACGGACCGCGTCGTGGGGCGAGGAGAAATGCATCTCCCGTCCGTCCAGGAGGATTTCGCCCGAGTCCGGGCGATGGACTCCGGTGAGCACCATCATCAGCGTGCTCTTGCCGGCGCCGTTCTCGCCGACTATCGCGTGAGTCTCTCCCCGTCGCACCTTTATGTTGACGCCGTCGAGGGCCCTGACGCCCGGAAAGGTCTTAACTATGTCGCGGGCTTCCAGGATGATGTCCGACATCAATGCTTCCTTTCGGCAAGAAGGCCGGCCGGAACCTTGACGCACGTCGAGCGACGCCAGGCTCCGGCCGGCACCCAAGGTTGGGCTTTAGCGCTTGAAGTACTTGTAGTTCGTGGAATCGATGATGATCGCGCCCGTGTCTACCACGGCCGGAATGCCGAGGACGCCCGCGGCCTTGTTGTCGGTAGTGATGGCCACCTTCGAGTTGACGAGGTTGTAGAGTATCTGCACGGCGTAGTAGGGCATGAGAGCGGTCTGCTGGGCGACCGACGCGGAGATCACGCCTTCCTTGATCGCGTCGAGGATCTCGTTGCCGCGGTCCATGGACACGATCTTGACCTTGCCGGCCATCTTGGCCTCGCGCACCGCGGTCGCGGCACCCGAACCTCCGGCCGCCTCGACGCAGGCGAAGCCCGAGAGGTCGGGATACTTCTGGAGAAGGGCGGCGGCGGCCTGGGCGGCCACTACGGGGTCGCTCTGGTCATCCGCGATTTGCACGATCTGGATGTCCTTGTACTTCGCGAGGGCGGACTTGTAGCCGGCGATCCGCTCTTCGAGATTGGACTGGCCGGGCTTGGTGATGATGGCGACCTTGCCCTTGCCGCCGATGAGGGTGGCGAGCTTGTTGCCGCCCACGGTGCCGGCGGTGAAGTTGCCCGTGCCCACGAAGGCGAGGCGTTTGGAGCCGGGGAGGTCGGCATCGACGGTGACGACGGGTATGCCCAGGCCGATGGCCTTGTCGACGATGGCGTTGAGCGAGGGCTCGAAGCCGACGACGACGAGACCCTGAGGCTTCTTGGCGATAGCCTGTTCCATGGCGGCCACCATCGCGTTCATGTCGTACTCGGCGGGGCCGACGTACTCGGTGCGGACGCCCAGCTCCTTGCCGACCATCTCCATGCCCATTTTGTGGTCGAAGAAATAGTCGATGTTGCCGAGAGCCGACACCTCGATGTAGAGCTGGTTCTTGGGCGGGGGCGCCTTCGTCTGGGCGAAGAGCCCCGAAGAAGCCACGATCAGCACGAGCAGGGCGAAAACGATCTTTCTCATTTAGCATCCTCCTATAGGAATTGGATATTACGATAGGTGGATGCTAAATCTGTTTTTTCCATCCGTATACCGTGGACCTTCACGCGAAAGCATGGAATTTTTCGTGGCTTCCTGTCAACTCCGCCTTCCAGTGGGAGGGAAAACGCAAAAAAACCGAGAAAACGCAAAAAAAACGTCGTGGCACCACCGAAAAACGGCCGCGGCATTATGCGCCGCGGCCGAATACTAGATCTGATTCAGAGACTTACCACTGGGGCGGGTAGAACTTGTCCACGTCGGCCTTGGTGATGATGTGCTGAGCGAGGTTCCTGCGTACGGGCAACTTGATCCCGTCGAACCAGTCGGCGGCGTACTTGACGGCGAGGGCGCCGTCGCCTTCCGCGGTCTGATAGGTGATCGCGAAGAGCTTGCCGTCCTTGACGAGGTCCATTCCCTGCTTGGAGTTGCCGGCGGCGACGACGACTACGTCGGTGCGCCCGGCCTTCTCGAGGGCCTGGAAGATGCCGAGGGACTGGGCGGAGTCGTCGGAGGCGCAGATGCCCTTAAGATCGGAGCCGTACTTGGTGAGCCAGTCGGAAACAAGCTGCATCGTGGTGTTGGCGTCGAAGGTCGCGGGCGTCGGCGAGGCCATGGCGAGGGTCTTTATCTCCGGGGCGTAGGTCGAGAGCTCGGAGATCGGGCCGTAGGAGCGGGCGAAGTAGGGCGAGCCGCCGGGAGCGTGCTGTACATAGGCGACGCCGATGGTCTTGGCGCCGGGGTTGCGCTTGCGCAGCTCGTTGGCCCAGGCGCGGGAGAGAAGGCGGAACTGGCCGAAGTCGTCCGGCCCGGTCCAGCCCAGGGCGTAGTTGAGCGCCGCGGCGTCGGGCAGAGTATTGAAGACGTGGACGGGAATTCCGGCCTGGTTGATCTTGCGGGCCTGCTGGACCGCGCCCTTGGCATCGAGGGGGATGAGAAGGATCATGTCGGGCTTCTCGTTGATGGCCTGGTCGATCATCTGGTCCTGGACGTCCTTGACCCAGTTCGGGGACAGGGCCTTGAAGCTCATGTTATAAGCGTCGGCTACCTTTTTCCCTCCGAGGATGCAGGCGGTGGTCCAGGGGTGGTCGCCGTGGACGATCATGATGATCTTCTTGCCGATCGCGCCGTCCATGGGCGACTTGGGCAGATTGGTCGGGGTGACGTTCCAGCCGGCCCACTCCATGTCGTACCAGTGGAGGGGATTGGTCTCGGCCAGGGCATTGGGATCGGTGGGACGGACAGGCACTTTGCGGCTGTCGGTGGACGGGGCCAGCAGGAGCTGGTTGTCGGCGGACTTGAGTACGCTCGTGTCGATCTTCAGGGACGCGGCTAGATTGGCCTTCTGGGCCGTCTGGCTGAAGCCGGGCATGGCGACCAGCGCCAGCATGGCAAGCGCCACGACGATGAATGCGGCTCTTTTCATCAGAGTTCCTCCTTCGAAAGTATATCCTCTCCGGTCGCCGCCCCGATGGGCAGCTCCGGTGACGGAACCATGCATAAAGCGGCGGGTCGGCCGATGCCCACGCGCCTCTACCCGTCTCAGGGCGAGGCAGGGGCCGCCTTCCCCGGGCCATCGGCCCGAGAGCGGATCTCAGATCCTTGCTTTTTCCAATTGCTTCGCCGCCAGCTCCTTCATGAGCTCGGGCCTCTGCCCGAGGCTCTTCTCGTGCTTGTAGGTCGCGTAGGCCTCGTAGAGAACGACGTAGGCCAGGATGAGTCCGGCTAAAAATATCTTCACCTCGTTTCCGAGGCCGAAAAGGATGACGCCGGTGTAGAGCATCTCCAGGGTGAATATCGCCACGACGCTGCGGAGCACCCCGCCCTTGCCTCCCGACATCGCCGTGCCGCCGATGATCGTGGCGGAAATGACATACATGAGGGAGTTCTCGCCGAGCTTCAGCGTGGCCGAAGTGGACTCGAGCACCGAGAAAACGCCGGCTATGGCGGCCGTCGCCCCCGAGAGCACGAAGGCCGCGATGGTGTAGCGGTCCGTGCGTATTCCCGCGAGCCAGGCCGTGTTCTTGTTGCCGCCTACCAGGTAGAAGTTCCGTCCCGAGCGGGTGCGCCGAAGGTAGAACTCCATTATCGCTACCAGAACGACGCTGATGAGGATTCGCGGGGTCACCAGCGGCAAGAAACTCTTGGACAGGAAGTCCGAGATGACGAAAGCCTCCGGGGTCGAGACGCTGATGGAATTGCCGCCGGAGAATTGGTAGATCGCCCCTTGAAGGATGGTCATGGTTCCGAGGGTGACGATGAAGGAGTTGATCTTGGCCTTGGCCACGAGCACTCCGTTCAGGACACCCACGAGGGCCCCGGCGGCGATGGCGACGATCACCGAAGCCGCGTAGCCGAGGGCGGGCTGGAACCCGAGCGCGATCACCCCCGCGAAGGTGATCACGGTGCCGATCGACAGGTCGAGCTGCCCGCAGATCATCACCACGGTGAAGCCGATCGCCACGCAGGCGTTCATCGAGATCGCCTTGAGGATCGAGGTGATGTTGAACACGTTGAAGAAGCGGGGCGCGAAGAGCGACATGAAGGCGAATATCGCGGCAAAGAGGATATAGATTCGATATTTGTCGCCGAAGGAAAGCAGTCCGGTCTTACCAATTTTACGCATCGTCACGCCCCAGGCTTCGCAGGGATTTGGCATTGATGCCGACGACCACGATGAATATCGCGCCCCGGATCATGTCCTGGGAGAAGGTGCCGACCCCCAGGAGGGTCAAAACGTTGTTGAGCAGGCCGATGATCAGGGAGCCGCCGAGCACCCCGAGTATCGAGCCGCGGCCGCCCGCGAGGGTCATTCCGCCGATCACGATGGCCGTCACCGCCTTGAAGTCGTAGCCGGCGCCGTTGTACCAGGCGCCGACCCGCGAGAGCGAGGTCACGGCGAGCCCGCCGATCGTCGCGGTGAAGGCGGTCAGCACGAAGGATGCCATTATCATGCGCTCCACGTTTATGCCGGAGTACTTGGCCGCGCGGAGCGAGGATCCGGTGAGCTTGAGCTTCACGCCGAAAGAGGTCTTGGTCATCACGAACTGCCCGACGACCACCAGGACGAGGAGGATGACCACGGGCAGGCCTATCAGGTGGAAGAAGCGCAGGCGGTATATCCCGTCGAAGAGGGCCACCGCGTCCTGGCCCGATCCGCGCATGTCGGGGTATATCTGCTTGTTGACCCACACGAGCCTGATGACGCCCATCGTCACGTAGTTGACGGCGAGGGTCCAGATGATCGGGTTGGCCTTGAACTTGCCCACGACGAAGCCGTTCACCAAACCTATGAGGAGGCCCACGATGATCGCGCCTGCCAGGGCGGGCAAGAAACCGAAGCGCAGGAGCTCGATACAGATGTAGCCCGTGAAGCCCATCGTGGTCGGCACCGACATGTCGGCGAAATTGCCCGAGTAGGTCACGAAGGCCATGCCCGCGGCGACTATGCCGACGAGGGCCGCCGCGTCCACGATGTTGAGCATGTTCTGGACGGAGAGGAATCCACGGATGACCCCGGTGAATTGGAGCAGGGCCCCGATGAGGAGAAACAGCACGGCGATGCCGTATACGCCGGCGGCACTGACGAGCCGCCCCGCCGCGCTCGAGCCCAGGGCCCGGTTATCGCCTTCCGGCGGAGCCTGAAGGATCGTCGTCCTCATCATACGCTCCCCTCGCCGTTGGCGGCGAGGAGGAGGCTCTCCTCGCTGCACTCGCTGAAGTCCATCTCGCGGGTAAAGTGCCCCTTGCGCATGATCAGCACCCGGTCCGAGAGGCCGACGAGCTCGGGCAGGTCGGAGGAAATCAGCAGCACGGTGCAGCCCGCCCTCGCGAGCTTCTCGATGGATGCGTGTATCGTCATCTTGGCGCCTATGTCGACGCCTCGGGTCGGTTCGTCGAGGATGAGGACCTTGGGCTCGCTGGCCAGCCACTTGGCCAGAAGGACCTTTTGCTGGTTGCCGCCGGAGAGGTTGCCCACCGTCCGCTCCGGATCGGGAGGATAGATCGAAAGTTCCTCAATCAGGCGGCTTACGGTAGGCGTGCCCTTCGTCTTGGAATAGATCGAGGCGGAGGAGAGCCGGTCCACGATGGGCGCGAGGACGTTCTCGCCGACGGCGAGCCTCAGGGCCAGGCCCTCGAGCTTGCGGTCCTCGGTCAGGTAGGCTACGCCCTGAGCCAGGGCCTCCGCCATGTTCCTGGATTTGACCGCCACGCCGTCGAGCTCGATCGAGCCCTCGTCGGCGCCGTCCAGGCCCGCGAGGACCTTGGCCAGCTCGCTACGTCCTGCCCCGGATAGCCCGCAGATCCCCAGGGTCTCGCCCCGCCGCGCCTCGAAGTTGATATCGTGGAAGAAGCCGAAGCGGGAAAGACCCGACACCCTGAACCTGACATCGCCGATCTTGCGCTCGTCTCGCTTGTAGAATTCCTTCACCGAGCGTCCGACCATCATCTGGACGATCTCTTCGCGGCTGACCTCGTCTATCGGCCTGGTCGCGATCTTCCGGCCGTCCCGCATGACGGTGACCCGATCCGCGATCCGGAATATCTCCGGGAGATGGTGGGAGATGTAGACGATGGCGATGCCGCGGTTCTTGAGCTGGACTATGATCTCGAAGAGGCGGTCCACCTCCTCGCGGGAAAGGGCGCTCGTCGGCTCGTCCATTACGAGGATGCAGGGGCCGTTGCCGAGCACCTTCGCGATCTCTACGAGCTGGGCCTCGTGCTGGCTGATGTCTTCTATGGGAAGATCGGGGTCCAGGTCGAGTCCCACGCGCGCGAGGAGGCCCTTGGCCTGCGAGCGCGCGCGGTTCCTGTCCAGGAAAGGCCCCTTTCTCGGCAGCCGTCCGGCCAGGAGGTTCTCCGTGATGCTTATGGGCCTGGCCAGACTGAGTTCCTGATAAATCATGCCGATGCCGTATTTCTTGGCTTCTGTCGGCGTGTGGAGGGTCACGTTCCTGCCGTTTATGCAGATTTCCCCGGTATAGTCGTCGAAGGAACCGGCGAGCATCTTCATCAGGGTGGATTTCCCCGCGCCGTTCTCGCCGACCAGCGCATGTACCTCGCCCGCATACACTTCGAAGCTCACGTCGTCCACGGCGATCGTGCCGGGAAAGCGCTTGCTCACGTGCTTCATCTCGAGGGCGAGCCCCATCTCTAGTTCGCTCAAAGTCATCTCCTGGGTTGGCCGTTGAACTCGGCGACCGCGTCGAACATCGCAAGGACGTTTCGCGCCGGAACGTCCGGCATGATGTTGTGCACCGTATTGAAGACGAATCCGCCTCCCTTGGACAAGAGGGTCAGACGCTCGAGCGTCTGGGCCCGCACGTCCTCCGGCCTTCCATCCTTGAGCACGGTCCGGTTCTCGATGCCCGCGCCCCAGAAAGTCAGGTCTTTCCCGAACTCGCGCTTGAGCCGCTCGGGTTCCATGTCCTTGGCGCTGGTCTGCACTGGATTGAGGATGTCGTAGCCCGCATCGATGAGATCGGGTATCAGGGCGTATATCGAGCCGCAGGAGTGGAGGAAGGTCTTCATGGAACTGTGCGCGCGCACGTAGTCCACGAGGATCTTGTGCCTCGGCTTGAAAATCCGCCGGTAGGTCTCGGGGGACATGAAGGGCCCGCCCTCGTGCCCGAGATCGTCGCCGAAGCGGAGGATATCGGCCACGTCGCCCACGGCCTCGCAGACCTTGGCGAGAGTCGCGAGATGGCTTTCCATCAGAGCGTCCAGGAGCCCCTCGACCTGGGCCTCGTCGATCAGGAGGTCGACGAGAAAATTGTCGATGCGGCGGAGGAAGGTGCCCCACTCGAAGAGGTTGCAGCCGACGACGATCATGAGGGCGCGGTCGCTCCCCGCTTTTAGGGCGAGGGCCCTCGACCGTAGCTCTTTCCAGAAGCCTTCGTCGCCCGCATGGTCCCATGGCGAGTGCACGAGGGCCGACCAGAGCACCTTGCCCATAGCCGCGGGCAGCCCGCGATAGTCGGAGGGATAGCCGTCCTGGTAGGGGAAACAGCGCTCGTCGTAGAAGGTCGCGCCCGAAGGCCTCTGGGCGAGGAGGCTGCCCTCGGCGTCGTAGACGAAGAAATCGTCCCCCCGCCTGAGGGGCTTGAACCAGGCTGGGTAGAGATAGGGCGAGCCGTCCGGCATCTCGTACTCGGCCCAATCCTCGCTCCGGTCGTTGAAAGCGCGGCCGATGTCGACGACGTCGATGCCCAGGCGGTCGAGCATCCAGTCCTCGGGCTGGGCGAGCTCCTGAACGACGTCGTAGACGCGGGGCCGGGCGTCCCTCGCGACGCGAACGGCGCCCGCGTCGCGTCGATCAAGCGCGCGAACAAGGGCAGAATAGGCCAGGGCCGAGATGCCCGAGCTCGGCGTGGAGCCGAGGTCCACCGGCACGCGGTCGCCCTCGCGATGCGCGACCGCGGCCAGGACCCTCTCCCTCGAGGTCAACGGCGACTCCCGGGGATGGAGGGATCGTCCCAGCTGCCCAAGGAGAGGGGGTAGGCGCCGTGCTTGCGCAGGAGGTTCAGGACGAACGCGTAGCGCTCGGCCGACACGTTGCTCGGCACCGAGTGGTCGGACTGGATGAGATAGCCGCCGCCCTTGGCGGCGTTGAGCTTGCGCATGACCTGGGCCTCGAGCTCCGGCAGGGAGTCGTTGGCCCAGGCGAGGGCGTCGATATTGCCGCAAAAGCCCATCGCATGGCCGTACTTCCTGCGCAGCTCCACGACGTCGAGGCCGGATTTGGCCTCGAGGGGGTTGTATGCGTCGAGGCCCATCTCGATGAAGTCACCGTAGATCTCGCTCGCGTTGCCGCATCCGTGGTAGATGACGGGGATGCCGGCGTCGTGGCAGACCTTGATCTGCTCGGCCACTATCGGCTTGAAATGCTCCCGCCACATGGCGGGCGAGAAGAGCATCCCGTTGCGATAGGCGACGTCGCCCCAGATCACCATGCCCGCTAGCATCCCGTCGGCCGCCTCGATCTGCGCCTTGGTCATCCGGAGGAGGAAGTCCCCGATGCGGCGCACGAAGGCCTCTATCTCGTCGGGATAGAGGGCGAGCCACAGAAGGACGTTTTCCGAGCCGATGATGCGCCAGAGAAACTCGTGACCCTCGCAGATCGAGCCGTAGACGGGGAAGTCCTCGTAATAGCCCTTCACGCGGTCGATCCACGCGGGGATGTCCCTGCTTATGACGTCGCCGATGCCGTTGAGCTGGTCGTCGCCGCCCTTGAAAAAGCGCCTGTCGTCCCGGGGATCGTCGAAGCGGAAGGCCGCCATCTTCTCGAGATCGTCCGTGTCGAAGCTCTCGAAATAGGGCATCTGGGTTCCGAGCTTCTTGCGGATGGTGGCCTCGAAGCCGGTCTTGAGGATCACGTCCTCATCCGTCTCCTTGATGACCTGGAAGCTCTTGATGTGCGGATCCATGTTCGGCGTTACGCAGATCCAGTCGAGGTCGTAGTACCGGTAGATGTCGGCGTCGGCGGCGAGGCCAAGCTCCTTCCTCCAGCGGGAGATGAAGGTGGACCAATAGAAATCCGATAGGGGGATCCTGTCGCCTTCCTCGTGGCGGAGCGCCTTATTGAGACGATCGAGCTTCTTGAGGCACTTTTCGGAACGTTTGATGGCCACGGCTCAATCCTGGTGGAAAACTTCTTCCATATCCGCCCACCACTCGCCTTCGGCCCTGGTGGGGATCGGATCCTGCATGGGCTTCATGATGGCCCACCATTCCTGGGTCTTGGGATCTTCGCCCATCTTGGCCATGTCGGCGTCGTAGTTCTTGCCGACGTACTCGAAATACGAGAAGAGAAAGCCGTCCTTCAGATAGATCGAGTAGTTCTTGATGTTGCAGTCCCGAATCGTTTTAGCCACTTCGGGCCAGATCGCCCTATGGTAGCGCTTGTAGGATTCCAGGACTTCCGGCTTAACTTTGATCACTTGGCCATAGCGTGTCTTCATGACTGCATCATACTACGAAGGGGCTGACTGTCAATTTATTTTGGCATTATTTTACGAAAATATAGGATTTCTTTATCCAATATAGCAATTTTATTATTGAAATATTAGAATACTTATGCTAAACTTTATCACGGTTATATAAAATGGCGGAAAAACGCAAGCTTGAGGATGTAGCAAAGCGAGCCGGCGTCTCATTGACGACGGCCTCCCTCGTCATGTCCGGCAGGGGCAGGATATCCTCGCAAACCAAGGAACGGGTCCTCCAGGCGGCGAGCGAATTGGATTATCGCCACAAGATCAGGAAGGCCGATATTGTCAGCGCGGAGGCGCGGGACATCGCCGTCCTTCTCGATGTCGATCCCGAGTGGTCGATGGTGCTCTACCTTATCCGGCCCATCCTTCACGAGATCGACAAGACCCTCCGACAGGCCGGATTCAATACCGTCATCGTCCCCATATCGAGGGCCGACACGACAACCGTCATTCTCGACAAGATTCGCTGCACGGGCGCGATAGGCGTGGCTACGATCCATTTCGCCTCGCCCGAGCTCATCCTCCACCTCGAGTCGGCGGGCATCCCCGTCGTCGTGGTCATGAACTCGAGTTACCAGGATCGCTTCTACACCGTCTGCGTCGACGACTTCCAGGGCGCCTACGAAGGCACATCCTACCTCGTCAAGTGCGGCCATCTTCGGCTTGGGTACATCGACTGCGTCCGACCGGAGCTGCCCGTCCTGCCTGTGGACCGCTTTTTCGGCTTCATGAAGGCCATCGAGGAATACCATCTCGATTTCGACGACTCGATGCGGCGCAGGCTCTCCCTCGAGGAGGAGGATGCGGCGTTCCAGGCCGTCGAGAGCCTCGTCCGCGACCACCCGGACATGACGGCGATCTTCGCCCTCGACGACGACGTGGCCGTCCGAGTCGTGGAGATGCTGCGGCGCCTCGGCATCGGGGTGCCGCAGCGCATCTCGGTGCTTGCGCCGGGGGACATGCTCGACTATTCCCTCTGCTACGTGCCGCAGATCACGACCATGCGCATCGACACGACCTACATGGGCAGGATCGCCGGCCAGATGATGCACAACCGCATAGCGCACAACCCGCAGGAACTGCACGTCCTCAAGGTCAAACAGCAGCTCATGCGCCGGGGATCGGTCAGGGAATTAGGGCTTAGGCCTTAGACGAGGGCTGTACTCCCCTCGCGCAGCCTTGCGGCCACGGCAAGTCCCAGTTCGCGGTGCGATCTCGCGCTTAAGTGGAGGGAATCGAAATGGTGGGCTTGGACGATCTTCCCGGCGTCCAGGAAATCGATACCCAGTGCCCGGGCCTCGGCCTCGAAGCGTGCGGCGAGGAGGCGGGATTTCTCGAGGCCCCGCTCCCAGCCGAACATCTCGCCGAAGGGCGAGGAACGGATGCCTTCCCCAAGCGGAAAGGGCGCGAGCAGCAGCACAGCGGGGGCGCGCCCGCCCGGCCCGGAGTCGCTGCCGAGGATGATGCCCGCCAGGCGGGCCGCGCCCGAGGCGATGTCGGCCGCCGTGGCGGCGAAGCGCTCCTTTACATCGTTGATCCCGAGCGCGAGGACGACTGTATCGATGGGCGCGTGCGATTCAAGGCATGCTAACAGATATCGCCGCCCGTTCTTGTGCTCGCCTTCGACGGGATCGTCCCAGACCGTAGTGCGGCCGTTCAGGCCCTCCTCGATGACGCGATGCGCGGAACCGAGTTCGGCGGCAAGCACGCCCGGCCAGCGGATATGGGGAGGGAAGCGGACAAAGCCCCCGGGCGTCGCCGCCTTCCAGGACTCGATATCGAAGCCCCAGGTGTTCGAATCTCCGTAGCACAGGATAACGCCCATCGGATCCTCCCATCCAGGCCGAGCATAAAGGAAAGGCCCCCGGCGATCCAGGGGCCTCGAGGCGCTTTTCTTTCTTCCAGTGGCTATTTCAGGTACTTGTCGACGTTCGCCTGATCGATCACGAAGCCGTCGATGAGGAGCTTCTTGACGCTCGGCTGTCCCTTGATCTGCGCCACGACGCTATGGACGATGACTTGGGCCATCTGCTTGTTGTCCTGCTTGATGGTGGCGGTCAGCTCGCCGTCCTTGATGGATTTGAAGGCCGCGGGCAGTCCGTCGAATCCGAACACCTTCACCTGATCCAAGAGACCGCCCTGTTTGACCGCCGCGAGGCCGGCGAGAGCGCCCGGATCCCAGCATCCGAAGATGGCCACGATGTCCGAGTTGGCCTGGAGCTCGTTGGTGGCGGTTTCGAGGGCCTTGGCGTCGTCCCAGTCGCATGCCCTGAAGATGACCTCGAATCCGTTGGCTTCCAGCACCTGCCTCACGCCGTCGCGGCGGGCGTCTCCGGTCTGGTGTCCCAAGGTTCCGCCGAGAATGAGGACCTTGCCCTTCGTGGCGAGGTGGTCAACCATGTACTGGCCCATCACGCGCGCGGAGGCGAGGTTGTCGGTCTGGCAGAGGGCGGTGATCTGCGGATCGTCGATCGCGGTGTCCACCGCGACGCAGACTATCTTCTTCGCCGCTGCCCTCTTCAAGGACTCCCCGAAGGCGCGGTTGTCGATGGCACCGATGATGATCCCCTTGACGCCCTGGTTGATGGCGTTGTCCACGGAATCCTTCTGCTGGGCCGCGTCCGCCACGGTGGGGCTGAGGTCGATCAGCTTGACGCCTTCGGCGGCGGCGGCTTCCTTGACGTACTGGGTCATCTGCGCCCAGAACGGGGTCCCTCCGCCCGGATAGCCGGTATAGGCGATCGTGATCTTCGCCGCTTGGCCGAAGACCATGCCGGTAGCGCACAACAGCATTACGAGAGCCAGGAGAATCGCCGCGATCTTTTTCATGAATCGCTCCTTAAAGCGAAGATATATCATCCTGTTCGACGAACAGGCCTTAAGCCCCCATTTCGCGCCTTCGCTGCACCACGTCCAGCCAGACGGCCAGCACGATGACGATGCCGATGCTTATCCTTTGCCAGGAGGAACTGACGCCCAAGTGGCTGAGGCCGGCGTTCAGCGTGGTGACGATCAGGACTCCGATGACGGTGCGGCCCACGCCGCCTACGCCGCCCGAGAGGCTGGTGCCTCCGATGATGACCGCCGCGATGGCATCGAGCTCCATGCCGTTTCCCCAGGAGCTGTTCGTGAAATTGAGGCGGGAGGCCTGGACGAGGGCCGAAAGGGCAGCGAACAGCCCGCCGATGGTATAGTAAATCAGGTAGTACCTCTTTACGGGTACCCCCGCGAGACGCGACACCTCGTTGCTGCCGCCGATGGCATAGCAGTTGTAGCCGAGCTTGGTACGGCTCAGGAAGATATATACCAGGATGAAAGACACGACCATGATGCTGATGGGTATCAGGTATCCCCCGCCGATGGCCTGGAAGGAGCGGGGGAATTTCGACATGTCCTGGTTGGAGCCCAGGAGCTCCGCGATCCCCCGGTAGACCTTCATCATGGCCAGGGTTCCGATGAAGGCGGGGATGCCCGTGCCGATCGTGATCGCCCCGTTCAGCATGCCGCAAAGCGCGCCCACCGCGAGACTGATGACGACCACGAGGGCGACCGGGACGTGGGCGTTCAGCATGAGGCCGGTGACGACCGCGATCAGGACGAAAAGGGAGCCGATCGACAGGTCCAGGCCCCCCGCGATCAGCACGATCGTCGGGCCGGCGGCGAGCGTACCCAGGATGACGGCCTGGGTCAGGATGGTCTGGGCGGTATGGAGCGAACGGAAGGTCCTGGACGTGATCGCGAATAGAGCATAGATGGCCACCAGGCCCACGACGGGCTGGAGTCCTTTCCATATCTGGGAACCCTTCGAAACCTTGTTCTCTACCGGCATGATTCTGCTACCCTCTGAATTTCAGTTTTTCGCGGCACCGATGGCCGTTCGAAGGATGTCCTCTTCCGTCGCCTCGCCGCGACTGAACTCCCGCACGATCTCGCCTCGATACATGACGATCACTCGGTGTCCCATCTCCAAGGCCTCGTTGTAGTCCGAGGTGAGCATGAGGATGCCGATTCCCTGGTCGAGCAGCTCTTTCATGAGGGCGTAGACCTCGGCCCTGCCGCGAATGTCGATCCCGCGCGTCGGCTCGTCGAATACGAGGACCTTGCTCCGTACCCCCAGCCATTTCGCGACGACGACTTTCTGTTGATTGCCCCCCGAGAGCTGGCCCGCACGGGTCTCGCGGTTGGGTGCCTTGATGTTCAGCTTTTGCATGAATTCATCGGCCTCCCGGTGGATCGCCTTGTGATCGATGAAGCCGAACCTGGAAAGACGGCGGGAACTGGGCAGGCCATAGTTGCTGCTGATGCTGTGGGCCTGTATGAGACCGAGCACCTTCCGGTCCTCCGTCAGGTAGGCCAGCCCGGCCTGTATGGCCGTTTCAGGGCTCGAAAACCGTATCATGCGCCCTTCGACGTAGACTTCGCCCGCGTCGCAGGGATCGATGCCGCAGATCGCCCGGCCGAGCTCGGTCTTTCCCGCGCCCATGAGGCCGGTCACGCTCACGATCTCGCCCTTGCGGACCGTCAGCGAAATGCCTTTCAGCTTCTTCTTCTGCCGGATTCCCTCGACGCGCAGGGCCTCCTCGACGCCGACCGTCCCGGAGAGGCGAGGATACTGAGCCTCGATTTTCCTCCCGACCATCTTCTCTATTATCTGATCCAGAGTGATGTCCGAAGTGTTGAAGGTGCCGACGTTCCTGCCGTCCCTCAGGATGGTCACCCGGTCCCCGAGCTGGTGGACCTCCGAATAGCGATGGGAGATGTAGACGAATCCCACGCCATGGCTCTTCTTCAGGTCGTTGATGACGCCGAAAAGATCCTGCCGCGACTGATCCTCCAGCACGTCGGTGGGCTCGTCCATGACGAGGACCTGCGCGTCCTTGTGGAGGGCCCGAGCGATTTCGACGAGCTTCTGCTGCGTGACGCTGAGACGCCCTACGATGGCCCTCGGGTCCAGGTTGATATGGAAATTCTCGAGGCACCGGGCCGCCGTGTCGTAGAGCTCGCGCTGGCGGACGAATCCCAGGGTCCGCGGTTCGTCGCCGAGGAACATGTTTCGGGCGACATCCAGCTGGGGGACGAGGTTGAGCTCCTGGTAGATGAACCTGAGACCGAGCTTCGGGGGATCCATGGGACTGCGGATGTCGACCCGGCCGCCGTGGACGAAAATGTCTCCCGAATCGCGGGTGTAGGCGCCGCTTAAGACTTTGATAAGGGTGCTCTTGCCGGCTCCGTTCTCCCCGAGGAGCATGTGCACCTCCCCCGGCAGGAGATCGAAGTCTACCCTGTCGAGGGCCAAAACCCCGGGGAATCGTTTGACGATGGCGCGCATCTGCACGAGCGGGACGCGATCGGCATTCGACATCCTTCTTACCTCGATATGGAAAGTGAATTGGTTCAAAAGACAGGATAACCTTCTTTTCGCCCATGTAAAGTGGCCAATTTTTTTTTACTGTCCTTGTCGTATTTTTTCCGGTCGCTCCCCCTAACTCTCAATTCTTTGTGCCCGAGGCGAAATTTTTCGCATTGCCCGCTTCGCAAATGGAGCCTATCCTGTCCATGGAGGGCGGGATGGCGATGACGTCAAGGGAAGAGGTGCTCGCGGCATTCGCGCATGAGGAGACGGACGCGGTACCCGCGTGGTGCGGGGCCTCGCCCGAGTTTTGGGCCAAGGCCAAGGCCGCCCTCGGCCTCGACGACGAGGGCTTGAGGCGCCGCCTCGGCGACGATTTCCGCCGCCTCACCGCGCCCTGGCGCGACCCCGGCCCACCCCTCTGCGCGGGCTCGACGTGGAGAAGTCCCTTCGGCGTGGAGCGCTCCGGCATAGGCTACGGTCAGCCGCTTTCCCATCCCCTCGCGGGAGCGGATTCCGAGCGCGAGATACTGGACTATCCCTGGCCCGATAGCGAGGACGTCGACGTCTCTTCCCTGCGGGCCGAGGCCTCGCCCTGGGGCGGCGAATACGCCGTCCTCGGCGGTGACTGGTCGCCCTTCTGGCACGACGCGATAGACCTCGCCGGGATGGAAGGCCTGTATTTCCTCATGTACGACGAGCCGGAACTCGCGTCTCTCATCCTCGGCAAGGTTACGGACTTCTACGTCGGCTCGAGCGAGCGCATCTTCGACGAGGTCGGAGACCTCATCGACGTCTTCTTCATCGGCAACGACTTCGGCTCCACGACGGGCCCGCTGATCGGGCCGGAGCTCTTCGACCGCTTTATCGCGCCCTGCCTCCGGCGGCTCATAGACCTCGGGCACTCGCGGGGCCTCAAGGTCATGCTCCATTGCTGCGGGGGCTTCCGCCCCCTCATTCCCCTCATGATCCGCGACGGCCTCGACGCTCTCCACGCCCTCCAGCCCCGCTGCGCCGGAATGGACCCGGCGGGTCTCAAGCGCGATTTCGGAGCCCACATTCTCCTTAACGGATGCATCGACTCGCAATCGGTCCTCATCGAGGGGAACCCGGCCTCCGTGCGCGAGACGACGCTGCGCACGCTCGCGATCATGGCTCCCGGCGGCGGCTACGTCGCCGGGGCGAGCCATGACTACCTCCTCGAAGAAACGCCCCTCGAGAACGTCCTCGCCATGTTCGACGCGATACGTGAATACAAGGAGAAACGCCATGCTACATGATCCCGGAAGCTATTCGCCGCCCCTCATCATCGATGAAATAAATCTCGCCCCGGACGAGGCGGAAACCCTGCGCGGTCTGGGACGCGAAATCGCCGAAATAGCGGCCGATCCCATCAACGCGGAACGCGCCGCCCTATGGGCCCGGCTCAACGACCTGCAGCAGGTCAGGCCCATGGTCTGGATCAACGAGATTCCCTGGCACGAGATGGACGTCGCCGGCGAGCTTAGGCTCCGCACGCGGAACGCCTGGGCGCGGGAGCTCGAGACGAGCCTGCGGCGGACGATATACCAGTGGCGGCACCTGCCGGGCGACATGATCGTGAAGCCCTGGATCGAGTGTCCCCTCGCCATACACTCGACCGACTTCGGCATCGTCGAGGACGTCGACGTCGTCCGCACCGACTCGGCCAACGAGATCGTGTCCCGGCACTTCCACGTCCAGATAAAGGAGCCCGCGGACATCGAGAAGATCCAGATGCCCAGGGTCACGCATTCGGAGAAGACGACGAAGGTCGTCTACGATACGATGAGCGATCTCTTCAAGGACGTCATCCCCGTCAGGAAAATCGGCCAGACCCACATCTGGTTCACGCCTTGGGACTACCTGATACGCTGGTGGGGAATCGAGGAGGCCATGATCGACATGATCGACCGCCCCGACATGGTCCACGCCGCCTATGACCGGATGGTCTCGGCCTGGATGACCGAGCTCGACCAGTTCGAGGAGATGAACCTCCTCTTGCTCGACAACGCCAACGTGCGCATCGGCTCGGGCGGATACGGCTACGTCTCCGAACTGCCCGGCTCTCCCTTCGATCCCGGCCACGTGCGGCCGCGCAACATGTGGGGCTGCTCCAACGCCCAGATACTCGCCTCGGTCTCGCCCGAGATGCACTGGGAGTTCGCGATGGAGCATGACCTCCCCTGGATGAGGCGCTGGGGCCTCAACTACTACGGCTGCTGCGAGGCATTGGACCGGAAGGTGGAGCTCCTTCGCCGCATACCCAATCTCCGCAAGGTCTCCGTGAGCCCATGGAACGACTACAGCCGGATGTTCGCGGCGCTTGGGCCCGACTACGTCGCGAGCGTAAAGCCCAACCCTGCCGTCTTCCTCGACGCCGAGTGGAGCGAGGAGGCGGCCCGCGCCGCGATAGACGGCGCCCTGGACATCGCCGCCGCCGAGGGCGTCGCCATCGAGCTCATCATGAAGGACATCTCCACCGTCGAGCGCAAACCCCAACGGCTATGGGCGTGGGCGAGGATAGCGGCGGAAGAGGTACGGAAGAGGCTTTAGAGACGGACTTCGCCTTCTCCGGCCGGTGCGTCGAGTCGCCCGAGTGCGATGGCACGCCCAAATCCCTTCCTAATATTCTAAATCTGAAGACTATTCTCTTTCGAGATCGATTTTTGTATTTTTGATGTAGAAGAGCAGTAATAGGGGATGGGCAAAGGGACACTACGGAAATGAAGTATCGAGGATTCCGGGAAGAAACATTACTCCCCTCTTTCCACAAACTTAAAGCCCTCGGATTAAGCTCAAACGAGGCATATGCAATTCTCAATCTTGATGGGGCCAAATGGAGGTCGGTCCAGATTCGCGAGAGTCGGGGCAATGAATACCAAGAGGAAGAAGATGGCCGGGTTTTTCATGAGGCTACCGTCGCGCTCATGAATTCCACCATGACGGAAACCCAACAACTCGCGATGCTCGGCCATGCCACCGAGGGGGAAAGGTTCATGCTCGTTGCCATAAGCATAGCCCTGAATAAACTCTTTTCGCGCAGCCCGAGCTCGATCAGGAAATGGCTACGCGCCGGAGACAAGGAGACGAGGAAGATCATCCTCTCGTTCGCGATCGGGTCGAGTATCATCGTGGAGCCTCAAGCGATAGACATCCTCATGCACCGCATCGTCAAGTTAAGATATGGAGTTGTTTTTGACTCAGGAAGCGATATTAGTGATTCCGTCATTGAGGTCATTGAGACGCTCGGGACTTCAGGATATTCATGTCTGAAGCCGATCGCAGACACCTTGAATTGAAAAAGGCGATGGCTCCGACGATAGGATTGCAGATATATGGTTCGATTTCACGGAATCCAAACGAGAAATAGAGCAAATCTTCAGTCCCCCTGGATCTCGGAGGGATAGCGCCCCGTGACTTTCTTGAACACGCTGTAGAAGTAGTTCGGGTCCGCGTAGCCCACGGCGAGCGCGACGTCCTTGGCCTTGACCTTCCTGGTCTCGAGTATGCGCAGGGCGGCAGCGATGCGAAGGCGGTTCAGGTAGCTCGTGAAGGACGCGCCCGTGGCCTCCCGAAAGACCTTGCCGAGGTAGGCTGCCGACATGCCGAAGCGCTCCGACATCACCTTGAGCGAGAGAGGCTCGCGGTAACCCTCGTCGACGTAGAGGCGCAGCCTGTCGCCGAGCGAGACGCAGCCGCGATGGCGCTCCTGCATGGCGACCATGAGGCGCTTCGCGAGAGCCTCGAGCCATGCCAGTGTGTCCCGCGGGCTTGGCTGCTGGAAGAGCTGCTTGAAGAGGCTCTCGTAGTCGAGGTAGAGCGAGGCCAGGGGCGGCTCCACGGAGCGCGCGATGGCGGCGAGGCGCGACACGAGCTCGATGCAGAAGCCTCGGAAGTACTCCTCCGCGAGGACGCGCTCGTGCCTGAAAAGCTCCAGTATCTCGGCGAAAAAGCGCTCCACGGCGCGCAGGTCGCATTCGGCCACGAGGTGGGTGAGGGAGTCCAGGTCGATCTCGGGGTTCCGCCTCCCCATGATGAGAAAGTCGTCGATGTTGCCGCGGTCGACCAGATAGATGGGCAGGTAGCGGATGGGCTCCACCGCGAGGCCGTTGAAATAGTCCACGGCGACCTGGATGGAGATGGCCCCGTCGAGATCGGGAGGCTGCCATGTGATGGCGTTTAAGCTCCCCTCCTTGATGAAACGCATGCCCATGGAGGTCGCGCCGTTGGCCGCGCGGATCACGTCTTCGCGGCCCCTCAGCCCGAGAGCCTGATTCACGCCCAGTTGGGCCAGGGCGTCGTCCGCGCAGATGATGCCCTTGAGTCCGCCCCCGAAGCGATCGATCCAGGCCAGGACCGCCTCGCGCGTCGTTTCGGTGCCCAAGCCGGTGTCCGCCATGTCGAGAAGCTCCATGCGGGGGGCCACCTTGGCGAGCTCGGTGACGACGGCCCACCTGCGCGCGAAGTAGGCCGAGGTCCCAGCGATGTGGTTGACGATGCAGTAGCCGCCCTCCCCGCCCATGAGCTTCGCGAAGGCGCGGGAGAGCATGCGGAACTGGCCCCAGTCGTCGGGACCGGTCCAGGCGACGATGTAGCGGAAGGCCTCGGACTCGGGCAGGAGATTGCTCGCGATGAGCGGGATGCCCGCGGCGTGGACGCGGCGGAACAGGGCCGTCGTACCGACGGAGCTGCCTGGGCTCAGGATCATCATGTCGGGACGCGAACGGATCGCGCGCTCGACGAGCTCGGCCTCGAGCTCGTCGTCCCGGTCCGAGCGCAGCATCTCGAGGGCGATGCCGAAGCGCTCGGCCTCGCCCGCCATGCCGCGGTCGTACTCGGCCATGTAAGGATGATAGCCCATCCCGTGGACGCAGATGACGCGCTTGCCCGCGGGCCCGTCGCCGGGAGAGCCGGGCAGCTTCTCCTTGCCCACGTTCCATCCCGCGAATTCGAGATCCCACCAGTGGCGCTCGTCGGTCTCGGGGTAGAGCTCGGGGAACTCCGGGCGCGGGGGGATGTCGCGCCTGCGCGATCCCCAGAGCTGAATGTCGTCGTCCATCCGGCGATTATGCCATACGGTGGGTCGGCTCGGGTATTCCGGGACGGAAGGCCGAGCGATCCTCCTCGGCGATGGCGATGCCGGCGGAACGACGCGCCGATTCGACCGCCGCTCCGGCGAGAGCGGCGAGCTCCTCGGGCCCGGCCTGGACCCTCGCGTTGACCGCGACCACGGCGCGCCGCGTCGAGAAGAGGGGCAGCTGGGCCGCGACGAGGCTCTCGACTCCCTCGGAACCCGACAGGAAGTCCCCCGAGCTCAGGCTGATCTTGCCCTCGTAGCTCCCCGCGGAGACGTGGAGCTTCAGATGACCGACCGAAAGAGATGCCTTGCTCAGGGCCTCGGCGAAACGCAGGACGAAATCGGCGACGGCTCGCCTGCAGCGGCCCCCGTCCGAGGAAAGCCCCCCGCGGTCCTCGATCACGAGGCGCTCGTCCAGCCAGGCGAGCTCGCGCTCCCCGGCGCCGTAGCGCGCATAATCGATCTCGAGGGAGGCTCGCTCGCCGCGGAAAACGGGCGCCTCCATCGCCGCGAGCCAGGCCCTCGCGCCCTCCTCGGTGGAGCCGCTGATCTCGAGGAGCTCCTTGTCCGGCCGGGCCGAGGCGGCCAGCGCCGACAGTTTCGCGCGATCGGCTTCCGCGAGGAGGTCGCGCTTGTTGAGGACGAGGATGTCCGCCTCCTCGAGTTGCCGGTCGAAGAGGTAGAGCACGTCCTCGCTGAAGGGGAGGCGCCTGCCGGAAAGCCTCGCGAGAAGGAGACGGGAGTCCGCGAAGACGGAGAAGACCGATCCGGCGCCGTAGCGCTCGCGGAAGGCCTCGAAGGGCTTGACCACGGTGGCGACGATGTCCGCGCAGGAGCCTACCGACTCGGCGAACACGGCATCGGGTAGCTCCCGCTCTATGAGGGCGGAAACCCTTGCGTCGAAGTCGTCGTAGCGGCAGCAGAAGCAGCCCCCGCCCACCTCCACCGAGGGCAGGCCGGAGGAGCGCATGAAGAGGGAGTCGACCTGGAGCTTGCCCTGGTCGTTGGTGACGACGCCGACCCGCTTCCCCTCCGCGATGAGGAGGCTGCAGGCGCCCGCGATGGCGGTGGTCTTGCCCGAGCCCAGGAAGCCCCCGACAAAATACATCTTCACGGGGAAGTCCTCACCGGGACTCTACGACCCGCTCGTGGTCGTAGAGGGGGACTATGCTCTCGCCCGGCGCGACGACGAGAAACTCCTCTTCGTCCCAGGCCCCCGCCACGAGGGCGCGCAGGAGCCGCGATGAGCCTCGGAGCAGGAGGAATTCCTTGCCCTCCTCGGCGGCCTTGGAGCGCATCGCATCGGCGTAGCCGAGCTCGGAGGTCTCGGGCGTCTCGATGAAGCGCAGCTCCCGCTCTTCCATCGCGGGATGCATGGTATCCCATACGTAGCGCGCGTTCTCCTCGCCGTATTGAGCGACCATCTCCTCGTACTCGAGGCCCAGGCCCGTCGAGCGCCCCAGGTCCGAAGCGCGGAAATAGGTCGAGCCGCGCTCGATGTAGCCGGCCGAGCTCCAGGACGCGCTCAGGTTCCCGCCGAATTTCTCGAGGAAGGCCGCGCGCGAGCCCAGCAGTATCGTGCAGCAATCGTGGGCGCGGGCGAGGACGAGGGGCAGGCTGCGGGCCTCTATGCCCGACAGGCCGTTGCCGCAGAGCCCGTAGCCGAGGAGGATCGCCTCATAAGCGTCGGAGGCCGCCGAAACCTTCTCCGATGCGGCGGTCGCCTCGTCTATCTTTTCCTGGAGCCTTCCGCGCAGGCGCTCGGGGCTTTCGTGCAGGCCGAGCTCGAGGAACTCGGGGTCGATGACGTTAGGCGAACCCGTTATCGCTGCGCAGAGCTCCCGCTGGAAGACGTTGCAGGAGATCAGTTTGAACTTCTTCGCCATGCGCGCTCCTACAGCAGTGCCCTGATGCGTTCCTCGAGCTCCTTGCGCGAGGGTATTATGGATGAGAAGGCCAGCTTGCCGTCAAGGTAGATGGCGGGCAGATTGGCCACCCCCATCTTCATGCAGCGCGCGATGTTCTCCTTCACGGTGAACTTGTATTCGACGAGGTCTATGGCGTCGCCGAAGATGCCCTTCATATCCTTGGCGGCCTCCAGCATGTAGCCGCAGGCCGCGCAGGTGGCGGAGTCGAGGGTGAATACCTCCATGAGGGGCCGTTGAAGATGGAGGTAATCCGGCAAGGTGACGTCGAGCCTGATCTCGGCGCCCTTGTAGTGCTCGAGGATGGTCCTGGCCTGGGCCGTCTCGCGCACCGCCTGACCCGCGGCGATAACGTTCTCGATCGGCACGTCGTAGGGCATGTCGCAGCCCGGCGACACCACGAGGTTCCCGCCGCCGCAGGAGTCGATGATGTCGACGACGGCCTTCATGTTGTCGCTCTGGCTCCCGAAGAGCATGACGACGGTGAGCTGGATGTTGCCGCCCAGGCACACGTTGTAGCGATCCGTTATCTTCTTGGCTTCCGCGAGATGGATGTTCTCGTCGACGGATATGCAATCCGGCGCGGTGAGGCACATGGGCTCGATGTTGTTGAAGGCGTTGCCGCAGACGAACAGGGAGGAGAGGACTCCACGATCGCGGAGGCCCGCGAAGAAAACCCTGTACGGCAGGGCGAGGAATTCGTTGAAATGGTCGGGCGATATCTGGGACACCATCGGGTCGACGGCGGCGATCACGTCCATCCCCGCTTCCATATAATAGCCGGCCACCGCGGACTCGACCTTGAAGGCGTACTCGAAAAGGTCGTGGACGTATTCGGGTTCGAGGATCATGTCCATGAAGAGCTCGGTGCCGCGCAGGTGCGAGGCGAGGGTAAAGGGTCCGGTGAGGAGTCCATAGAGGGCGGTCGTGGTTCCGACCTCGGCCTTCATCCTCTTCATGGCTTCTATCGCCATGCCGATCCGCGCCTCCCGGGGCCCGGGTATCCGCGTCGGAATTTCGCGGGTGCCGGCGAGGGGATGGCTCGATACCGAGGGCGGGGCATTGTCGGCCCAGAGGAGGCCGCAGCCCAGGGCCTCGGCCTCGAGCTGGAGGTCGAAGACCACCGGCTGACCGTCGGGACGGTATATCCTGTTCACCTCGAGAAGCGACTCGACGAGTTTGTCGACGTCGCTCAGGATCTCGCGCGCGCTGTAGCCTTTCAGCTTGCCCGCGTGGATACCCGCGAAGGGAACCCAGGGAGCCCTCTCCAGTTTCTCGTGCTTCAAAGTGCGAAGCACCAATTCTCTGCCGGTCATAATTTCCTCCACCTGCGATGACGTGTAATAATCCACCGATCGGGCTTCATGGTCTTTGTTTTTTCTTTGAAATATGGGATTTTCCTTCGTTGCCGTCGTCGCCGGCCCCGATTGGTGATTGCGCATCCGGCGGGCCCGCTATTAAACTCGTGGTCGGAGTACAAGGATGACGCACCGTCTGAAGATTCGCGCGGGTCTGCGCACCGATGACATCGAGGTCGAGGCTGACGGCCGCCTCATCGACGCACTCGCAAAACTGGATCACTCGCGGATCGACAGCCCCTGCGGCGGCAAGGCTCTCTGCGGCAAATGCAGGCTGAAGCTGATCTCCGGCCGCCTCTCGGCCCCGGACGAACGGGAGGCCCGCCTCCTGTCTGCGGCCGAACTCTCCGCGGGCATCCGCCTCGCCTGCCTCGCCCGTATCGAGGGCGACGCCGAAGTCGAGCTGCCCGAGCGCGGCGAAGCTTCCATAATATCGGCCGGGCCCGAGACCCTCGTCGAGGCCGACCCTCTCGTCCGCCTCGTCGCCGTGACGCCCGAGCCGAGCAGCCTCGAGAACCAGTCGGACGACGAAACCCGGCTCCTCGCGGCGATCGCGCGGGAGCTTTCGCGGACCCGCGCCCCGGAGCTCGCGCCCCGCCGCGTGGCCCTCGGCGCCCTGCCGGGCCTCGCGCGATACTGCCGCGACCAGGGCGTCCTCGGCTCGCCGGCCGCCGCCGTGGTCGTGGACGGCGCCGTGCTGAGCGTCGAGACCCTCCGTCCGGGCGCCCGCACCCTGGGCCTGGGCGTCGACCTCGGAACGACGACCGTCGTATGCCGCCTCGTCGACCTGGTCTCGGGCGAGCGCCTCGGCTCCCGCTCCGACCTCAACGCCCAGCGATCCTCCGGGGCCGACGTGATCTCGCGGATCGCGGCCGCCGAGAGCGCCGAGGGGCTCGAGTCGCTACGAAGTCGCATAACGTCCCAGATCGCCTCCATGGCCCGCGCCCTGACGGATGAGGCGGGCGCGGCGTCGGAGGACCTCGTCTCCATCGCGATAGCCGGCAACACGACGATGCTCCACCTCCTGGCGGGCGCGCCGCCCGACGCCATCGCGCGCACTCCCTTCACGCCCGTCTTCCTCGGGCGGCGCGTCGAGAGCGCGGCCGCCCTCGGCCTCGTCGGCCATCCGGGCTGCGCCGCCATCCTCCTGCCGGGGGTCTCGGGCTACGTGGGCGCGGACATAGTCGCGGGAATCATGGCGATCGGCCTCCACGAGGCTGAGGGCCGCTCCTTCTTCCTGGACCTCGGCACCAACGGCGAGATCGCCTTCGGGGGCAAGGCCGGGATCATCTGCTGCGCCACGGCGGCCGGGCCCGCCTTCGAGGGAGCGGGAATCGAGAAGGGGACGGGGGGCGTCACGGGCGCGATCGACTCGGTGTGGGTCGAGGACGGCTCGATGCGTTTCGGCACGATCGGCAACGCGCCAGCCACCGGAATATGCGGATCGGGCCTCGTCGACGCTCTGGCCGTCTTCCTGGACTGCCGTCTGGTCGACGACACGGGCAGGGTGGTCGACGAGGACGAGAAGCGGGCGCTGCCTCCCGCCCTCGCCGCCGTGGTGGAAGAAGGGCCCCGCGGGCCGGTCGTGTTCCTGGACCGAACGCGCGGAATCTACCTTAGCCAGGCCGACGTCCGCGCAGCACAGCTCGCCAAGGCAGCCATCGCGGCGGGCATAGACACCCTCCTGCGAGTGGCCGGCGTGGGCTTGGGCGAGGTGGATCGACTGTACCTCGCGGGGGGCTTCGGAAGCCTCCTCGACGTCCGCAGCGCGACGCGCATCGGCCTCCTGCCGCCCGAGCTCGCGGACCGCGTCATCGTCGTGGGCAACGCATCGGGCGCCGGAGCCGCCGCCGCCTGCATATCGCGGCGCCGTCTCGAGGACTGCGATCGCGCCCGGGCGGCCTGCTCCTACGTCGAGCTGTCGTCCAGGCCCGACTTCAACGAGGCTTACGTCGAGCGCATGATGTTCCCGGAGCCGGCATGAACCCCGCGCCGACCTTCCCCGCCGAGGGCTTCGATCTGCTTCTGGCGCTCGGCAAACTCGAGCACTATTGCCGCGCGACGGGAATTCCCGCCCACATCATAGACGACGAGGGCGCAGTCCTCGGGGCCTTCGACTCTTCCGGCAAGGTCGAGGACATCGAGCCCGGGACCAGGGGCGTCTGCCCGGTCTGCGCGATCAAGGGCGTGGAGGACGCCGAGGAAGAGCGCCGCGCCCAGCTCTTCGTCGCCTACCAGGCCGAGCGCTTCGGAGGCAAATACATCCAGCTCTGCCCCCACTCCCTCCTGTTCTGGGCCGCTCCGATCGTCTGCGACGGAATAATGAGGGCGGCCCTCATCGGAGGGCCGGTGATGGTCGTCGACGCAGGGGAGGTCTACGAGGAGCTGCGCGTCTCGGGCAAGCTGCCGGCGGGCGGGGAGGAGGCGCTGAGGACGGCTCTCGAGTCCACGCCCCGGGTCCTGCCCCAGCGCGCCTCGAGCCTCGCCGAGATGCTCCGCGACGTCGCGTCGGCCATCGTATGGCCCTCGCCCCTCGAGCCGCAGCGGGAGCGGGAAGAGCAGCAATCGAGGATATCGGACTTCATCCAGGACTTGAAAGAGGAGCCGGGGTCGGCGGCCGGCACGGCCCCCTACCCGATAGAGAAGGAGAGGGAGCTCCTTCACGCGATAGCGGGCGGGGACAAGCAGGAATCGCAACGCCTCCTCAACGAGATACTCGGCTTCATCTTCTTCTCAAGCGGCCAGGACGCCCCGATCATCAAGGCTAGGGTCCTCGAGCTCGTCGTCCTTCTTTCCCGGGCGGCCCTCGAGGGCGGCGCCGACATGGAACAGATATTCGGGCTCAACTTCACGTACCTGAACCAGGTGAACAGGATGCGCAGCGTCGACGACATCGCCCACTGGCTCTCCAAGATCATGGTGCGCTTCACCGACCTCGTGTTCACGCTCAAGGACGTGAAGCACGCGGTAGTCATGAAGAAGGCGCTCAAGTACATCAACGCCCATTACACGGAAGAGATCAGCCTCGACGACGTCGCGAGCTCCGTTTTTTTGAGCCCCACCTATTTTTCCAAGCTTTTCAGCGAGGAGATGGGCTGCCGATTCACCGCGTACCTCAATAAAGTGCGCATCGACAAGAGCAAGCTCCTTCTTAAAAGCACGAACATAGCCCTCGTGGACATAGCCGGCCTGGTGGGCTACGAAGATCAGAGCTATTTCACGAAAGTATTCAAGCGCGTCTCGGGCCTGTCTCCCGGAAAGTATCGGGAGTCGGGGGGGCGCGGCTCCTCCTCGAGCCAGGAAATGCACGAGGAAGGTTCATCCCCGCCGGGAGGCCGATAATCGCAAAATTTACCCAAAAAAAGGGAATGTTTTATATACAAAATCGCCGGAGCAATTATGATTGGCGATGAAATAAGCACTTAGGAGGGGTTAGATGTCCACGCTCGATGATATCTCGACGTTATTGCAGAAAGGCCGCGCCAACGAAGTCAAGGCCAGCGTACAGAAAGCCCTCGACGAGGGAATCGGGGCCAAGTCCATCCTCGAGGACGGGCTCATGGCGGGCATGAATATAATAGGCGGCAAATTCAAGCGCAACGAAGTCTACGTACCGGAGGTCCTCATCGCCGCGCGCGCGATGAACGCCGGTCTCGAGCCCCTCAAGCCGCACCTCGTCTCGGCGGGCGTAAAGTCCAGGGGGACGGTCGTCATCGGCACGGTCAAGGGCGACCTCCACGACATCGGCAAGAACCTCGTCAGGATGATGATGGAGGGAAAGGGCCTCAAGGTGGTCGACCTCGGCGTGGACGTGTCCAGCGATAAATTCGTCGCGGCGGCAAAAGAGAACAAGGCCGATATCGTCTGCTGCTCGGCCCTGCTTACTACCACGATGACGGAGATGAAGAACGTGGTCGAGGGCATCAAGAGTTCCGGGCTCCGCGACAAGCTCACCATCATGGTCGGCGGCGCGCCCATCACCGACTCCTTCTGCAAGTCCATCGGCGCCGACATCTATTCGGCCGACGCGGCGAGCGCCGCCGACGCTGCGGTTATCGCCTGCGAGAAAAAGTCCGCGTAGTTTTCATTCTCTTTCGAATCGATATGCCGCCGTCGAAGCCGCTTTCGGCTTCGACGGCTTCTTAGTCTTCAACAATGCGCGTTTTTCCGCCGAAAATCGTAGGCAGGATGCGCGTATCCATCGCGACTCGCTGGGCCGAGGGTTTCGGCGCCGGCGCGGTCGTCGGCCTCCTCGGCCTGCTCAATCCCTCCGACCCCGCCTTTTCGGGCCTGGGTTTTCTGCCCCAGGCATTGGTCTCGGTGCTCGCAGCCGCCCTCCTCGGCGCCGCTCCAGGCGCCTTCGCCCTGGTTGGAGCCGTCCTGGCGACGGTCGCCCTGCCTTCCATAGGCGGACTCCTCGGACTCGCGGCGGAGCCGCGCAGTTTCCACGAGGCGGCCCGCCTCCCCGCCGCGGCCGCTCTAGCTTGCGTAATCGCGGCCGGCTCCCTCCGCGACGCCTCGGTGCGCTCGACCCTCCGCCTTTTGCGTCGAGTGCGCGATCTCACGCGGCGCAACGTTCAGTTCAAGAAGATGAACGCGGCCCTTTCCGCGTTGAGCGAGGAGCTCGAGCGCCGCGTATCGGGGCAGCGCGATTCGGTATCGGCGCTCTACACGCGGATCAGGAAGATGGACAGCCACGACATGGATACGGTCATGTCGGGCCTCCTCGAGGCGGTCCAGGCCTTCTCGCAGGCCTCGGCCGCGGCGGTTTACGAATACGATCCCATGGCGCAGGTCCTCGTCCGGCTCGCGTCGATCGGCCCGGAGGCCGAGGCATCCCTTCCCTTGGACGGCAGCATCGCGGGCTGGGTCTTCCGCAACGACTCGACCTTCAGCCTGAGAAACGTCGACGACTACCTCAATCTTGCCCATGCGGACTACGGGAATAGCATCCTCGCCTACCCCATCAAGGCGGGCGGCCTCCCCTGGGGAGTGCTCAACGTGAGCGAGATGCCCTTCTACCGTTATAACCCGATAACGGAACGGAACCTCGGAATCGTGCTGGAGCTCGCAGCCTCCTATATAAAAATAGCCGCCGACTTCCGGGACCGCGCTCTGCGCCATCCCCGCAACGAGATCACCGGGTTGCCGACCTTCCCCGAGCTCCTCCGGATGCTCGGGGACGAGCTCGCGCGGCGGGCGGAACGGCGGCTGTCGATATCGCTGGTCGTCGTCGAGCTGTTGGGCTTCGAAGGGCTCGCCTCCGAGCGCTCCACCCCCAAGGCCTTCGCCCTCCTGAAGGAATTCGCCGATCGCGCGGTCGCCGACGACGGCGGCCGCGCCTTCGCTTTCCACTTCCGAGAGGACGGCCAGCTCGCCTTCCTCCTCCCGGACATCGATCGCGGCGGCGCCTCGCTGTTTTGCCTCGGCCTCATCGAGAAGGCCGGCGCCTCGCGATGGCAGATCGACGGCGAGAGCGCATGCGTCGAGATCGCCTTCGGCCTGGCCTCCTTCCCCGACGCCGCGGGGGCGGAGGGCGGAGCCGGGCCCGAGGGGAGGACCGAGGCCCTCATCGCCGAGGCGGAAGAGGTTCTCGCCCGTTCCAAGGGCGCCTATGTGGAGCATGGGGGCCAATGCCGATGAGCGGCGGATACGAGTACATCCGCGCCATGCGGAGTCTCTACAATCCCCGCACGCCGAGGGCCGCCATCGTCGCCGCCGAGGCCGGCATCCTCCCGGTGGAGGCGGTCGTCTTCAAGGCATCCTCCGTGAAACCCCTCTTCGAGGAACCCTACGATCTCGACGAGCTGGAGCGGGTCCTCGCCCAGGCCGACCTCTCCTTCCCCGACGCGATGATGCTGGCCGAGATACTGGCGGCGATGACCCGCGACGGCGATAAGGAACGGGCCCTCTTCGCCGCCGAGAGCCTGACGACCCTCGAGAACCGATGGGCGCACAAGGTCGAGTCCCTCCGCCCCGCGTACCACCCCGACGACGCGAACGGAGACGAGGCCTTCCGACTCGCCCGTGCCCTCTACGAGCAGGCGCTGATAGTCGGGCGGGACGCGCCCATCCGGAACTACTACCTCCTCGAGGCCTATTACATCCTCTGCCAGAGACCGGAAGCGGGATCGGGCGGGCCGAGCTTCGACCTTCTAATACGCTGTCTCGTACGCCTCGGACTCCTCGATCAGGCCCAGGCCGAGATCGAGGACGAGCTCGATCTGCGCGGCGACGGCGAGCTCCTCGCCCAGGCGGTCGAGATCGCCTACCTTCGCAAGGACGTCCGCCGCGTCCGGGAGCTCCTCAAGGGCCGCGATATCGGGGGATTGGGCCTCGAGCCCGAGCTTGCCGCCTTACTCGAATCGTGGCGGGGCTAGAGCGATGCGCGTCTGCCTCGTCATTGAAGGCTCCTACCCCTTCATCACCGGCGGGGTCTCCTCCTGGGTGCACGAGCTCATCTCGGGCCTGCCCCGCATCGAGTTCGTCCTTTTCACCTTCTCGCCTCAGAGCGACCAGGAACTCCGATACAAGCTTCCTCCCAACGTCTCGGGCGTCACCGACGTCGTGCTCACCAGGAACCCCCGCGCCGCCAAGGGCGGCGGGACTCGCGGCGCCGGGCGCGATCGCGTGCTCGGCATACTCGCTTCGCACCTCAGCATGTTCTCCGGAAACTCTCCGAACCTCGAGCGGTTGATAGGCTCGATACCCGAGGGCACGGCGATCCATCGCGAGTCGGTGCTCGACGAGCGCGCGGGGAAATTCGTCCAGGCGCAGAACCGCGCACGCAACCCCATCTACCCCTACTCGGATTACTTCTGGGCCTGGAAGAGCTCGCACGACCTCATTTTCAACGTGCTCGCCGCCAAGGCTCCCGAGGCCGACGTCTACCACTCGCTGTCGACGGGCTTCGCCGGCCTCGCGGCGCTCGCAGCAAAGCTGCGCAAAGGCAAGCCCTTCCTCCTCACCGAGCACGGGCTCTACCACAAGGAGCGCGAGATCGAGATACGCAAGGCCGCCTTCGTCCGCGGCTACCAGCGCGACCTCTGGATTCGCATCTACAACAGCGTCGCCCGCATGTGCTACGAGGGCGCCGATCTCTGCACCTCGCTCTTCGAGGAGAACAGGCGCTCCCAGCTCGAGCTGGGAGCATCGCCCGAGCGGACGGTCGTCATTCCCAACGGCATCGACGTCGCCCGCTATTCCGTCCGGCGGGAGAAGAGGGACGAGGAATTCCACGTCGTCTTCGTCGGGCGGATCGTCCCGATCAAGGACGTCAAGACTTTCATCGTGGCGGCCAAGCTCGTGCTCGAGCGCATTCCAACGACGCGCTTCCACCTCGTCGGGCCCGACGACGAGGACCCGGCCTACGCCGCCGAGTGCCGCCGCCTCGCCGCCGATCTCAAGATCGAGGACCGGCTCGACTTCACCGGCAGGGCGAACGTGCTCGAGTACTACAAGTTCCTCGACGTAGTCGTCCTCACGAGCGTGAGGGAGGCCCAGCCCCTCGTCATACTCGAGGCCTACGCCGCCGGGATACCCTGCGTGTCGACGGACGTAGGCAACGTATCGGAGCTCCTCGAGGGCGACCGCCGCTTCATCGCGTCCTCGAAGGACGCGGCCAAGATAGCGGAAGGCATAGAATACGTCCTCGAGCATCCCGAGGAAATGGCCGTGCTCGCGGCGCGCAACAGAACGCGCACCGTGGCCACCTATGAAAAGCGCGAGCTCCTCGCCCGTTACGGCGAGCTCTACGCCCGCTTCGAGCCCGCGTACGCCGCTGAGGGGGCGTAGTGGCGGGCATAGGCTTCGAGCTGCGCAAGCTCGTCGAGACGAGGACCATACGCGGCGTCCTGGGGGCGGCCTTCTCGGGCATCCTCGTCGTCGCCGGCCCCTGGCTCATCTCCGCCGCGAGCCTCGCGGCCGCCCAGCGCCTTCCCTTCCTCGCCGCGCCCGAAATGGCCCTCGCGTTCACGGGGGCCATGGTCTGGGCCCTCGCGATCTCGATCTGCGTCAGCGCCGCCCCCCTGTACGTCTTCGTGCGCTTCTCCGCCGACCTCATCTACGTGGGAGACAGGGGCGAAGCGGCCACCCTCCTGCTGAAATACTCCGGCGCGTCGGCCCTGATCTCGTTGCCGCTCGGCCTCGGCGCTTCCATTTTCCTCATCCCCAGCGCCGGATCCTCCGGAACCCTCCTCACCCTCGGCTTCACCATCCTCCTCGTCGCGGTAAACGCGCTCTGGGCCGCGATGATGACGGCCACGGTGATCCGGAAGTACGGCCGCATCCTCGCCTCCTATGCCCTGGGCATGGCAGTCATGTACCTCCTCGCCCGCGTTCTGGGCCCGAGCCTGGGCGCGGCCGGCGCCCTCCTCGCCCTGGCCGCCGGCTACGCCCTCACCGCCATCCTCCTCATCGCGGCGACCGTCGAGGCGCTCGGGACCGCGCCCTGCCCGCGCGCCTTCGGCCGTCTCTGGCAATACTCGCGAAAATACCGGAATCTGGCGCTCGCCGGAGCCTTATACGCCGTAGCGACCTGGGTCGACAAGGCGACCCTGGCCGTCTTCGGAGGAGTCGCCGCCGAAGGGACCCGCTTCTTCGTCAACCCCGGCTACGACACCGCCTTCTACTACGCGAACCTCGCCCTCATACCGGGCCTCGTGTTCTACACTATCGTCACCGAGACCGAGTTCAACCTCGATCTCAAGCGCTTCATCACGTACATGGGCAAGCGTCGCCAGCCCGAGATAGAGGCGGCCAAGGCGCGCATCCTGCGCGGGTCGGCCCTGTCGTTCGGGAGGCAGTCGGCGTTCCAAGGGGCGGTCGCGATCGCCCTCGCCCTCGTCACGCCCGCCCTGGCGGCTTCCCTCGGCTTCCCCGAGGAGGTCTTCGTCCGCCTCATGGCCGGCGGATTCTTCCAGCTCATCTTCCTGACCGCCCTCAACATGCTCTTCTATCTCGAGCTCTACCGCGAGGCCGCGCTGAGCGCCCTTGCCTTCGCCCTCGTCGGCCTATTTCTATCCGTCGCCGCCTGCCTCTCCGGGAAGGCCACGGAACTCCAGGGCCTGCCCTTCCTCGCCGCCTGCCTCGCCTCGGCTGCCATGGCGGTCGCCTTCGCCTTCCGCGGCCTGGGCCGATTCGACCGCATCGTCTTCCTGCGCGCCTCGGGAGAGGAATTCGGAAGATAGTGGAACCCTATACGATCTGTTCCGGAGCGAGCCCGAGCGCCTCGGCGATTTTTCGACGAGACGAGGGGCGAAGTTTTTCGGAAGCCTCGAGCTGAGAATAGGCCGCCTGTGAAATGCCCATGCGCGCGGCCAGTTCTGACTGAGTCAAGCCGAGATGCTCGCGCCATGCGCGAGCCGCGCTCGCTCCATCTACCATCTTACCGACGACCGCATGCGGGATGTACGACGTTTCCGGGCGCCCGACGAGTTTTTCGTAGATTTGGTAAGGAAGAACGGCATACTCCGGAGAACCCGTGGCGTCGCGAATGATCTGAACGTCATCAATAGGTACGTTCATCGCGTTTCTTTACCTCCTCGATATAGGCGATTTTTGCTCCGCCGTCAAAATTGAAAAAGACACGATAGTTCCCGACACGCAGGCGGTACTGGTATCGATGATTCGTCAGTTTCTTGACACTCGGGCATTCCGGGAAAGCGGCGAGAGAACCTACGGCCTCGTAGACCATGGCACGATCTACTCGCTCGAGCCTGAGGAGCTGCTTGGTCGCCCTCGGCGACCATCGCACATCGACCATATAAGTAACATAAGATTAGTATAAGATTATGTCAATATCTCGAATAATAGGAAACCTGAGAAAGAATGAAGAGCTTCACACGGCGGGCACGGTGGAAAAGAGAAGAAAGCCTCGTTAGTCCTGGGTCCTGGCACGGAGAATCGACGAGCCATCTCCGTTTCTAAGACGCGGTTGAATACCCATTCCTC
Source organism: Rectinemataceae bacterium (assembly GCA_049513895.1). Classification (GTDB taxonomy): domain Bacteria; phylum Spirochaetota; class Spirochaetia; order Treponematales; family Rectinemataceae; genus UBA1306. The sequence goes on along the minus strand of JBEKVO010000004.1, from coordinate 59,890 downwards.
CTCCTTGGTGATCTCTGCGCCTTAGCGCGCAATAATATACGTGTGAATTTTGTACCCAGGAAGAGGCTTTGGGCTTTAGTGTGGTTGGATCTCGCGCAGAGGCGCCAAGGGCGCAAAGAAATCCAGAGATGTTGAATCCCCTATTCCTCCTCCTTGGCGATCTTTGCGTTTTTGCGCGAAATAATACACGTGTGCGCGATGTCGATTTGGCGATTGGCCTGGCCAATACAAGCGTGGTGTATATTCAAAGTCTGACTTTGATTTTGCGCAAGACGAATTGGGAACGATAAATACAGCTCTATTCAAAAAAACCGCCGGTCGCCCGGCGGTTTCACAACACACGTAAATGCGCAGACTACCAGGAAGAGGTATAGCCAACATTGGCGTTGTATTTTGCCAAGATGGCCGTGGGGCTCATCGCGCTGGGGGTCACGTTGACGCCCACTATCTTCCCATTCACTCCGAAGTATCCCCAAGTGCTGTTATATAAGTAAGGTAGCTGGGACCCCACCATCATGCCGAGAGTCGGGGTATCGGAGGTTCCGTTGGGATAAATCACGTTGGGCGTACCGGACCCGTGTAAGACCCCGTTGATGTAAAGCTGGATGTACCTGTTGCCGCCCGTCACGTCCCAGATCCCGACGATGTAGTACCACTTTCCGGTATTGAGATTGATGTCGCTGAAGGCTGCATCGTAATTACCATTTTGATCGACTATCATCGCTATCTGGCCACCCGCCCCCCAACCCTGCAGCGAGTAGGCTTCGTCCGAGAAATTTGGATTGGTTCCCTTATGGACGATGCCCATCGTGTCGGTCATAGTATTGATATATAGCCAGGCCTCGACGGTGCCCGACTTCACCAGTGCGGGATTGCCTGTAGGAATCAAGGTCCCTTCGACAGTTTCGCCGTTGAAAGTCCACTCCGTGTTCGCCGGCATGACATTCGACGCGGGAGTGGGAGTGGTAGGGGACACGAGGCTCGTAGCCGCTCCCGTCTGTATCGCCGTATAGACCGTCCCCACTTCCCCGAGCCCGGGGATTGTCGACAAGGTCGCGAGGGGCTGTCCTCCCGCGACGGCAGTGGTAGCCGTTATCCTCCCCAAAGCCAGGGCGCCTGGGGTCGTCGCCAGGATTTCGGTAGCGTTGCCCGTCGGAATGTAGATCGTCGAGCTCGCCCAGGAACTCAATTGCACGTAATCGCTGTTGAGCTGCTGGAGGTAGAAATCCTTTTGGCCGGCGATGTTGACGACCCTCGTCTGCATGTTCGTCGTGATATCCTGGGCCGAGCCCGCAGCTCGATAATAATCCGGCCCCGTCGCATTGGTGCCGGCGAGCTGGAAGTCGACCTTCTGTCTGAGCACCGACTCCGCGAGGACTGTCGATTGCGATCCCGCGAAGATGGTCTGCATCGTGGTCGCGTAGGTGCCTCCCGTGGTGGTGAGGCTCTCGACGGCTTTTTCGAAGCTGGCTGTATAGCCCACGTATAGGTTGTCGGTCGTATCGGCATATTCGGTGTAATAGCGGACGCCGACGATCGAGTTCGCGACATTGCCCTGCCAGAACCAAAAGCTATAGGCAGTCGAGGGCGCACAGGTATAAACCACCACGGACGAGTACATTACATTTGGATCGCTGGCGACAAGCGGAACGAAGGACTGGCTGAGGTCCATGGAGCCGGTCAGGCTGAAGGCGGTGATATCGAATTTCGGCCCAGGGGTCATCGAGAGCGACGAGGAAACGATAGTTTCGTTGCGTGTGCTTCCGTCCTGGTACGTGAGAAGCATCCTCACCCGCGCCGTGGGGTCCACGACCCATCCCCCACGGTAGGCCACGATGAGATCGTCGATGGTCCACGTTCCATCGGAGACGCCGCTGCCATATGCGTTCCCGGCAGTAATATCGTTGACGTAGTACTCCTCGACATAGCTCTGGCGTGCATCAGTGGAGGCGAATACCGTCGTAACGACGATATCATAAATGTTTGTGCCATTGTTGTTGGGATTCGTGCCGTAAAGGGTCGCGGTAAAGCTGGTGTTCTGCCCAGGCTCCGGATAGTCGGTGAACATCAGCGGCGCGAGACTCGAAAACAGGGGATTCGTAAGCTGACTCACCGGCACCGTCGTCCTAGCGCCTGAGACGCGGGAAGCGGAGAAGGGCGTGAGCGCCCGCGGACCGTTGACGGTCCCGTCAGGTTTGCCTGAGGCCCGCTCGGCATAATAGCTCGACATGAAGGTTTTCTGGAAAGCAGTAAGATCCTGGTGCGAGGGCGTAGTCGCGACGTTCTGATGCCCCGTAAAGAAGGTGCAGGACGAAAGAATAGCCGCGACGATGAGGGGAAATACAAGCTTTCTCATAGGCCACCTCGGTATTCCCGGACCGGACAACTGTCCAGGTCCGAGTAGGTTGCCGACCAAGTCGGGGATTTTGAATTTGTAAAGTAAAATTTACCACGAATATTAGTAAAAATCAATATACACCTCCAATCCCGGATGACCCGGCCGTTACGGCGCTATGAGCGAGTACTGCTTGGCCGAAATTCCTCCGACGATCGAAAAAGACCAGTACTCGGGCGCGGCGGCGAAGGGATCGATGTCGGAGGCCTCGAAAGAGAGGGAATAGGTGACGCCTGCCCGTATCCAGTCCAGCCGCGCGTAGGCGTAGAGGCAGGGATAGAGGCTGGGCGAGGAACTCAGGGTTTGCAGCGTGTACAGGCCGCCCATGCCCTCGACGCTCACCGATAAGGCGTCGCCGTCTTTCAAGGAGTAGGTAGATTGCCAGAGGAGGCCGCCCTTGGCGGTGAGGGCCTGATCGGCCGCGTAGTAGGGGGTCGTGCGGGGATACTTGGAGTCCTCGAATACGAGATCGAGGGGTATCCCGATGTTGGCCCAGGGAGAATCGGAGAGGCGGAAACCAGGAATGAGCTCGGCCAGGGCGGTTCCGTACATGTTGTCGGAATCGCCGGGCACAAAGCCGCCAAAGGCGTAAAAGCGCGGGGCGAGGTAGCGCAGGATGCCGCCCATCGGCAGGTACGCCCCACTCGAGAGCTCGAGCTTATGCGCGAACAGGACTTCGTTGGCCGGGTTGAGGCTGTCGGGCAGGGGAGCGTAGGTATAGGAGGCGGAGGACTTCCAGGCCCCGGAGACCAGGTCGATCGCCGCGCCACCCGCGCTGTACATGCTAAGAGCGCTAAGGAACTGAGAGGGAGAAATGGTCGCGGCCCCGCCCGCCGAAAAGTCGGCGCTCGTCGTGATGATGGAGGCGAAAGGCCTGAGGACGAGGCTGTCCCCCGCCGATCCGCGGGCGAAGCTTATCGGCGCCTCGAGGCCGACCGCCAGGCCGATGTAGGCGGGGTCGCCTGCGAAACGGTCGCGGATGGAGCGCACGTCGGTAAAGGGCTTGAGGGCCAGGGATGAGCCGAGTGGGAAAAGGGCGCTGGCTTGGGAACGGTAATCGAAGAGGTTGGTGTCGGCGAGGAAGTAGGTGGAGGAGTCGTAGCTCGGCGCGTGCTTCTTCGCGATGCCGTTGTAGAGGGAGGCGTCGTTGAGGTAGTAGGGGTCGGCCGCGTTCACCGCCTTGAACAGGGCTGCGGCCGCGGCCCAGTCCCCCGCCTTTTCCTCGGCGAGGGCCAGGCTGTGCATGGCGCGGATGTTGGACGGATCGAGGGCGAGGACCCGAAGGTACTGCCTGGTCGCCGCCGCGGCCTGGCCGAGCCCGTCGTAATAGGCGCCCAGCTCCGAGCGAAGGTCGAGGGACGACGATTCGAATGAATACCAAGCGCGAGCGAGGCGCTTATCCTCGAGGGCCGAGGCGCCTTGGTTCACGCCGACGAGCGTACCGCGAGCCGTCGTCGCCGCGGCAGCCGCCTTCGAGTCGGCCGCTAGAGCGGCGTCGAATTCTTCCCGAAGCGATCCTGCGTAGGCCGTTATGGCGGCCGTGTCGGCGTCGTCCGCCGGGACCTCGACCGTCGAGGCCGGGGCAGCGGCGGTCGCGACGGCTCCCAATTCGCGAGCGGCCGTCTGGAGGCCGGCCGAGAGGCCGACTTTCGAATCGTCGGGAGAGCTCGCCTCCTTGTAGAGGGCTCTGTAGTCGCGGCGCGCTTCCAGCATGAGCTCGGCCTCGAGCCGGCTCGCCGCGAGGGTATCGGAGGAAACGGCGGCGAGGGCGGATGCGGCAGCCTTGGCATCCTTCGTCGTTAAAAGGACTCGCGCCCGCGCGAGGGAGGCAATCTGCTCGCCGCGCGAGGCGGGGATGGAAAGTTCGTCGGCCGCGTAGGCCGGATCGAAGGTCCAGCCCTGGCCCGAGGTCAGGGCCTTGAAGGCCTTTCCATCCGCCTCTTCGCGAGCGGAGACGCCGTCCATCGCTGCCTTGACGGCATCCGCCCTCTCCGCGAGGAGGGAGGCCCGGGCGTCCTCGGCGCCGAGATCGGCGATGGCGGCGCCGAGGCCGATGAGGGCCTCGCGTGCCGCCGCTCGCGCGGAATCGGCCGAGGGCGCGGTCTTGCCGGCGGCCGTAGGGGCGGCCGCCGCCTTCTCGGCGGCCTAGAGAGCCGTCAGGGCCTTGTCGGCGGCCGCCTTCGCGGACTGCGCCTTCGCGCGCAAGGCGGCCATGGCCGCGAGCCTCGCGTCCGCGTCGCCGCGAAGGGCGGCGGCCGAGAACTGCGCCGCGCGGGCGTCGGCGATGGCCGCGTCCGAGTCAGAGAGAGCGAGGGCGAAGCGGGCGGCGAGAATGGATTCGAGCTGGCGCGCCGCCTCGGCCTTGCGTCCGTTCCACGCGTATACCCGCGTGAGCTCGTCCCGGAGGCCGAGGTCTTCCGGGTTGGCAGCTATGCGCTCCTCGAGCGCCGCGATGCGGTCGGCCTTGAGCTGGCGCCGCGCCCGCGCAGTGGCGAGGGCTGCGTCGAGCTCGGGAGAAGGGACGAAAGCGACTGCCATCCGCGCCTCGAGTTCCTTCTCGGCCCTGTCCTTCCCAATGGCGGCGAGGAGGGCTCCCTCGTCGAGATAGAGGCCGAGGTTGTCGGGAAAGGCCGCTATAGCCTTCTCGTAGACGGCGATCGCGCGTTCGGGAAAGCCGTTTTCCTGATAGATCGCCGCCAGACGCGCGGCCCCCGCGGCGTCGACGAGGGCCGCGCGCTCCGCCTCGGCGAAATCGCGCTCCGCGTCGACGACCCTGCTCGCCCAGAGCAGGGAGAGTCCCATATTGACCGTCAATGATGGATTGCCCGGAAAGGCGGCGAGCCCGGTCTTGTAGAAGTATTCCGAATCCGAGAAGCGTCCCGACCAGGCGGCGATCTTGCCCGCCTCCTCGTAGGCGTCCAGGTCGTCCGGGCGTAGAGATATATAAATACCGTAGGCTTCGATGCCTTCCTGCACGTCCCCGCGCCATATTCGGTTCTTGGCGGTGAGCAGCCGAAGGTCGGCGTTCCTGGGCTCGACTACGACGGCCTTCGAAAGGGTCTTCAACGCGCCGAGATAGTTCCCCGCAAGGGAGTATTCGTCCGCAAGCTCGATATAGGGCGCGATGACCCCTGGCTTCGACTGGATTTCGGCCTGGTAGTCCTCGAAACCGCGGAAAGGCTGATCGATGCTCCGGTCGTCCGGGTTCTTCGGGAAGAGCGCCGGGAAGCCGCTCCTATCCGCCTTGGCGGCGGTGAAGGCTTCGGGAGAGGCGAGAAAGAGGGCGTCGATATAAAAAAAGAAATGGTCGTCCAGCCGGCGCTTGACCGTGACCTCGAAGCGTATGACGTGGGCCCCTTGGGCCAGGTTCAGGACGAGGGGCGTCCTGACCCAATAATATGCGGGAGCGTAGCGCTCCACGACGTTGACGTCCTCGCGGAAAAGGGGCATGCCCGTTCCGCCGTCGACCGAAACGGAGAGGGGCGAGGCCAAGGACAGGGTGAACTCGTCCTTGGAGCCGGGCGGCGTGCCGCCGTACCAGAACTCGTAGCTGCCGTCGCGGTCGACGTAGGCGGTGTACTCGGCGTAAAAGGCGGCTCCATCGGGCAGCTGGCCCGTGCGTGAAAGCTGGAGGGTCCTGTTTCCGGAGCAGCCGTAGTTGAGCGTGGGCTCGGTCGCCATATTGGTCGAGACCGCGTCCTCGCCCTCGACATAGACGAGGCCCGGCGCCGAGGAGGGGAAGACCGGGGTCAGCAGGCGGGAGGCCGGGGCGGACTTATCGGCGACGGCGGCGAACGCGCAGGAAAACATGACAACGGCGGCGAGCGCGACTCTGAACCTCACTATCATTTCCATTCCTCCGCGGCGCGCCTCGCGACGCTCGTATCATATTAATATATCGGTATGCTCGGAGGATCGACGCTCGTATTTATGAACGGCCGGGCGGTGGCGGCACTTGCCCCCCATCGCCCTCGCGCGCTACCATTCCGGCGCGAGGCTGCTACATGAGATTGACGCGGACAGGGAAGAAAAGCGTAAAAGCTCTAGCGATTCAGCTCATCGTCGTCTTCGGAATAATCTCCCTCTTCAGCGACACCATTTTCGAGGGCGCGCGCAGCGTCAACGGCCCCTATCTCAAGACCCTCGGCGCCAACGCCGCCTTGGTGGGCCTGATCGCCGGCTTCGCCGAGATGCTCGGCTACCTCGTTCGCCTCCTTACCGGTACCTGGGCGGACAAGTCCAAGGCCTACTGGGCCTTCACCATTGTCGGCTACGCCACCCTCGCCTCCGTGCCCCTTCTCGCCCTCACGGGCGTCTGGCAGACGGCGGCCGTTTTCATCGTGCTCGAGCGCGTCGGCAAGGCGATCAGGTCGCCCGCCAAGGACACGATCCTGTCCACGGCGACCAAGCACGTGGGCACGGGCTTCGGCTTCGGGCTTCATCAGGCGATGGACCAGATAGGCGCCATACTCGGCCCCCTCGTATTCACGGTCGTGTTCGCCTTCGGAGGAAAGGCGAGCGCGAGCGTGGCCGAATACCAGACCGCCTACCGCTGGCTCTGGCTGCCCTTCGGCATCCTCATGGTCATACTCATGTACGCATTCCTCAGGGTGCCCGACCCCGAGAAGCTCGAGCCCATAGTTCCCGTGGCCAGGGAAGAGGACAAACTCACCAGGACCTTCTGGCTATACGTGGTCTTCACCTTCGTCACGACCCTGGGCTTTACGAGTTGGGCGATCTTGGGTTTCCATTTCAAGTCGAAAGGCGTACTCTCCGACGCCGAGATACCCCTCTTCTACGCCGTCGCGATGGGCGTGGACGGCCTCGTTTCCCTACTCGTCGGGATAGGCTACGACGGGATGAAGAAGCGCGAGAACCACGAGCATGGAGGACTCGCCCTCCTCGTGATCATTCCCGCCTTCTCCATGCTCATCCCCGTACTCGGATTCTCTTCTTCCAAGCCTCTCGCCGTCGCCGCCGCCGTCGTCTGGGGCATCGTGATGGGCACGCACGAGACCATCATGAAAAGCGCGATAGCCGACATCACCCCGATGAAGAAGCGCGGCACCGGCTACGGGATATTCAACACCGCCTACGGTCTCGCCGTATTCGCCGGAAGCGCCGCGATGGGCCTCCTGTACGACGTCTCGCTGGCCTGGGTCGTCGCCCTCGCCGTGGGGGTCGAGCTGGCGGCCTTGGTGGTATTCGCGTTCTTGAGACGGGAAGCCCTCGGCAATAAACCCGTGTATTGAGGAGTACAGATGAGTCTCGAAGGCATTTGGCGAAACGAGTACGGCTCGGTGATGAGCCTGAGCCACGACGAGAACGGACGAGTTTCCGGCAGCTACCAATCCACGACGGGATCGACGGGGACGTTTTACGTCATCGGCTATGCCGATCCCCGCGAAAACGGAGCCGCGAGGGGCAAAAGCGTCTCGCTGTCGATTTTCTGGAGATCCATCGGGGACGATCCCGCCGATCCGAGCTGGCATTGGGTCTCGGGGCTCGGAGGGCAGCTCATGGAAGAAGGAGGGGCCGATGCGACGATCCTCTTACTGCACGACATGGTGGCGACGGCGGCCTTCCCCGGGCAGGCGGGCATCGGGCGCCACCTCGACAAGCTCGTCTTCACGCCCGAGCCCGACGCGCGGATCGCGGCGGTCACTCCTGCGCGGGACATCATAGCCTCGGCCCCGCCCCGTGGGCTGCCCTGTAAGCTCGCGGGGACATGGATCGACGAGAGCGATCCCTCGATACGACTCCTCCCCAGGCTCCTCGATTCGCGCTTCGGCTTCGCGGAAGCTTCGCTGGAAGTAGGCGGGAAGGCCTGCTCGGCGATCGGTTTCATCGATCCCTACGCGGAGGCGGAAGGATGCCGCCTCCAGGCCATGAGCCTTTCGGGCCTCATCGATCGAGAGAGGGGCGAGACTATTACGTTATCGGGCAGCCTCGATCTCTCCGAAATGGTCGTCACCCTGACCGTCTTCAGGAATTCCGGCACGAGTTTTGGATTGAGATATACGCAGACGACGGTCGATCAATTCCGCCTCGTTCCTGTCTTTTCAAACAGCGAGAGGCTTGCGGCATGGACCAAGCCCGATTCCGCGACCTTGAAGAAAACCCTCACGCCCCTGCAGTTCGAGGTAACCCAACTCGAGGGAACCGAGCCCGCATTCGACAACGAGTATTGGAACGAGCACCGCGCGGGCATCTACGTCGATATCGTGTCGGGCGAGACCCTCTTTTCCTCGACGGACAAGTTCGATTCGGGCACCGGCTGGCCGAGCTTCACGCGGCCGCTGGTTCCGTCCAACGTGGTAGAAAAACGCGATTCCAGTCACGGCATGGTGCGGGTGGAGGCGCGGAGCCGGCACGCGGACTCCCACTTGGGCCACGTCTTCGACGATGGTCCCGCTCCGACGGGACTGCGCTACTGCATGGACTCGGCAACGCTACGCTTCATACCCAAGGAAGAGATGGAAAAAGAAGGCTACGGGGAATTCCTGGACAGGGTGCAGGCGAAGCGAAAGGATCTCGGCTGAAACGAAAAGGGGCGGCCGGCTCCCGCGCCGACCGCCCCAAGAAGCTCAGAACCCCTCTACATCAGTCGTAAAGCAGCGGCCCGAACTCCGGCTGGTCCATGGTGCTGGCGTCGTAGAACTTGGCGCCGGTGTCCACGTCCTTGACCGGCTTCTTCTGGATGGCGAAGACGGCGAGCTCGACCGCCTTGAAGCCGATCTGTACCGGGTCCTGGGTGATGGCGCCCATGAAGTAACCGGCCTTTACCGCGGCCTTCTGGGCCTTGCCGGCGTCGAAGCCGACGACGAGGAGGTCGGGGTACTGGTCGGGGAGGGCGCTCCCGTCGTTCGTAGCTGAGAGCACGCCGCGCGCGGCGCCCTCGTTCGAGCAGAAGATCCCGACGATGTTGTCGGACTGGAAGCGGTTGAGGATGGCCTGAGCCGCGTTGGTCATGTCAGTATCCCTGGGCGAGGGCGGGACGACCACGTCGATGACCACGGCCTTGCCCTTCGTCGGGGTGGAGGAGGCGATGTAGGCGGGATTGCCCTGGACCCTGATATCGGTGAGCGGATGCTTGCCCTGGGTGGAGATGAGCTTGATCATCTCGTCGCGGAAGCCCTTGCCCCGGTCGGTGACGGACTGGCTGGTGGCGTCCTGGTTGAAGTCGACGATCGTGATCGGGCTGGAGGCGGTCGCGGCGATGATCTTGTCCTTGATCTTGTCGAACATCTTGTCGGCGGCGAGGCCGGCGGCGTTGTAGCTGTTCGTCGCGGCGGTGGCGTAGATGGAGCCCTTAGGGGCCTTCGGTACGCCGGAATCGAAGCCGATGATCGGGATCTTGCGCTGGATTGCCTCGTTGAGCTGGTCCATCACCGAGCTCGTGTCGAGGGCGGCAAGGCAGATGGCCGCGGGGCTCTTCGCCATGGCGTTGACCAGCATCTGCACCTGGGGCTGGATGTCGGCCTCGGTGGGCGGTCCCTCGAAGGTGATTTGCACGTTGTACTGCTTGGCCGCTCGCTCGGCCCCCAGCTTTACGGCCTGCCAGAACTGGTGCTGGAAACCTTTTGAAATCACGGGGATGTAGAGCTGGGCCTTCACCTGCGACGTCGCGAAGGTCGGCACCAGGATGCAGATGACGAGCGCGAGCGCTACGATCATCACGCCTTTCCGTCCTTTGGTTCTCATGGACTTCCTCCTGATCTTCTCTTTCCCTAGGCATACGCCCGGGATACTGCACATGGAACATGCCGCGGGCTGCGGCCTCATCGATCAGCCTGGCCCTATCTTTGAATTTCCTTCCTCTTCATCTCGGCGAACTCGCGGTCCGCGGCCCGCTGCTCGGCCTTGATCCGCGCCTGCTCCGCCTTCTCCTCGCGTTTCATCTTCGCGAAGGTGCTGACGGTCTCGGCCCTGACCGAGTCGATCGCCTTCCTGAGCGCCGCCGAGCCGGCCGCGTCTCCCGCCGCCCTGCTGGCCGCGAGCTGGGCCTTCATCTCCGCGATCTTCGCGGCCATGGAGGCTCTGTAGGCGTCGGCTGCGGTCTCGATGCGCACCTCCGCCGCTTTGCGATTGCGATACATGTCCAGGAGCACCGCGCCTATGACGATGATACCGGTCAGCAGGGTCTGGTAATGCGCCTCCAGGTTCATGGACGGCAGGCCCGTCGCGAGGACCGACATGATGAACACGCCGATGATGGTTCCCCAGATCGTGCCGATTCCGCCCGCGAGGGAAGTGCCTCCGATGACCGCCGCCGCGATGGCGTAGAGTTCGAAGCCCTGCCCCTGGGCCGGAAGGACCGTCGTGTAGATCGCGGCGTAGGAGATGCCGCCGATACCCGCGGTGCCGCCCGCGATGACGTACACCAGGGTCTGCCATTTCCTCACGTCGACGCCGGAGAGGCGGGCCGCTTCGATGTTGCTGCCTATGGCGTAGGTGTAGCGACCGAGCTTCGTGTTCGACAGCATGATGTGGCAGATCACGGCGATTAGGACGAGCAGGAGCGCGCCCGTGGGGATGCCGACGTGCTTCGGGGTGAGGTAGAGGAAGATGCTCTTGAACCAGCCGCCCGGCGACCCGCGGATGGGGAAGGTGGCGCTCGCCACGTGCGAGATGATGGAGCCGGTGCCCATCGAGATCATCATGGTGCCCAGCGTCACGATAAAGGGCGGCATCTTGAGCCGGGAGACCAAGAGCCCGTTGAAGAGCCCGAAGGCGAGTCCCACCACGATGATGAGGAGGAGGGAGGGCACCATCGGAAATCCGTTCTTCAGCGCCGTGCCGCCGGTGATGGCCGCGCACATCATCACGGTCCCGACGGAGAGGTCGATCCCTCCCGAGATGATGACGAAGGTGACGCCAATCGCTATGAAGCCGATGTAATAGGCGGCGTCTATGATGTTCACGAGGGTCGGGTAGGAGAAGTAGTTGCGCCCGAAGATCCCGAAGAATACGTAGAGGATGACCAACGCTGCCGGGGCCAGCGCGTTCTTGGTCCCGCGTTGCAGGAAACGCTGCATCGGATTGGTGTCGCCGTTAGTGTTCGCCATGTCTTTCAACTCCTCGCCAGCACCGCGCGGTGCCCGATGGTCGCGTAATTCATGATCGCCTCCTGGCTCGCGTTCTCGATGGGGAGCTCGCCCGTGATCCTTCCCTCCGACATCACGAGGATCCGGTCGCTCATCCGCAGCACCTCGGGGAGCTCCGACGAGATCATGATGATGGACTTGCCCTCCTTCGTGAGCTCGTTCATCAGCGCGTAGATCTCGCTCTTCGCCCCGACGTCGATCCCCCGCGTGGGCTCGTCGAATATGAGAATCTCGCAATCGCGGATCAGCCACTTCGCCACCACGGCCTTCTGCTGGTTGCCGCCCGAAAGATTTCGGAGCAGTTGGTCGTAGGAGGGGGTCCGGATGTTCAGCTTCCGGACATAGTCCCCGGTGACCTCCCTGACCTTCCTCTCGCTGATGAAGAGGCCGCTCTGGAAGTGGTCGTAGGTTGCCATCGTCACGTTGTCCTTGAGGCTCAGGTTGACGGCGAGCCCGAAGCGCTTGCGGTCCTCGGACAGGTAGCCGATGCCGTTCGCCACCGCGTCCTCGGGCGTCCGGATGAGCACAGGGCGGCCGTGGACTTCGATGGTGCCGCTCTGAACCTCGTCCGCTCCGAAGATCGCCCTGGCCGTCTCGGTCCTGCCTGAGCCCATGAGTCCCGCGATGCCGAGGATCTCCCCCTTGCGCAGGTCGAAGCTGACGTCCCGGACCAACCGGCCGGCGTTCAGTCCCCGCACCCTGAGCACGACCGGGGAGTCGCCGGGCACGACCGAGGCGGTCTTGGGCTGCTCGTAGATGACGCGTCCGACCATCATGTTGATGATCTGCTGCTTCGTCACCTCCGAGGTCGGCTTCGTGTCGACGAGCTCGCCGTCGCGCATCACGGTCACCCGGTTCGCTATGCGGTGGATCTCGTCGAGCCGGTGCGAGATATGGATCATCGCGACGCCCTTGGAAGACAAATCGCGCATGATGGCGAAGAGCTCGTCGATCTCGGCGTCCGTCAGGGCCGCCGTAGGCTCGTCGAGGATGAGGATGCGCAGCTCGTGGGACACTGCCTTGGCGATCTCCACCATCTGCTGCCTGCCCACCGTCAGACTCCCCAGGCGCTCGGTCGGGTCGATGTCCATTTTGAGCCGCCTAAACAGCTCCTCGGTTCGCCGGATCTGCGCGCGCTTGTCCAGGAGGAGGCCGCCAGCGCGGGTAGATTCCTTGCCGATGAATACGTTCTCGGCCACCGTGAGATGATCCATCATGTTCAGCTCCTGATGGATGATCCCTATCCCCATGTCCAGCGCGTGCTTGGGGCTTCGCGGATTGAACTGGCGCCCGAGGTAATGTATCTCCCCGGAGTCTTTCTGGTTGATGCCGATGAGGACCTTCATGAGCGTGGACTTTCCGGCGCCGTTCTCCCCTACAAGCGCATGGATTTCGGCCTCTTCGAGGTCGAAATCGACTTGTCGGAGGGCATGTACGCCGGTGAAGCGCTTGTCGATCTTCTTCATCGATAGAATTTGGCGGCCCATAGCCATTGCTCCTGTTGTTCTGCTGAAGGATTCCAGGTTTCCTTATCATCGTGAACGAGATCCACGAATCCAACCGAACCGTTGTCCCCGGCCAAGGCGTGCTTCCCGCCGGAGGGGAAATCGAACCTCACGTCCTTGAGCGCATGTACGCCGGAAAAAGACTTGTTGAGGCCCTCAATGACGATCAGTCGCTCAGGCATCGGCAACCTCCATTCGCATCGCCCGTGTCCGTGCGGCGCGAGCTCCGTGCAGAACGAGTTCCGCGGGTATCAGTATCTCGAGGGGGGAGGCCTGCGCCTCGCCCCGGATCCTCGACATGAGGGCATCGAAAGCCGCGAGCCCCATGCGCTCGGTGGGTTGTCTGACGCATGCGATGGGGTTCTCCATGAAACGGAAGCAAGCGAGATCGTCAAAGGTAGCCAAAGCCATGCTTCTCGTCGAGGTGACGTCGTCGAGGGCCTCGAGCGTGCTTAGGCAGATATTGGCATTGCCGCACAGAATCGCGTCGATCTCGGGCTTGGCAGCGATCCAAGCGGCGAGGGCGCGCCTCGCGCCCTCGCCGCGCGACGCTGTCATGTTGACGAGGGACTCATCGTAATACCCGAGTTCGCCCATGGCGCTCTCGTAGCCACGCATGCGCTCCTCCATTGTAGAAATGCTCGCCTCATGGCCCAGATAGCCGATTCGGCGATTTCCCAGCGCGGCGAGGCAGTGGACTGCCTCGGAAGCGAGCCGGGCATTCTCGATTCCGATGTAATCGAGGGCGGCCCCGCGGCAGTGACGGTCGATTTGAACCATGGGAAAATCGATGCCATCGTGCAGCCGAGGGGTGACGTTTGAGTCTACCGGAGCCAGGATGATTCCCTCAACCCCTTTCTCGGAGAGAAGCTCGAGATAGAGCCGCTCCTTATCCACCACCCCCTCGGAGTCGCAGAGGATGACCGCGTAGCCGATCCGATTCGCCGCCGATTCGACGGCTTTTGTTATCTCGGAAAAAAATTCCTCGCGAATATCCGAAATGATAAGGCCTAAAGTCTTGGAACCAGCGCCCCGGAGGCCCCGAGCAAACTGATTGGGACGGTAATTAAGTTCCTTTATCAATGCGAGAATGCGTAGACGAGTAGCTTCCTCTACGAAACGCGTGTCGTTCAGTACATGGGATACCGTCGAGATGGAAACACTCGCCTTTTCGGCCACATCGCGTATCGTGGTTCTCTTCCTGTAATCTTTCATCTTGCGCCGGTTGCCCTTTCCATCGAAACGTTTGCGCAAAGCTTTCGATAAAGAGGATTCCTTATAAATTAAAAGCTGTCAAGCAGAACTATGCATAAAAGAGATCTATTTTGAGCTCGTTCGCAAGACCAAGAGGCTAAAGGCTTGGAATTCTGTCACCTTTTTCCCACACCTTTCATTTTCTCCAGAAACCTTCCGGTGTTTTCCTCGGCTCGATATTCCGCGATCCTGGCGATCAGCTCCAAGGGCATTGGCTGGTCTATCGGGAACTGCACCGAACCCTTTGCGCTTTTATACCCCGTCAATTCGTCTTTAAAAGCCGCAATACCGCTAGCCATGGGATAGAGTCCGATATGGCGCTTATAGGCCGCGAAATACAGCAGCATTCCTTTCATGGTAAACGCAGGCATCCGATAACTGATTGTTTCTTGCGCATCAGGCACGGCCTTCTTGATCGTCGACCGCACTTCTTGAAGGATTTTTTGCACTTCTTCGGGGAAACCCCGGATATACTCGTCCATCGAGCCGACGCCATTCCGGATGCTTTTCATGGTCCCCTTCTTGGCGCGATAGTCCCTCCTCCCGATCAACGACCCTTCCCCGAGTGCCGCAGCCAGTCTTCCATGTCGTGCCCCAACCACAGGTCATATCCCTGTTTCTTCATCATCCTCAGCCTACCGATCGTCCGGCACCACGCTTCGGCGTTCCACAGCAGGCCGGCCGAGAAGATGTGGTAGTCCAGGTTCTCCGTCAGATAACATGCGTCAGCGCAGAAAACGACCTTGCCGTCCATCCCCTCGGCGTCCACTATCGCGGATTGGTGCCCCGGAGTGTGTCCGGGAGTGTGGATGCAGATGATGCTCCCGTCGCCGAAAAGATCGAAATCCACGTTGTCGGGCAACTCGACATAATTGAAATTACGGGTATTTATCAGGTCGTTGATGATGTAGACCTCCCGCATGTGCGGATCGGCCCACCACGCGAACTTGAGCTCGGAGGTACGGACGACGAAGGTCGCGTCGGGGAACGATTCCATCTCGCCCGCGTGGTCGATATGGAGATGGGACATGATGACGTATTTCACGTCCTTGGGCTTGATGCCCAGCCTCGCGAGCTGAGAGGGGAGGCAGTCCTGCTCCGTCACCCTCACCTCGTGGCCGGCTATCGTCGCGCCAAACCACTCCTTCATGTTGCCGAGGCCCCGGTGATTAATGCCTGTGTCGAAGAGCACTATGCCCTTCGGATGCTCCATTGCGTACATGGGATTGGGATGCTCATAGCGCACGCCCCAGTCCTTGTTGTTCAGGTTACCCTTATCGACGACGAAAGACCCCGCCGTCATCTGATGAAGACGAACTTTGCTCATCTCTATGACCCTCCTTCGCTTTCTCGACCCTTTCGCGGATAGAAAGGCCACCTTGACATTCCCGCCAACGGCGTCCAGGTTGGGCGAATCGGGACGGCAAGTGGACTATCGCGAAGAGGGCCCTTGCAGAGCCTTCTCCGCGCGCCCCACAGATTTATTACTTCCTTCCGTACAGCGGCCCGAGCGCTTCGCAGGCGCGGTAGTCGGCGCCCTCGGCATCCATGCCCATCGCCTTCCAATAGCTCGGCCTGAATATTTTTGCCTCGTCGACGTTGTGCATGCACACCGGTATGCGAAGTATCGAAGCGAGACTGATGAGGTCGGCCCCGACATGGCCATAACAGACCGCGCCGTGGTTGGCGCCCCAGGCGGCCATCACGGAGTACACGTCCTTGAAGGGACCAAGGCCGGTGAGCCGGGGTACGAACCAAGTGGTCGGCCAGCAGGGGTCGGTGCGTAGGTCGAGCTTGTCGTGCACCTCGCCGGGCAGAGTCGCAGTGACGCCTTCGGCGATCTGGAGAACGGGACCGATTCCCTTCACGAGGTTGATACGGCTCATCGTGACGGGCATGCCGCCTTCGGTGAGGAAGTCGGAGGAATAGCCGCCACCGCGAAAGTAGCCGAGATTCGCGTAGCGCCAACTGGTCGCGTCGAGGCAGGCGCCCGCCTCCTGGGTCGTGATCTCCCAGTAGGGTTTCATCGCGGGCTTGCCGTTCCTTTGCTGCTTCCCGGTGCCGTCCATCGTGGTCGCCCCCGAGTTGATGAGGTGAATGAAGCCACCCGAGGCATCGCCCGTCGGCTTCCAACCGGTGACGCGCTGCACGGCTTCGGGACTCCAGTAGGTGCGCACGTCGGAGAATATCTGCGCACTGCCCGTGAGAAGGTGGCCGAAGAGCATCGCGACGCCGTTCATGGCGTCGTTCTCGGTCGCGACGATGAAGGGTTGGCGGATGCCGGTCCAGTCGAAGCTCGAGTTGAGGATGGTCTCCATGAAGTCGCCGTTGGGGAAATGATCGGTCCACTGCCGTTGGCCCTGGAAGCCCGCGAGAATGGCGTTATGGCCGAGGGCCTCCTCGTTCAAGCCTTTGCGCTTGAGGTCGGGGTTCCCGACCATGAGGTCGCGGACTATCATCGCCATCTTCACGCTCGTCGCCCAGACCTTGTCCTTGCGCTCGCGCGAGTGCTGTTTGACCGGATCGTTGTTGTCGGGGCCTTCCTTGCAATTGACCTTGACCCACTCCAGGGCTCGCTTGAATTCAGCGTCGGAGTATATCTTCTCGTCGAAGCGGCGCACGAGCTCGCTCATGTCGACCGATTCGTTGCGCATGCCGAGATAGGACTGGAAGAAATCGGGGTCGACGATGGAGCCGGCGATGCCCATCGCGACCGAGCCGATGGACAGGTAGGACTTGCCGCGCATCCAGGCGGCCGCGAGGCCCGCGCGGGCGAAGTGGAGTATCTTCTCGGCGACGTCGGCGGGGATATTCTCCGTGTCCTTGAGGTCCTGTACGTCGCGGCCATAAATGCCGAAGGCCGGAAGGCCTTTCTGGCTGTGCGCCGCGAGGACGGCCGCGAGGTAGACGGCGCCCGGCCTGTCCGTGCCGTTGAAGCCCCAGACCGCCTTGACCGTGTGCGGATCCATGTCCATGGTCTCGGAGCCGTAGCACCAGCAGGGAGTCACGGTGAGGGTCACCGACACTCCCTCGCGGGCGAACTTCTCCGCGCAGGCGGCCGCCTCGGCGACTCCGCCGATCGTACTGTCCGCGATCACGCACTCCACGGCGTGGCCGCTCGGGTGCCTGATGCTCCCGGAAATGAGCTTGGCCGCGGCCCGTGCCATGCCCATCGTCGGCGCCTCGAGGCCTTCGCGCGCGCCGCCAAGGCGGCCGTCGATCGTCGGCCTTATGCCGATTTTCGGCAGGCCCCCTTTGAGTCTCATAGTCGGACCCTGGACCTTCATGTTGGAAACGTCTGCCATTCTATACCTCCTAGTGGAATCTCGTTCAAATTACGGGTACCGGCCTCTGATCGTGCCGGATGAGGGACGCGGGGAGCCTCGCCGTTTCGGGCGGGAAGGAATGATCGCCGGCTATCCTCGCGAGAAGGATTCGCGCGGCGCGGACGCCCATCTCGGCGACGGGCTGGGACAGCGAATAGCGGCAAAACCGCAGAAGCGGCGAGTAGAGCATCTCGTCGAAGGCGGCGAAGGCCACATTGGAAGATCGAGACGCGGATTCCTCCGAGACGAGGTAGTTGGTCGCACCGACGTGGACGTGGGCGTTGACGAGGAAATAGGCGTCAGGCGCGTCGGGCCGGAGGCGCATGGCGCGCATCGCATCGTAGCCCGAGGCGACGTGGAGGCCCGAGAAGCTCGTGAATTCGGGCTCGACGGGCAAACCCAGGTCGGACATCGCGCGGCGCCAACCATCGTAGCGCTCGCGGGCGGTCGATACCTCGAGGCTCCCTCCGATGAAGCCCATCCTGCGATGGCCTTCGGCCGCAAGGGCCGCCGTGGCCGAGTAGGCGCCGCCCTCGTTGTCGACGAGGACCGCGTCGGCCTCGATGCCCGTGACGATGCGGTCGACGAGAACAAGGGGCCTGCCTTCGGCCATGGCGCCGCTGATGCGTTCGCCGCTTCCGGTGGCCGGGATCACGACGATGCCGTCCACCAAGCGCTCGGCGAGGAGGCGCATTCGCTTGACCTCCTCGTCAGCGTTCTCCCAGGAGGAGCAGACGATGAGGCTGTACCCGGCCCTGGAGAGCTCGCGGTCCATACTCTCCGCGAGGAGCATGAAAAAGTCGCTGGCGAGCTCGGGCGCGATCACGCCGACGGTGCGCGTCGAGCCTTTCTTGAGGCTGCGCGCGACTCGGTTCATCGTGTAGCCGAGGCGCTCGACCTCGTCGCGCACCTTGATGGCGGTGGCTGCCGAGACGGAAGGCCCGTCGTTGAGCACGCGCGACACGGTCGCGGTGGATACGCCGGAGGCGAGGGCGACGTCGCGTATCGTCGCCGTTCCGCGCGCGGTACCGTGTAAGCTCACGCCACGAGCCTCGCGCGAGAGTGCTGGCGAAAAACGCAGCGGCCAGATATACTCGGCTCGATCGAGGAGGAAGAGCCATGGCTGACGAAGCGGCGGATTTTTGGAACGAGTTCGAGAGGGAGACGGGGGAAAAGGTCGAGTCCCGCTGCATCGGCGAATACTATAGAAACCAAGACACCTCGTCCGGCCTGTGGGGCCTCCTTGTGTTGACGGACAAATCCTTCCGTTTCAAGCACATGCCCAGCGAGAATTGGCTCAGCTCCCTGTTCAAGCGAGTGGGCAGATCCTCCGCGCCCAAGGAACCCGTCGAGATCACGATCCCGCGCGGAGAAATAGTCTCCGTGAACTCGCCGAAGCGCGACTTCTTCGCGCGCGTCTTCGGCCCCGCCTTCCCGCGCCTGACCATCACGGGTCCCGACGAGAAGACCTACCTTTTCACCCTCGATCCGAGCGGCGGATTCCTGACGGCCCTCGAGCATGCTATTTCCCGACAGGAATCACGCCCTTCTTCAATATGATATTCCCGTACGTAGAGGTCTCGCCCGTCATTACGACGGCGAAGGCCTTTTTCGTGCGCTCGTAAAACGCGAAACGCTCGATCCGCGTGATGGCGGGGGTCTTTGGCCAATGCTTGTCCACTTGGGCGCGATAAGCCGACTCGACCGAAGCGTCCAGGGCATCTCCAGGGACCGGCGCCATCATCATGACCGGCGCATCGACATAGGCGTCCAGGTTCATCAGAGCGAGGATTCCGTCCAGGAGGGCCGGAATCCTGATTCCATCGGCCCGTACGACCCTCGAATTGAAGCTATCCCCAGGGAAGAAAGCGTCGGCCAAAACGATTTCATCTCCATGACCCATCCGATAGAGCACGGAAAGAAGCTCGGCCGAAATACAAGGTGCGATTCCGATAAGCATATTCCTACCTCCGATGATTAATGCGAATGCAATCGTTTACACGATTCCCTGGTTTTGTCAATCGTATTTTGTAATCGATTACAATCAGTGGTAGAGAAGGAGGGCTTCATGAACGGCAAAGATCGATGTCTCGCAGTGATACAAGGGGACAGCCCCGACCGGGCACCCGTGTTTCCGCTTCTCATGTCCTTCGCAGCCCGGCATCTCGGAGTGCCATATAGTAGTTTTGCGGGCGACGGACGAGTCCTCGCCGAGGCTCAGCTCAAGGCTGCCGAGGATTTCGGCCTTGACGCCATCACTGTATGCTCGGACGCCTTCCGTGTCTCGGTGGACCTTGGCGGCGAGCCCGTCTTTCCCGAGGAATCCCCTCCCCACCTCGTTCGGCCTCTCGTCGCGGTGGCCGCCGATATCAACCATCTACGCCGGCCCGATCCCATCGCGCCAGGCTCGCGCATGGCGGATCGCGTCTCGGCCGCTGCCGAGCTCGCGCGCTCGGCCGGGGATGACCTTCTTGTGCTCGGCTGGGTGGACATGCCATTCGCCGAGGCCTGCTCGGCCTGTGGGGTCTCCGAGTTCATGATGCTGCTCTACGACGCTCCATCGGCCGCGCACAGGCTCCTGGATTTTCTGACCGAGGTCGTCGTGGACTTTGCCCTGGCCCAGCTCGCCGCCGGAGTTCCCATGATCGGGGCCGGCGATGCCGCGGCCTCCCTCATCTCTCCGAGCCTCTATCGCGAATTCGTCCTGCCCTACGAGCGGCGCGTAGTCGAGGCAATCCACTCCGCCGGAGGCCTCGTCAAGCTGCACATCTGCGGAAAGACGGCCCACCTCATTCCCGACATGATCTCGAGCGGCGCTGACCTTTTCAACGTAGACCACCTCGTGCCGTTCGAGGACGCGTTGCTCGCCTACGGCGCTGCAGGTCGTGCCTTCAAGGGGAACTTGGACCCCGTGGCCGATTTCCTTCAATCGAACGAGGAGAACTGCGGCCGGAAGGCGCGCGATCTCATCTCGTGCGCAAAGGGAGCGCGCTATATGCTCAGCGCCGGATGCGAGATACCATCAGGCGTTCCCGACGAGGTATTCCGCGCGTTCTGCGACGCGGCGCGAGCCTGACTACCCGCGACCTCGGGGAGGGTTGCTCCCCGCCAACGAAAAAAGAGCCGCCCTCGCCCGAGGGCGGGAGCGGCTTGCCGCGACAGGATCGGATCAGTAAAGGACGTTCTTCGCGGGCTGAGTGTCGATGTTGTCCTTGGTCACGAGGAGGAAGCCGGTGTCGACGTAGGCGGCGATTTTCTTCTTGCCGATGGAGACATCGTAGGCGGTCTTGACGCCGAGATAGCCCATGTTGTAGGAGCTCTGGACGCAGATGGCCTGGATGGTGCCGTCCTTGATGAAGTTCTGGAGGACGCCGTTGCCGTCGAAACCGATGGCGACGATCTTGCCCGCGATCCCGGCCTGGGCGATAGCGCGGCCCATGCCTACGGCGGAGGGCTCGTTCGCCCCGAAGATGCCGACGAGGTCGGGGTTGGACGACAGGATGTTGGTGACCTGGTTGAGGGCCTGGACCTGATCGGACTGGGAGTACTGGGTCGTCACGATCTCGAGCTTGGAGTTCTTCGCGATGTAATCCTTGAAACCGCCGACTCGGCCGACTTCGGAGCCGACGCCCGCGACGTAGGATTCTACTGCGATCTTGCCTGAATCGGAGCCCGTGGCGGCCTTGACTCGGGCGATCATCTCCTTCGCGCAGGCGCGGCCGGCCGCATCGTTATCGGTCGCGAGGAAGGCGTTGTACTGGGAAGCGGGGCCGTCGAGCTTGGAGTCGATGATGACGACCTTGATGCCTGCTGCCTCGGCCTTCTTGACGGCCGGGATCAGGGCGGTGGTGTCGGAGGGCGCGAGCACGATGGCCTTGACGCCGCGGTCGATGGCGCTCTCGACGATGTTGATCTCTTCGTTCACGTTCGATTCGGACTGGGGCCCGAGGAAGGTGACGGAGAACTTCGGCGTAATCTTCTTGAGCTCCTTCTGGGCGTCGAAGCATCCGGTCTGAACGTTCTGCCAGAAGCTGGAATTGCCGGTCTTTACGATGACGGCGACTTCCTGCCCGAACACCAACGCGGACATGAACGCGAGGGCGCAGAGAACGATAAGTGCCTTCTTCATGTAAACCTCCTCCTAAAACTTTACGGTCCCAGGGACCGTCGATTCCCGAAATAGACGCTACTTCTTCTTGTAGCGGAGCTGATCGACTGCGACGGAGCCGATCACGACCAGCCCGATGGCTATCTGCTGCACGAAGTACGAGGCGCCCTGCATCGTGAGGCCGACGCCGAGGACGCCGATGATAAAGGAGCCGACCACCGCACCGGCAACCGTCCCGATGCCACCCATGAGGCTCGTGCCGCCGATGACCGAGGAAGCGATCGCGTTGAGCTCGTAGCTCATTCCGCCGTTGGGCTGGGACGTGACCATGCGGGACGCGAGGATGATGCCGGTGAGGGCCGCGCAAAAGCCGGAAATCATATAGGCGATGAGCTTGATGCGGGCGACTTTAATTCCCGAGAGCCTTGAGGCTTCCTCGTTGGAACCGATAGCGTAAGTGTACCTGCCCACGCGGGTCTTTCGTAGGAAAAAACCGAAGACGATGGCGGCGATTATCATGATGAAGACGGGATAGGCGATACCGGGAAACTGCTGGCTCAGCTTGAACAGAGTGTTGTTGCCCAGGTTTCCGAAGGCCTCCGGGGCCGGTTTGGACATTGCGTTCGTGATGGTCAGCACCACGCCTCGCACGACCATCATCATGCCGAGGGTCGCGATGAAGGGCGGGAGCTTGAGCCCGGTGATGAGGAGGCCGCTCGTGAACCCGCACAGGATGCCGGTGAGGAGGCCCAGCGTCATGGACAGCCAAATCGGTATTCCGACGTTCGCCGCCATGACGGCGATAGTACCGGTAAGCGCCACGACCGAGCCGATGGAGAGATCGATGCCGCCGGTGATGATCGTGAAGGTCACCCCGATGCCCATGAGGGTGATGGTGCTGGTCTGGAGGGCCAGGGTCAGCACATTGCGCATAGTGAAGAAATTCCTCGCCGTCAGCGAGAATAGGATGAAAAGCGCTACGAAGGCGCCGAAAATCACCAGTTTATCGAGGGCGATCTTCAAACCTTTGCCGTTCGACGTTTGTTCGACCTTCGCACCTTGGGCCGGCTGCTGCGGGATTCCGTTATCCATCGTGATGCTTCCTTTCCTAGCGATTCACGCCCTCGGCGGGCTTGATGCTTTTTGCGCCTAGGCCAGCCGCGTAGTTCAATATCTCTTCCTGATTCGTATCCTTCGTGCGCAGGGTGGCCATGAGGCTCCCCTCGTGCAGGACGAGGACGCGGTCGGTCATGCCGATGATCTCGGGAAGCTCCGACGAGATCATGATGACGCCCACGCCCTCTCGGGCGAGCCGCTCGATCAGCTCGTAAATCGCGTACTTGGCCCCGACGTCGATGCCGCGAGTCGGCTCGTCGAAGATGAGTATGTCGGAATCGCGGAAGAGCCACTTGGCAACTACGACCTTCTGCTGGTTTCCCCCCGAAAGGTTGTTGATGACCTGCACCAGGCTGGGCGTGCGGATATTCAATTCATCCACGTAGGTCTTCGTGGCCTTGAGTTCCCGAGCCCTCGAGATTATCCCGAGGTTTTTGGAAACCTCGGTCATGTTGGCCATCGTGATGTTCTGATCCAGGCGCATCTTGATGGCGAGGCCCTCCTCCTTGCGATTCTCCGATAAGTAGGCGATGCCGTTCTTGATCGCGTCGGAGGGGGAGCGGATGTGCAGCTTTTTGCCGTTTCTCAAGACCTCGCCGGAGGTGATGGGATCGGCGCCGAAAATGGCCCTGGCGAGCTCGGAGCGGCCGGCGCCCATGAGGCCGGCGAGTCCCAGTATCTCGCCTTCGTAGAGGTCGAAAGAGATGTCCTTTAAGATCCCGGCATGGACGATGTGCCGGACTTCGAGGAGCTTTCTCCGGGTCGGAACGTTATGCCTCGCCGGGAACATGTTCTCTATTTTGCGGCCGACCATTTTATTGATGATCTCTTCCATCGTGATGGCGGCGTAATCGCTAGTCGCTATGTAGTGACCGTCCCTGAAGATGGTGATCCTGTCGACGATGTGCTTGAGCTCGTCGAGTCGGTGCGAGATGTAGATGATGCCGACTCCCCGGTCGCGGAGGCTATGGATGACCTTGAAGAGTTCGTCGATCTCGGTTTCGGTGAGTGCGCTCGTCGGCTCGTCCATAATGAGGATTTCAGAATCCTTGGAAAGGGCCTTCGCGATCTCGACCATCTGCTGCTTGGAGATCGAGAGTTTGTTGAGCCTGGTGGAGGGGTCGATATCGAGATTGAGCTTTCTTAATATCTCCGTGGCGTCGACGTTCATCTTCTTGTCGTCGATGTAGCCGAGGATGGTGCGGGGCTCGCGCCCGATGTAGATGTTCTGCGCCACGGTGAGGTGGGGAACGAGGTTGAGCTCCTGGTAGATGATCCCGATACCGGCCTCGGCCGATTCGCGGGCGTTCTGGAAATGGACTTCCTTGCCTTTGTACTGTATTTTCCCCGAATCCGGTCGATAGACGCCGCTCAGTATCTTCATGAGCGTCGACTTGCCTGCTCCGTTCTCCCCGACGAGGGCATGGACCTCGCCCTTACGCAACTCGAAAGAGACCTTGTTCAGTGCCTGGACTCCGGGAAAGCTCTTCGAGACTGCTTCCACCTTCAGGATCGTATCGGACATCTATGAACGCCTCGTTGTGATCAGTATAGGTTCGGTGCGGCGAAACAAGGAATTGAAATTCCAGCACTCAAGGTGGAATATCCGGCACAGTTTTCAGGGCCGCCATTTTCGAGCCGGGCAAGCATGCTATACTGTCGGCATGTACCGATTTTTGATGGTGGACGACGAGGAAATCGTCCGCCGAGGCTTCGAGACCAAGATCGACTGGGTGGGGCAGGGCTTCGAGTTCCTCCCGCCCTGCGAGAACGGCCGCGACGCGATAGCCGCCATCGACGAGCTTCGGCCCGACATCGTCATGACGGACATCCACATGCCGCACGCCGACGGAATCTCCGTCGCGGCACACGTCATGGAGCGTTATCCCGATATCGTCGTCGTGATCCTCTCCGGCTACGACGAGTTCGGCTACGCCCAGGCCGCGATCCGCAACAACGTGTTCGACTACGTGCTCAAGCCGGTATCTTCGCGCGATCTCACCGGATTGCTGGCGAAGATCAAGGCCAAGCTCGACGCCGATCGCCGCTCCCGCGAGGACGAGTCCGCGCTGAGGCTCAAGGCCGACGTCTCGAGTGACATCCTCCGCGAGCGCAGTCTCGCGGAGTTCCTCATTGGCTCCTCGCCTCCTCCCGACGCGTCGGAGGCGGAGGGCTTACTCGGCTTCTTTCCCGATTCCCTGGCCTGCGCGGCCATCGTCGCGGAATGCGACAAGGAGGAAAGGGCGGCATCGGCTACCGACGACATCCGCGAGCGGATCGCGAAGGTCTCGCGCCTAGCTCGGCGCTCGGCCTCGTTTTCCCCTTCAGAGGGTCGCGTCGCCGTCATCGTCTTCGAACCCGGCACGGACCGTTGCGCCAAGGTAGCGCTTGCGATGGCCACCGCCCTACTCGATGAGGGCCGCTCGGGCCTCCGCGTGGCCGTCGGGCGGTCCTACGAGCTATGGATAGACGCACCGCGCGCCTACGCCGAGGCCACGGCCGCCCTCGCCTACCGACTCGTGCGTGACCCGGTCCGGCCCTTCTTCTACGTGCAGACGGGCGAGAACCGCGACGCCCTCGCCGAGCTCAAGTCGCGCGAGGAAAGACTCTGTCTGGCGGTACGCACCGGAGCATCGGCCCGCGTGCCCGAGCTGGCGCGCTCGTACACGGAGGCCATGGACAGGGCCGACCTCTCGCCCCTGCGCCTCCGCCACGAGGTCCTTTCTCTTTTTTCGCGCGTCCAGGACGAGCTCGCGAAGATCGGCGTCTCGCCCGCGGCCCTATCGGTAAAGCTCGCATGTGACTACTACCGCTACGCGGAGTCGCTCGGCAGCCCTGAGGAGATATCGATCGCCCTCGTGCGCCTCGCCGTGGTCGCCGTCGGGATATTGGAGGCGAGCAGCCTCCACGAACCCGAATGGAAGGTGCTCGACTTCAAGGACTACATCGCGCGGCACTACGCCGATAAGGGCATCTCGATCGGCAAGGCGGCCGATCGCCTGTCCATCAGCGAAAGCTATCTGTCCAAGCTCCTGCGCCGCAGGCTCGAGACTTCGTTCGTCGAGTATCTCTCCGACTACCGCATCGACCGCGCCAAGGAGCTCATCGCCACGAGCGATATGCTGGCCTACGAAGTGGCCGAGGCCGTCGGCTACCCCGACGCCCGCTATTTCGCCTCCCTCTTCAAGAAGCGCACGGGCATGACGCCTTCCGAATACAGGAAATCGCTCGGGGCGAAGGAATGAGGATACACCGTATACAGGCAACCCTCGTCCGCGCCTTCGCTCTCATCGTCGTGATGACGATCGCCCTCCTCGGAACCGTTTCGCTCAACTTCTTCCGCAAGACCCTCGTGGACTCGGCCCAGCAGAGCACGATGCAGTTCGCCGCCCAGCTGTCCAGGATCGTGGACAACTATATCACCTATATGAACGACATCGCGCTCGTCGTTATGGGGGACGAAGACGTCCGCGCCTACATGGCGGCGCCCACGGCTGGCTCCGCGCGGGACCGATCCAGGATAGGGCTTTTCCTCGGCTCGATCCGTAAGGTGCGCAAGGACATAGACGGCGTATTCCTCTTGCCCGGCCGAACCGTCGAGGCCGGAGCGGCGCCCGACGTCCTTCCCGCCTACGTCATCGCCTCGTCGCCCGGAGAGAGGGTCAACCCGGACTGCGATTTCAGGCGCTTCACCGCCGTCGGCTCCCTGGCGACGGGCGCCGACATCCCCTACGTGTCCTCTGCCCACGTCGAAAACATGGTCGACGGGCGCTATCCCTGGGTCATCTCCCTCGTCCGCGAGATACGGGGTCCTGAGGGCTCGGCTCTCGGCTACATTCAGGTCGACCTCAACTACGCCATCATAGAGGGTCTCTGCAAGGACATTCAGCTCGGCTCCTCGGGATACGTGTTCATCCTCGACAAGTCGGGCGATATCGTATACCACCCCCGGCAGCAATTGATATACGGAAACCTGAAGACCGAGCGCATACCGGAGCTTCTCGCGCTTCGGGAAGGTTTCCTCACCTCCGAGGTCGACGGCCGCGAAATCCTCTATACGGCGAAATCGTCGGGACGTACGGGATGGATTATCGTCGTGGTCTCCTACCTATCCGAGTTCCTTGCCGGCTCGCAGCGCGCCATCTATACATTTTTGCTCCTCGCCATCCTCTGCTTCGCGGTCTCCGTTTTCGTGTCTTCCTTCGTGTCCGCGCGCATCTCGCGCCCGATCGAGGCACTCCGCCGCTCGATGCAGGAGGTGGAGAAAGGCAACTTCGACATGGATATAACCGTCGAGTGCTCCAACGAGGTCTACCAGCTCGCCCGCGACTGCGACATCGCCGTCAAGAAGGTGCGCGATCTCATCGAGCAGAACCGCAAGAACTCGGAGCAGAGGCGCCTTCTCGAGCTTAGGGCCCTCCAGGCCCAGATCAACCCGCATTTCCTCTACAACACCCTCGATTCGATAATCTGGATGGTCGAGCTGGGCGAGAACCAGAAGGCGATCGACGTCACGTCCAGCCTGGCGCGCTTCTTCCGCCTCGGGATCAACAGGGGCTCCGAGATCATCACGATACGCACCGAGATCGAGTACCTCGAGACCTACCTCTCGATACAGAAGACCCGCTATAAGGACAAACTGGACTATGAGATATCATTCCAGCCGGAGCTCTACGGCTATCGGATACTCAAGCTTCTCGTCCAACCCCTGGTCGAAAACGCGATCTACCACGGCATCAAGAACAAGGAGTCGCCGGGAATCGTGCGCGTGTACGGCGAGAAGAAGGGCGGGACCATGCTCATCCGCGTGAGTGACGACGGCGTCGGCATGGACTCGGGGAAGCTCGACGCGCTGCGCCGCTCGCTCGTCATGCCCCCCGACTACGAGGCGAAAGGCGGTTTGGAGGCATCGTCGGTGGGGGTCGGGGTTCGAAACGTCCAGGAGAGGATCGCTCTCTATTTCGGGCCCGAGTACTGCCTCGACTTCGAGTCGACGCCCGGGGTCGGAACTACGGCGACCATCAGGATACCCCTCGTCGAGGAGGCCGAACCGTGAGGAATCGAGGGATAATCGCCATGATAGCGCTGGCCCTGATCGCGGCGCTCATCGTCACGATAGCCTATCGGAAAAATTCCGGCCCGCCGCTCGAGAAGAGAAAGGTCGTTGCGATCTTCAAGACCTCCGGAACCGCCAACGCATTCTGGGCTTCGGTCAGCGACGGCATAGAGTCGGGCGCCAAGGACTTCGGCCTGGAAGTAAGCATCCGCGCGCCCCGCGACGAGATCTACGTCGACGAGCAGATCGCGATACTCCGCGCCGCCATCGCCGAGCGCCCAGCGGCGATCGTCCTGGCCGCCGCCGATTACCAACGCCTCGTCGGGCCCGTCCGCGAGGCGAAGGCCTTGAGTATCAAGGTGGTATGCGTCGATTCGTTCATCGAGTCGGAGGACGCCGATTCGAAGATCGGGACCGACAATTTCGAGGCGGGGCAGAAATGCGGGGAGGCTCTCCTGCGGCGGTTGCGCGCGGGCGCCCGCGTTTCCGTCATGAGCTACGTGCAGGGCAGCTCCACGGCGATCGGCCGCGAGTCGGGCCTACGCTCCGCACTGGCCGACAAGGCCGAGATAATCGGGACGAGCTACAGCTCTTCCGACGACCAGATCGCCTACAGGCAGGCGAAGGAGATCCTCGCGCGGGAACCCGCCCTTGCGGGGATAGCCGCCCTCAACCTGCCAACCACCCTCGGCGCCGCACGCGCCCTCGTCGAGTCGGGCAGGCAGGGCAAGGTGATCCTCGTCGTGTTCGACAACTCCCCGGACGTGATGAGGCTCATCGAGCAGGGTGTGATACAGGACGCCATAGTCCAGAAGCCCTTCAACATGGGCTACATCTCGATGAAGACGGTGCGGGAGCTCCTATCCGGCAAGCGGCCCAAGGTTTACGAGAACACGGGTTCCGTCGACGTCGACAAGGCCAACATGTTCGAGCCCGAGAACCAGAAACTGTTGTTTCCCGTCGCGGGCCAGTAATGCGTTGAACCATCCTCTTGACGTTGAATGGTCGATATTAGTATAGTTAAGTAACTTAACGAATAAGACTCTTACCTATCGAGGAAACCGATGAATCCTTCCCTGGTTTC
Source organism: Rectinemataceae bacterium (assembly GCA_049513895.1). Taxonomy (GTDB): domain Bacteria; phylum Spirochaetota; class Spirochaetia; order Treponematales; family Rectinemataceae; genus UBA1306. Next base: position 30,939 of record JBEKVO010000004.1, on the reverse strand, counting down.
ACTGCAAGCCACCGTCGATAGCGTGCTCGAAACGCTTCCACCGGTCTGGGATCGCATCCGCTCCAATTTAAGGGCGGCGGCTACCGAAAAATTCGGCATCACCCTCGAGCAGTTCCATATCCTGCGCCACATACGCAAAGGCTATCAGTCGGTAGGAGACCTGGCAGAAAAGAAACAAACAAGCCGCTCCGCGGTCAGCCAGGCCATCGAGGTGCTCGTGACAAAAGGACTCGTCACGCGCCGACAGGAGAGCGACGACCGCCGTTGCGTTCTCCTCGAGCTCACGCATTATGCCAACGATGTGCTGGATGCGAATTTCGCGGAAAACCGCGGCTGGATGGCGGGGAAAATGGCTCCCCTGACTCGGGAGGAGCTGGGCGCCATTTTACGGGCGATGGAGATTCTAAAAAACACTTTTACTCCGGGCGAATCCTGAACATGGGCGGCAACTAAAGCATGAGCGATATCCGCAAGCTTCTCCGTTTCGTAAAACCCTATTGGAAACTGGCCACGTTCTCCTTCGTAATGCTCGTGGCCATGGTCCTCCTGGACCTGGCCATCCCCCGCCTCGTCGAGCAGATCATCGACAAGGGCATAAAACCGAAAAACATGTCCGTCGTCCTTCAAACCTCGATTCTCATGCTCGGGATTTCCCTGGTAAGCACCATCGTGGCCGTGCTCAACAGCAACTCATCCATCCGCGTGGGCGAGAGCGTGGCTCGAGATCTCAGAGAGGCGATCTTCGTCAAGATCCAGGATTTTTCATACGGCAACCTGGATCATTTCTCTACCGGCAAACTGATGGTACGCCTCACGAGCGACGCCAGCGCCGTGCAGCGGTTGACCCAGGTTTCGCTGCGCATCGGCTCTCGGGCTCCCCTGTCGATGATCGGCAGCATCGCCCTGATGTTCATCACGAGTCCCCTGCTGGCCACCGCTATGATTCCCCTTCTTCTGGTCGCCGCCGTCGTGATCGTCCTTTTCAGCGCGAAAATGGAACCGCTCTTCCGCTCGGTGCAGCAAAAGCTGGATCGTCTGAATACGGTCCTGCAGGAAAACGTTTCAGGCGCTCGCCTCGTCAAGTCTTTCGTTCGCGCCGACCATGAGGCGGGGCGTTTCGAGGCGGCCAACGCCGACCTCACTTCGGGAACGGTGAGGATCATGCAGTTCATGTCGTCGATGACTCCTGCCCTGACCGTCTTCATAAACGCGGCCATGGTGCTGGTCATCTGGCAGGGCGGCATCCAGGTCGTCAAGGGAGGGCTGTCCCTCGGGCAGATCGTCGCGTTTACGAACTACCTGCTCGCCACGATGAACCCCCTCATCATGATGACTCAGCTGGCCAACACCTGGGCCAACGGTCTCGCCTCGGGCAAGAGGATCAACGAAGTCCTCGATACCCTGCCCGACGTGGCCGAGGCCGCGGACGCGCGGCCATTGCCGGGACGGACGGCGAGCGCGGTGAGCTTCCACGATGTCGATTTCCATTACAACGGCGGATCGGATTTGGCGGTGTTGGAAAACATCCGCCTCGGGGTCGAGGGGGGACAAACCATCGCCATCCTCGGCGCTACGGGCTCGGGGAAGACCACCCTCGTCAATTTGATTCCCCGCTTCTACGATGCCGCCGGCGGCGACGTGCGGATCGACGGCCGCGACGTACGAGGCATTCGGATGGACTCCCTCCTCGAACACGTCGGCATCGTTCCGCAGGAGACTATCCTTTTCTCCGGCACGGTGCGCGACAACATCCGCTACGGACGCCCCGACGCGAGCGAGGAAGACGTCATCGCCGCGGCCAAGGCGGCAGAGGCGCACGATTTCATCCTTCGCCTTCCCAAGGGCTACGACACTCACGTCGAAGAGCGCGGCGCCAACCTATCGGGAGGGCAAAAGCAGAGAATCGCCATAGCTCGCGCCATCATCACCAGGCCGACCATCCTCATCCTGGATGACGGCACGAGCGCCGTGGACGTCGAGACCGAAACCAGGATACAAACCGCGCTCGGCGAAATCCTGCGCGGATGCACCTGTTTCGTGGTGGCGCAGCGAATCAGCACGGTATTGAACGCGGACAAGATCGTCGTGCTCGACGAGGGGCGCATCGTCGCCGAGGGAAGGCATACGGAACTATTGCGGACGAGCCCCGTCTACCGGGAGATATATGATTCGCAGCTGGGAGAGGGCTTCCATGAGTGATTCCGCGCCCTCCGGCGTCGACCTTCGTTCCAGCATGCAGCGCCGTCCCAGCCGGCCCGGGAAAATCGAAAAAGCCCGGAATCCGCGCCGCGCCCTGACCCGATTGGTGATTTACCTGAAGCCGTATGGACGCTCCCTCGGCCTCGTCGTCGGGTTCGTCCTCCTGTATTCCCTCCTCGGCCTGGGCGGCCCCTACCTCATGGGCGTCGCCATAGATAAATTCATCGGCGGCAAGAACCTCGCCGGTCTCTTCAGGACCTCGGTTCTCATGCTCGCGATGTACGTCCTCGGCAATCTGTTCCAGGTATTCGCCAACTGGATCATGGCCCGCGTCTCGCAAATGGCGCTCAAGGAGCTGCGCAGGGACCTCTTCTCCCATCTGCAAACCCTCTCCATGAGCTTCTTCGACACGCATGCGGCCGGCGGCCTCATGAGCCGCCTCACCAACGATATCGACGCGATAAACCAGGCGGTCTCGCAAAATGTGACCACCCTCCTTACGAGCATGGTCACCATGGTGGGTATCATCACCGCCATGTTCATGCTCAACCATTGGCTGGCATTGGCCAGCCTGCTCGTCATTCCCATCATGCTTTGGTTCACCCGCTTCGTGGCCAAGTATACCCGGAAGGGATTTCGCGATCTGCAGAAGAGCCTCGGCGAGCTCAACGGCGTCGCCGAGGAGGCCATCAGCGGGCAGAAGGTGATCAAGGCCTTCAGGCGCAACGCGTCGGTTATCGAAGCCTTTCGCGTCCAAAACCAAGCCGTCTTCAAGGCCGGAGTCTACGCCAATTCGTATGCGCTGCTGTTGATGCCGCTTACCGCCGTGCTCGGGAATTTTTTCGTGATCGTATTGGCCAGCCTGGGCGGATGGCTGGCTCTGCAGGGCCTCGTGAGCGTCGGCACTATCGCCACATTCATCAACTATGGGCAGAACTTCACCTCGCCATTGCGGCAATTGGCCAATCTATACAATTCAATCCAGGCCGCCCTCGCGGGGGCGGAGCGCGTTTTCGAAATCATCGACATGCCTTCGGAAATTGCCGATGCGCCGACCTCTCTGCCGATTTCGGCCATCCATGGAGACGTGAGCTTTCGCGACGTCCAGTTCGCCTATTCTCCCGGAAACCCGATAATCAAGAACTTCAGTCTCGATGTCGAGGCCGGACAGACCATCGCCCTCGTGGGCCCCACCGGCGCCGGGAAGACAACCATCATTAACCTTCTCACCCGTTTCTATGAGATCCAGGGCGGAAGCATAAGTATCGACGGCAGGGACATCCGCGACATGAAGAAGACCGACCTGCGACGCGGCCTGGCCTTGGTCCTTCAAGATACCTTCCTATTCGCGGATACGATCATGGAAAACATCCGTTACGGCCGCCTGGACGCCACGGACGAAGAGTGCATCGGAGCCGCTCGCATGGCCGAGGCCGACCATTTCATACGTCAGCTGCCGCGGGGATATCAAACCAATCTGTCCGAGCGGGCGGGCAACTTGAGCCAAGGCCAGCGCCAACTCCTTTCGATCGCTCGCGCGATACTCGCGGACCCGGCCATCCTGATCCTCGACGAGGCCACGAGCAGCGTGGATACGCGGACCGAGCTGCGCATCCAGAAGGCCCTGCTGCGCCTGATGCGGGGACGCACCAGCTTCGTCATCGCCCATCGTCTAAGCACCATCAGGGATGCCGACAAGGTGGTAGTCATCGATAACGGAGAGATCGTCGAGCAGGGAAGTCATCAGGAGTTGCTCGATCTGCGCGGATTCTATCACCATCTGTACGTCAGTCAATTCAAGGGAAACGCGATTTAACGCGAACCGAGCCGGCGCCACGTTTTGCCAAGGCCATTCGGCCCGCATGAAGCTTGACGGCTGATACCGGAGGAAATAGTCTATAGTGGTAGAAAGAATCCATTCCGAGGAGGTTCAAGATGTTCATAGACTATCTGACCCTTATGCTCGTCAACATGGCGGCGGGGCTCACCATCCTGGGCCTATTCGTCCTGAAATACCTCAATGCCGATCGGAAAAAGCTGGCGCCGGGGCTGCTGGTAAGCGGTTTTGTGGCTCTGGTGACCGGCCTACACGAGATTTTCACCTGGCCCATCATCAGCAGCTACAACATCCCTTTCGGGGAAATGTCGGTTCTTTTCGGAGTGATCATGTTCTGCGGGGCTATCGCCCTTCTCCGGGATTGGGAGCTGCTCTCTCTGGGGATATACGCGACCTTCGCCGGCGCCGCCTCGATACTACTGGGAATCAGGCTATTCGACCTTAAAATGACGAGCGAGCCCTTGGTCGCCGGCGGCGGCTTCGTTCTCACCGGGCTGATCGCCTTCCTGTCCTTGCCCATTTACTATCTCCGCAAATACCCCGTTATCCGCATCCTCGCGACGATCGCCCTCTTTGGGGCGGCCGCGATCTGGGCTATTTTTGCCTGCCTTGGTTACTGGGGTCACTTGGCGAACTTTGCGAAGTGGCTTCCGCCGACCATGGCTCCGGCAAAATAAATAACCGGGTAATTCCGCTTTCAGCGCTCGTAGCGCTGGAGATAGGGCTTGCAGGTTAACTTTTCTACGACGCGGAGTCCGGTCCAGGCGGCGAATTCGTTGAGCTCATCGGTGAGATCCCCGCGCGCAGCGGCATAGTGGTGGTTTACCCGGCCGACGACGATCGTGTTCATCAGGTCCTCGATGCCGACTTCTTCGCCGTTCAATCGAAGATCCCCGACCCAGCCGCCCGAGCCCGAGAAGCCGGGCTTGTCGCCGAGCGACTGACCCGATAGCACGAAAAGCTCCTGGAAGTCGTTGCGTAGATTGCCCACGGTCACCGGCCCGGACTTGAAGCGGAGGTCCGCTACGACGCCGTCGCCGCACCATCGGCAGTCCTCGTATTTGCCTATGTTGAAGTGATTATCCCAGGTAAGCCCGCCCGGTCCGGCCCAGCTTCCGGGCGCGACCCCGCAGTGCCAAAGGTTGAGGCTACGATCGGTCTCGTCGAAGGCCACGAGATCGCAGAGGGCAGATTCCCCGCCGTTCATCGCGTTGAGGGCGAGCATCGTCACGGCGCTGGTCACGTCGGCCTCGCAGGGGGTGACCGTGCCGCCCTGGTTGAGCCTGCTCATAGCGGCGCACACGGCGATCCCGTAGACGGCCTGGAATCGCGACCAACAGGAGAGGGCCAGGGCGTCGTAACCGCGATCGGAGGCGAAGCCCTGGAGGGCGAGGTAGACTCGGGCCGACTTCTCCGCCTGAGACTTCGCCACGCCCGAGGCGAAGGGAGCCTCGCTGCCCATCTTCTCCACTTCGGCAGCGACTTCCGCGGCGGGGAGAGCCTCGGCTAGGGCCACTATTTCCTCGACAGTATACCGGGTCTGCAGCTTCGTCCCAAACCTGTGCTCCAGGACGCGCTCGTCGACGTACAGGTTCTCGAAGCCGTCGGCGAGGCCGCCGATCTGGGCGATTTTAGCTCCCCTAAGCGTCTTCACGGCACGCAGAGCGCGGACCGTGACCTCGAGGCGGCGACGGAAGCGCGGATCGTCGGGCATGCCGTAGAACCACTTGTAGGGTATGCGCTCCTCGCCGAGGTAATTCGCGATGATCGAAGCGAGCATGTTGGTCCCGCAGAAGGAGTTGAGCTGGAGCACCCCGCTCGTGGTCGGCTCGGGTACCGACCAAAGGCCGATCGCCCCCTTCGCGCGGGCCAGGGGCAGAATGACGCGGCCATAGGGCAGGCTCGCGTTGAATAGAAGGACGAAATCAGCGCCGCAACCGTCCATGAAGGAGCGCGCCGATTCGGCGTCGGCCTCGCTACGCAGGGGCGAACCGAACACGGAGAGGTCGAAGCCCACCTGGACGGCAAGTCCCTCCATGGCCGCGGCGGCCCTCTTGATAAGACCCTCGTCGTCGCCCGGCATGTTCGGATGCACCGCGCCGACGAGGCCGACGCGCACTTTCACGTCCCTCATATTCGAACCCCCAGCTTTGGAAAGATCGGCTCGAGGGCGCCGTAGCATTCGTCCATGAGCGCCCTGAGTTTATCGTAGATGGGCGCGTTAGCCGGATTCGGCTTCGTCCTCTCGGTTATCTCGATGAAACGGGAGGCCGCGGAGAAATCGGGGAAGAGGCCGCTGCCGACGCCCGCGATAACGGCCGCGCCCATGCTCGTGGCCTCCTCCAGATACTTCGGCCTCAGTATCTCGGCGCGGTAGGCGTCGGCCATCACCTGCCGCCAGACCGCGCCCTTCGCCCCTCCGCCTATGACGGTGATCGAGGGTATCTCGACCTTGGCGCGGAATATCCCGAGTATCACCGACAGATTGGCGGTGACGCCCTCCATGACGGCCCTCAGCATGTCGTCCCGGCCATGGGCCAGCGTAAGGCCGATGAAGGCGCCCTTGGCCTCCGGATTCCATCGCGGAGTCCTCTCGCCGAGCAGGTAGGGCAGGAATACGAGGCCCCGTGCCCCCGGCGGGGAGCGCAGCACGCCCGCGTTCATGAGTTCGTAGTCGTCGGGGCAGCCCAGGGCCTTGCGCGCCCATGCGTAGGCCGCCCCCGCCGTCTGCGAGGTCCCGCAGGGGTGGTAGGCGCCGGGCACGGCGTGCGCCCACACGAAGGTGCGCATCGAGTCGTCGAATATCGGCTCCTTCGAGGTCGTGGCTATCCATGAGGAGGAACCGAGGTAATTGTAGGTTACGCCCGGCTCGACGGAACCGACGCCCACGCCGGCGCAGACTCCGTCGCCCGCGCCCGCGACCACGGGGATGCCCGCCGCCAGGCCGAGCTCGGCGGCGGCCGAGCTCGTCAGCTCGCCGACGACGGCGGTCGAAGTCACGAGCTCGGGCAGCTTGTCGCCGTCCAGCCCCGAAATGCCTACGAGCCTCTCCGACCATGCGAGGGCTCGAAGGTCGAGGAGGTTCGTGCCCGAGGCGTCGGAATACTCCGAGCGCATGACGCCGGTGAGCCGGAAGTTCACGAAGTCCTTGGCGTGGAGCATCTTCGCCGTCTTGGTGTAGACCTCGCTCTCGTGCTCCTTCACCCACATCAGCTTCGCCGCGGAATACGAGGCGGAGGCCCGATGGCCCGTTATGCGATAGAACTCGAGCGCGCCGATCCTCGAAAGCAGGAGCGCCTCCTCGTCGACGGCGCGCTGGTCGCAGTACAGGATCGCGGGGCGGAGCGGCCTCCCCCGGGCATCGACGCAGACGCAGCCCATCATCTGTCCCGAAAAGCCGATCGCCTTGATCAGCCTCGGGTCGATCCCCGCGACGATGCGCCGCGACGACTCGGCGACGGCGCGCCACCAGTCCTCGGGATCCTGCTCGGCCCAGTTGTTGTTGAAGTAGCGGGTCTCGTAGGGGGTGGTGGCGCTCGCGACGAGACGGCCGTTCAAGTCGAAGATCGTCGCCTTGTCGCCCGATGTGCCCAGATCGTGGGCGAGCAGGTATCCTTCCATATCCACTCCTCAGAAGCGCAGCATCGTCTTGATCGAGGTGGGCGCCTCTGTCGCCGCGAGGGCGGCCTCGATCTCGCCGATCGGGAATTCGCCGGTCTTGAAATCCTGCCAGCGCAGCTTTCCCTCGCGGATCCATTCGACCAGGGGCGCCTGGGCCGCCGCCTCGGCCGAGCGCGTCGGCCACTGGTGCACAAAGACATTGAAGTTGTAGGGCCCCTTGGACTTGGCTATCGTCAGCGAGTCGCCGCCGAGCACGCCGTAGACGCAGATGGAGCCGGCCATGCGCACCAGCGGCAGGCCTGAGTCGATGACCCGCTCCGAGCCGACGGCGTCGACGACGGCGTCGAGCTTCCTGCCGCGCGTCGCCTCGAGACCGCCTATCGCCGGATCGTCGGGGGCGAAGACCGCGTCGGCCCCCAGGGCCAGGGCGCGCTCGCGCTTGAAGGCCAGGGTGTCGACTACCCCAACCCAGCCGAGGCCAAGGAGCTTGGCTAATCGGCAGAAGGAGAGGCCGACGGGACCCGCGCCGAAGACGAGGATCTCGTCGCCCCGGCCCAAGCGGAAGTCCGAAAATGCCGCGTAGACTTCGCGCCAGGTCGCGAGGAGGCCGGCGGCCTCGAGGGGAATGTCCTCGGGCACCTTCCGCATTATCTCGCAGGTCTCGAACCAGCCCTGCTCGGCGACCGCGGCGCCGTCGGCGACCATGGCCTCGTGATCGGCCGCGAGGACGTACTCGGAATCGCCGCCCCATCCCGAGCCGAAGCCTACGGGCGAAATGAGCAGGCCGCCGAGAACGCGATCGCCCACGGCGAAGGACCGGACCTTCGATCCAATCTCCACGACGCGCCCGACGGTCTCGTGACCGAGAAGGAGGGGATAGGCTTCCCTTCCCATGCCCGGGAAGTGGCCGCCGACCACCTTCCTGTCCGTCGCGTTGCAGATATAGGCGATCTCGCTTTTCACGAGGGCCTCGTAAGAACCAGGCCGGGGCGCGGGTATTTCGACGATCCCGACCTTGCCCGGCTCAAATACCGCGACAGCACGCATCCCACCGTCCTTTTCTACCTTGCCGTCATTCGATTGTCTTGAGCCATCCGCCGTCGATGTAATAGACGGAACCGACGCAGTAACTCGCTCGCTTCGAGCAGAGGAAGAGGTAGAAATCCGCGATTTCCTCGGGGCTGGCGAAGCGCCCGATCGGGGCGTTGTCCTTCGCGATCTTGTCCAGGTATTGGTCCACGGTCGTCTGTGTGCCTTGAGTGAGGATGCCCGCCGTCTTTTTCCAGTCGGGCGTGAGCACCAGCCCCGGGTTCACCGTGTTGACCCTGATGCTGTCGGCGACGAGCTCGTTCGCCAGGCATTTCCCGAACATGACGAGGGCCGCCTTCGTCGTGTTGTAGATGGGCTCGTAGCCAAGGGGCTGCTTCGCGCAGATCGAGGCGGTATTTACGATGGACCCGCCTCCCCGCTTTCGCATGGCGGGCACGACCGCCCTCGCGAATCGGACGGCGGCCATGACGTGGAGGTCCCAGTAGTATTGCCAGCGCTCGTCCGAAGCTTCCATTATCGTCTCGGAGGATCCCGTTCCGGCGTTGTTGACGAGGATATCGATACCGCCGAAGCGGCCCTCGGTCTCGGCCGCGCAACGCTCCGCCGAGCCCGTACGCGCGACGTCGGCCTCGATACCCATCGCCGGGACGCCGAATTCCCGCTCTATCGCCTCGGCTTCCCTGACGGCCCGAGCCCCGTCCCTTCCGCAGATGGCCGTCGAGACGCCCTCCCGGGCGAAGGCCCGGGCCACCGCGAGCCCTATTCCGACGGTTCCACCAGTTATAAGCGCCGCTTTACCCTTAAGTTCCAGGTCCATGACTCCACCTCCGCTCTCTTCAATCCAGGGCGATCATCACCTTCATCGCCTTGTCGCCCGCCTTCTCGATATAGCGGTAGGCCTCGATGTAGTCTTCGAATTTGTACCTATCCGTCACGAGGCGATCGAGGGCCATCTTTCCCGAGGAGGCGAGGGCGACCGCGTCCGCGTAATCCTCGGCGCGGTACATGAGGGTACCGATGAGGGAAAGCTCCCTGTCCTGGACGAGGCCGAGATCGACGAGCGGCTTCTTGCCGAAGACGCCGACGACGACGATCGTCGAGCCCTTGCGCGCGGCCGCCACCGCCTGGGTCATCGTGGCTTCGGCCCCTACGCACTCGAGGATGAGGTCGGCCTTATCGGGGCCGAAGAGCTTAGCGACGGCATCGGCCAAGGCTTCCGAAGAAGCGTCGACCGCGTGGTCGGCACCGACCGCGTGGTCGGCACCGCACTTCAAAGCGAGGGAGAGGCGGTAGGCGCTCTTGTCCATGACGAGCACTTCGCGCGCCCCTTGGGCCTTCGCCACCTGGGCGACGAGGTTGCCGATGGGGCCGGCCCCGACGACGACGACTTTTTTCCCGGAAGCGCCTCCGCCTCGCCTGAGCGCGTGGACGGCGACCGCGGCCGGCTCGATCATCGCTCCACCCTCGGCCGAGAGCCCCGAGGGGAGGAGGACGATCTTATCCGCCGCGACCGCGAAATAATCCTGCGCCGCGCCGGGGGCCTGGAAGCCCATGACCCGAAGACTGTCGCAGATATTGTAGCTGCCGCTGCGGCAAGGGAGGCAGGTCCCGCAGGTCAATTGCGGCATGAAGGTCGCGAGCGCCCCTATGCGAAGGCCCGGCGCGATGCGCGACGCATCCGACCCGAGTTCCTCGATCGTCCCCGAAACCTCGTGCCCCTGGACGACCGGATAGGAGGTGTAGGGATGAAGGCCGTGCCATACGTGGATATCCGAGCCGCAGACGCCGATCCGCTTGATCCGGAGCAGCACTTCGTCATCGCCGGGGACGGGCCGCGCGGCCTCGCGTATTTCGATCGTGCCGGGCTTCGTCATAACGGCTTGTCTCATATCGTCACTCCTTGAGGGATCTCTATCGCCGCGTGATCGGCAAGATCGCAGAAATACAGGTCGTCGTCGCCGGTTTCGGCTCTGAAGACCACGAGGAACCGCACGGAGGCGGTCCCCGTCGGGAAGGGTATCCAATGCCATGCACCCGTCGCAAGTACTATCGCCTGACCCCGTCGCATTCTAATCGCGCGCAGGCCCGTGATCGTTCCGCCCCGCGGTTCCTGGGAAGGCGCGACGCAGACGATCGCGTCCCCATCGACGGCGGAGAGCATTTCCGGAGTGCGAAGGTGCCTCTCCATTCGGGCGAGCATCATCGGTCGCGAGACGCAATCGAGGCTGCCGGCGCAGAGTCCGGCGGGCATCCCGAGATCCGGAGCGGCGAGCTCGAAGGAAAATTCCGCCCCTGCTTCCGGCGATTGCCCGCGACTCGGGGTAATAAAAAGCCCAACGCCCTCGAGGCTCTCCGCACTCGCCTCGCGCGCAATAAGTACCATTCGAAGTCCTCCCTACTTGATGATCGCGAGTTTCGTACGATCGAAGGTCACGGCCACCGCGACGATGACCAGGATACCGAGGAAGACCTGCTGGGCGTAGACGTCTATCCCGACGACAGTCATGCCGTTGTTGAGGATGCCCATGATGAGGGCCCCGACGAGGGTATTGAGCATTCCTCCGGCCCCGCCCGTCATCGCGGTGCCGCCCACGACGACGACGGCTATCGAGTTGAGGACGTAGACGCCGCCCATGGTCGGATAGCCCGAGTAGAGCGTCGAGGACAGGACCACGCCCGCTATGGCGGCGCCCAGCCCCGACATGGAGAAGGCCACGAGCCGGATCTTGTCGATATCCAGGCCGGACAGGTAGGACATCCGTTCGTTGGCGCCGATGTAGAGGATCCCGCGTCCGATGCGGGCGTAGCGCTGAAGGATGAAGTAGATGGCGAAGGTAGCGAGGCCTATGATCCAGACGTTCTTTATCGGGCCGATGGCTCCGTTGACGATGTCCACCAGGGAGGCATTGGCGTTATCCGGCACCGAGAGGGGCCCGGCGGATAGGAGGTACGCGATGCTCAGGAGTATGCCCTGGGTGCCGAGGGTCGCTATGAAGGAGGGGATGCGCAGCTTGGATACGATGATCCCGTTGAGCGCCCCGGAGCCCAACCCTATGAGGAGGACGACGGGGAAGGCCCAGGCTCCCAGCTTGCCCAGGATGAGCATGAACACGACGGAGACGAGGGACATGATGCTCCCGACGGAGAGATCGATTCCTCCCGTCAGGATTACGCAGGCCTGGCCCAAGCCCACTGCGAGAAGGATTCCGACCGCGTTGAGGATCGTCTGGGCATTGTAGAACGAGAGAAAGCTTTTGTCCCCTGCCGTGAAGATCGCGACCAGGAAAACGAACATTCCCAGGGATATGTAGATCGGCTTGATCGCCGCCCTCTGTCTAGAACTCATCGGAGCCCACCTTTGGATTAGACCACATAGCCGATGACGTCGACTGGCGTCGGCTTGGCGCCCTTCGCGCAGGATATCTCGCGGACCGTCCTGCCGTCCTTCATTATCACGATCCTGTCGGAGAGGCCGATGTCCTCCTCGAGGGTATCGCACATGATGATGATCGAGAGGCCGGCCGCGGCGAGCTCTCGGATCCTCCGATAAATCTCGTCCTTGGCGCCGACGTCGATGCCTCGGGTCGGATGGTCGAGGACGAGGATGCCTGCCTCGGCTGCCAGCCACTTCGCGATGACTACCTTCTGCTGGTTGCCGCCCGACAGGGTGGAGCAGGAGGACTGGGGCGAGGGCGTCTTTATCATGCACTCGACTATCCACTTGAGCGCGCTCTTCTTCTCGAGGGCGGGGCTCAGGAAGGGCCCCCGCCGCATGCGGCTCAGCACGAGGAGGTTGATGTTGCTCGCCACGTCGAGAGTGGTCGCAAGCCCCTCGTTTCGCCTGTCGATGGGTATTACGCCGACGCCGGCCGCTATCGCGTCCTTGGGGGAGGAGAAGCGGATCTCGCGGCCGTGCACCGAGATGGTGCCGGAGCTCGGGGCCTCCGAGCCGCCCAGGCAGCGGCAGACCTCTTCCTTCCCGGAGCCGAGGAGGCCGACCAGGCCGACGATCTCGCCCTCGCGCAGGTCGAGGGAGAAGCCCTCGAATTTACCGGCCATTGAAAGGTCGTGGACCGAGAGGACGACCTTGCCGCGCGCTTCCGTCTGCATGGACTCGCGGTAATGCTCGGCGGCGAGCTCGTGTCCGACCATCTGCATTTCGATTTTGTGGACGTCGGCATTTCCGCGCTCGAGGTTCGAGACGACGGCCCCGTCCTTGAGGACGACTATCCTGTCCGACAGCCTCACCACCTCCTCGAGGCGGTGCGAGATGAACACGATGGAGGCCCTCTTCTTGAGCTCGCCGAGAATGCCGAAGAGAATCTCGGTCTCGCTCTCCTGGAGGACGGTCGTGGGTTCGTCGAGGATGAGGATGGGGTTTTCGGCCTCGTAGAGGGTCGAGAGCCAGAGGAGCCTGGCTATCTCGATCATCTGCTTGCGCGCGGCGGGCAGGCTGCCCACGATGGTGCGCGGGTCGAGCGAGCCCAAGCCCACTATCGCGAGCTCTTCCCGGGCCGTGGCGGCCATGGCCTTCCTGTCGAGGAAAGGGCCCCGCGAGAAGGTTCGCTCGTTGGCAAGGAAGAGATTGTCCATCACGGAGAGGTTGGGGATCATGCAACCTTCCTGGAAGACCATCCCGATTCCCGCGCGGATCGCGTCGTCGGGCCCCGCCATGGCGACCTCGTCCCCGTGCAGGAGGTAGCTGCCCTCGTCCGCCCGGTAGAAGCCTATCATGATCTTCATGAGGGTCGACTTGCCGGCTCCATTCTCGCCCACCAGGCCGAGTATTTCGTTGCGCTCGACGCGCAGGTCCACGTCCTTGAGGGCGGCGACCCCGGGAAAGGACTTGTTGATGCCGCGAAGCTCCAATACCGTATCGTTCACTTGATTATCCCGATCTTTTTGCGGTCGATCGTGAGCGCGACCGCGACGATGAGTACGAGGCCGTTCACCGCGTTCTGGATATAGGGGCTGACCTTCATCAGCACCATACCGTTGTTGAGAACCGTGACGATGAGGGTTCCGAAGACCGCGTTCAGCGCTCCGCCGACGCCTCCGGAGAGCGAGACACCGCCGACCGCGACCGCCGTCATGGCGGGGAACATGAGGTCCTTGCCCGTGCGGGGGTTGGAGCTCGCCAGCCTCGATATGAGGAGGATGGCCGCCAGGGCGTAGAGGATGCCGGTGATGGTGAAGACGATTATCTTGACCCTGTCGACCTTTATGCCGGCCTGTCTCGCCAGGGCCTCGTCTCCGCCTATCGCGTACATGTGCGTCCCCAGCTTGGTCCAGCGCTGGAGAATGAAGAGGATGGCGAAGAGGATGAGGGCGACGAGGAAGGTGTTGGGAATCTCCAGGAGATTCCCGTTCGTGAAAAGTTGAAACCTCGGATCGAGGAGCTTGACCGCGTTGCCCTTGCCCGTGATAACGGCCAGGCCCTGGGCCACCCAGCCCAGGCCGAGGGTCGCGATGAAGGAGGGCATGCGTATCTTGGTATTGATGAGGCCGTTGATGAAGCCCGCGCCTCCTCCGATGAGGATCGCGATGGGTATCACCCAAAGGCCGTAATCGGCTTTTGTGAAGGGGTTCTTCAGGAGAAAACCGGATATCACCGCGCAGAGGGAGATCACTCCCTCCGTCGAGAGGTCCATGCCGCCTATCAAGACGACCTGGTGGATGCCCAGGCAGAGTATGAGGGGAATCCCGGCGAGGCTCAGGATAGTCTGCAGATTCTTGGGCGTCAGGGACAATCCGCTCGTGCCGATCGCGAATATCGCCAGCACGATGGCGAGGGAGACGATCTGACCGTTCATGCCCCTCGATATGAAGGAAAACATTCGAGCGATGGGACGTCTGCCCGGGTTCCCGACGCCTAGCAGGGCGCCTCCGCTCCCTCCGGATCCAATCAAATCGCTCATCGAGCTTACTCTCCAGGTGCTGCTGATTCCGCGACAATCCGTCGCGAGCAAGGGGCGGGCCTTCGAATCCAAGGAGCGCCCGTCCCAGGGAGGGAGGACCGCAAGCGCGGCCCTCCCCGGCGATTACTTGATGGGCGCTACGAAGGCTCCATAATAGTCGTTCCAGTCGTACTTGGGCGTGCCCTTCACGTAGACCTTGATGATGTCGTCGATATTGGCCTGGGTCACCTCGACGGCCTTGGCGAAGAAGGCCCGCTTCTCGACGGGGACCTTCTTGACGTCGATCTTGCCGTTCTTCGCGGCGAGGGCGAGGGAGAGGCCCATGCCACCCTGCCAGAAGGCGGGGTTGATCACGGTGGCGGCGGCTTCGCCGGCCTTGACCGCGGCGAGCATCTCGTCTACGCCGTCGCAGCCGACGACAAGAACCTTGCCGGCGAGGCCGGCGGCGCGGATCGCCTCGAGGGCGCCGAGGGCCATGTTGTCGTTCGCGGCCCAGACGCCGCCCACGTCGGGGTTGGCGACGAGGAAGCTCTTCATTTTTTCAAAGGCCTTGGTGCGGTCCCACTCGGCCGTGTCCACCGCTACGAGCTGGATGCCGGGAGCCGCTTTGAGCGCATTCTGGAGGCCGGTGTAGCGCTCGATGGCCGTGGTGTTGGCGAGCATGCCCTGGAGGGCGACGATCTTTCCGCTGCCGCCCATGGACTTGAAGAGGGCCTTGGCCATGAACTCTCCGGCGATGGTGCCGGAGAAGGAGATGTGCGCGACCCAATGCGGGTAGTCCGTCACCTTGACGTTGTCGGGCTTGTTCCAATAGGTGACGAAATACACACCGGCGGCCTCGCAGGCCTTGGCGATGGGAATGACGTTGGGCGACTCATTGGGGTCCACGCAGAACACGGCGTTCTTGCCGGCCTTGGCGATGAGGGCCTTTATGTCGTTGAGTTGCTTCTCGCTCGAGCCCTCGCAGGTCTGAACTACGGATATGCCGCCGACCGAGTAGGCGAATGCCGTGGCTCCACGAGCCCAGACCGCATGGTAGGGGTTCTCAAGAGAGCGGATGGCCGTGCCCATGAACACGCCGCTGCCCTCAGTCTGGGCGACGAGGGTGGACAGGGACACCGCTAAAAGCAGTGCCACTACCAGCGCCAATGATTTCTTCATCTTCTGCCTCCTAAGGAAAAATCGTCCGTAAAAACCCACGGACTCCTCTCAGAATAGCACTGTTCCTTGATTTGTCAAATTGTTTTGCAACATTATTATCTAACACAATTAGTGCAGAATTTCGCTGTGACAGCACGACTTTATGCAAATAAGTTTTGGGAGAAGAAATCCGAGATCATCAGTGCCGCCGCGCCGAGCACTCCGCGCTCTTCTCCCAGGCGGGAGTACTCTATGCTGACCTTCTTTTCGACGTCGGGAAGCCCGATTTGCCTCAGCCCCTCCCTCAGCTTATCGAGGAAATAGCTGCCCGCTTTGACGTAAGCTCCTTGGATGACGATGAGCTCGGGATCGTTGACCATTATGATGTTCGAGAGCCCGATGAGGAACCAGCGCGCCACGTCGTCGATGAGATAGAGGCTCAATGGGTCGCCCTGGGAGGCCGCCGCGCAGACGTCGTCGAGCCTGACGGAGGAGGCGGCGAGGGACCGCGCCAAGAGCGAATCGGGGAAACGCCCCGCGGCCTCACGCGCCAGGCCGAGGATGCGTCGCGCGGAGGCCATGGCTTCGAAGCAGCCCTTGTGGCCGCAGATGCAGGGAAACCCATCGTAGGGATCGAGGGTCATGTGGCCAATCTCGCCGGAAATGCTCTGCGCGCCCTGGATGACCTCGCCGCCCAGGACGATTCCCGCCCCGAGCCCCTCATTGAGCGCATCGATCACGACGAAATTTTTTCTGCCGGCGGCGATGCCTTTTTCCCTTTCGGCGACGGCCTGGTAGCGGTTGGCGTTGTCGATGGCGATCGGCACATCCCAGCCCTCGCCCAGCCCAGCGAGGAGGAGCTCGGTGAAGGCCACCTCTCTGCCCCAATTCGGATAATGCGGCGAATAGATCGAAATGCCTTTCACCGAATCGACGAGCCCCGGGAGGACGATGGCGATGCCTATGAGCTTCTCCCCCGTCGACGCCTTCATGGCGACGAAGCGCCTGATCGTCATAACCAGAAGGTCGATAATGCACTTCAAGGAACGGTCGTCCTCCAGTTTTTCTTTATGATAGTAGGTGATATCGGCCCGCAGGTCCGTCGTTACGGCGATAAGGTCCTCGGGCGTGACATGGAGGCATATCGAGTAACCGTACTTTATATTGAAGCGGTAGAGTTCGGGCTTCTTGCCCCCTTCGTCGGTGGAATCGCCCTTACCTGCCGAGAGGACTATACCCGCCTTCGCGAGCAGGTCCAATATCTTCTTGACGGTCGTCTTGCTCAGATGTATGGAATCGGAAACGTCGGCGACGGAGATCGTGTCGCTGGCGCGTATGAGATCCAAGGCGACCCTCGTGTTCAGCTGCTTCAGACTCTTAGGCTTGCCGCTACTTTTCATTTTCACCTTTCTAGTTCGGCGAAGAGTATGCTGATTGGATAATTCCGAGTCAACCGTTGTAAAACAATATAGTCAAACTAAACCCAGAAATACCATCAAAACTAGAATAGAATACCTCAAGTCTACGTATTGTCAATCTGTTTTATAACCTTGTATTAAATCTAACAAAACAAAGGGCAGAGAATGTATCCTCCATTCTCCGCCCACACAGCAGGTTTTAGAGCGCGAGCCTAAGGATTGCCGATACCTCAGCCTTGCCAAGGCTCACGAAATGCCCGACGGCCGAAGATTCGCCCTTCGTACACTTCGAGGCCATCTCCTCGATGCGCTCCGGGCCGATACCGATGCCGGGAAGCCTGATCGCCAGGCCGAGCGAAGCCCAGAAAGCCTCGAGGCGGGCAATGCCTTCGAGGGCAGTCCGCTCGGGGCTGAAGAAGGACTGGTCCACCGCCCAGACCCTGACCGCGAATTGGACGAAGCGCGCAAGGTCGTGTTTGTAGACGTGCTTCATCCAGGCCGGGAACACGACGGCGAGGCCGGCGCCATGGGCGACGTCGTAGATCCCGGAGAGCTCGTGCTCGATGTCGTGGGAAGCCCAGTCGCCGTCGCGACCCGTATTGAGGAGGTTGTTGTGGGCGACCGTCCCCGACCACATGAGCTCGGCCCAGGCGTCGTAGTCGTCGTGCTTGCGGAGCACCCTCGGCGCGACGTCGATCACCGTGCGCAGGGTGGCTTCGATGAGGCGGTCGGTGAGCTCCACCGGACGAGAGTTCGTAAAATAACGCTCCATGAGGTGGGCCATAATGTCGGCGATCCCATTTGCGACCTGATTTTTAGGCAGAGTGAAGGCGAGTTCCGGATTCAGTATGGAGAAACGCGGGTAGTTGAACTCGGAGTTACAGGGGCGCTTGAGCTGCCCCTCTTCCTTCGTGATAACCGAACCGTTGCTCGCCTCGCTGCCCGCAGCCGGGATGGTGAGGACGGTGCCGACGGGAAGGTTCTCCTTCGGCGAGGCCGCTTCCGAGTAAAAGTCCCAGACGTCGCCCTTGTAAGGCACGCCCACCGCTATGGCCTTGGCCGAGTCGATGACGCTGCCGCCGCCTACCGCGAGGATGAGGCCGACCTTCTGCTCGCGGCAGATCTTTATGCCCTCGCGGACGAGAGCCAACCGCGGGTTGGGCGCGACGCCGCCCAGTTCGACGATGGAAACGCCGGCTGCCTTGAGCGAGGCGGCGACCCTGTCGAAAAGACCGCTCTTCTTGATGCTTCCTCCGCCGTAGTGCAGAAGGACCTTCGAAGCGAAGGCCTTGACCTCGGCCCCGACGCGAGACTCGGCTCCCCTTCCGAAAATGATCTTGGTAGTGTTGTGGAAAACAAAATCATCCATAGTTGTCCTCCTTGAAGTTATTTCGCGCGCGCGGAGCGGGCGATCGAGACGGCCTCTCGACATAAAGCCGAAAGCTCGGACACCGCCCCGGCTTCGATGAGCTCTTCCTTCACCATCCAGCTGCCGCCGACGGCGGCCACGTAGGGAAGAGCAAGATACGACGCAAGATTCGAAGCGTCAATGCCGCCCGTAGGCACGAATCGGGCATCGGCGTAGGGGCCATGGAGGGCCTTCAGCATCTTCACTCCCCCTGAGGCCTCCGCGGGGAAAAACTTGAGGAGGCCGATGCCGCGTTCCAAGGCGAGCTCGATCTGGCTGGGGGAATTGATCCCCGGCATTATGGGCAGGCCCTTGGCTATGCAGGCGTCGACGATGCGCGGATTGAAGCCCGGCGTCACCGCGAAGGCGGCCCCCGCGGAAATGGCGGCCTCGACCTGGTCGACCGTGAGCACCGTTCCCGCGCCCACGAGGAGCTCGGGAAATTCCTTCCTGAGGAGGGCGATCGCCCCCGGGGCGGCCGCGCTGCGGAAGGTCACCTCGGCCACGAGGAGACCGCCTTCCATCAGGGCTCGGCCGAGGACCCGCGCCTGCTCGGCCTTTTCCAGCTTGATAACCGGCACGATGCCGCCTTTCTCGATCCGTTCGAATACTTCGCTCATCGCTTTATTCTCCTTCGGTCAGTATCACGACCCCGATATCTTCGAGGATCTTGGCGTCTTCGGGCGAAATGGCATCGGTCACCAGGCAGTCGATCTCTCCGGGCAAGGCGAAGCGCGCGAAGGAATTCTTGCCGATCTTCGACGAATCGACGAGGAGATAGACCTTCGTCGCGATCGACATCATCGTCTTTTTGAGATCGGCCTGCTGGAGGTCCGGAGTGCAGGCGCCCTTCTCGATCGAGAAGCTGTTGGCGGCCATAAAGGCCTTGTCGACGGTCAGCCCGCGAAGGGCCTCCTCGGCGCGGGAGCCGACGGTGCAATGCAGGCGCTTGCGCATGACGCCGCCGAGGAAATGCACGGTCGCGCTCGGGTGCTCTTCCAGGCTCATCGCGATGGCGAGGTCGTTGGTGATGACGGTGATATCCTGCTTCGCGTCGAGTATCCTGGCCAGCTCGAGGGTCGTCGTGCCCGTGTCGATCACGATGGTGTCTCCGTCCTCGATGCAGCCGAGGGCGAGGGCCGCGATGGCTCGCTTCTCCGCGGTGTGCTGCGGCCCCTTTTCCGCTGCGTCGGGCTCGAATCGCGCCTGGCCCCGGACTATCGCGCCGCCGTGTGTGCGGACGAGGGCGCCGTTCTCCTCGAGGTCGCGAAGATCGTTTCGGATCGTCGCGCTCGAGACTCCGAAGCGGGCGCAGAGCTCGGCCACGGTCGCCTTTTTCCGCGAGACGACGTACTCGAGGATGTCCCGCTTCCGCTCCTCCACGAATACGAGCTCCTTCTTCATGGCATAACCTCGTAGCGCAGCCCGGCCTCGGCGAGGAGGAAGGATGGAGCCGCGGCGCGGCCGCCCAGGAAGCGGCGGGCCTCGGCCTCGTCGATGGTGTTGAAGGCGAACATGCCGAAATGGTGGCCTATCGCCGAGCCGAAGCCTGCGAGCTCCGCCAGGGAGACTGCCTCCTCCAGGCTGAAATTGCCGAGGATGCCCGCGGCCGCGCGCTCCGAATCCCTGCCGTTCACCGGCAGGAGGGCGAGGTCGACCTCGAAGGGCGACAGATTTTCCACGAGTCCCGGGTAGGGAGCGCAGTCGCCGGGGTGATAGATCGTAACTCCAGCCAGCTCGATGACGAAGCCCAGAGCGAGCAGACTTCCATGATCGTCGATCGCGAGCACCTCGTGAGCCGACGGTATGAGGTGGATGGCGACGCCCTCGACGTCGAGGGATGCGAAGGCCTGGGCCTTCACCAAACGATTCGGAGGGACGCCCCTGGATAGCGCCCGCTCCGCGCAGGAAGCCGGAACTACGAATAGGCAATCGGGGTTGGCGGCCGCGACGGGACCGATAGTCAGCGGGTCCAGGTGGTCCCCGTGCCCATGGCTCGCCAGCACGATGTCGATGTCGCGTAAAGCCTCCGGATCCACCGGGGGAGGGCTCATTCGGATATGCGGGAGCGCCGTCCCGCGGTACTTTATGCCGAGGCTATTCGAGAGGTAGGGATCAATTAATATACGAAGGGCGGCGCTCTCCACGAGGAAGCCCGCCTGGCCCAGCCAATAGAGGGCCACTCCTTCACGCCCAGCCTCCGGTGCCCCGGCACGCGCGGCGGGAAGCGGCGCGGGAGACCAGGTCAAGGCCGCTCGGCTCACGTCCCCGCCTCCTTCAATGCAGAGAGGAGGTTTTCCACGGCGACTTCGGTGGCCCGATCGATGCTCTCGTCGGTGAAGCCCCCAATATGTGGCGTGGCGATTACGCGGGGATTTCGGGCGACGCTCCAGTCCTCGGGCGGCTCCTTGTCGAAGGCGTCCACCGTATATGCCCGCACGCGGCCGGACTCCAGGGCGGTCATCATCGCGGCCGCGTCCACGAGAGCCTCGCGGGCGGTGTTGACAACGATGACGCCCTCCTTTAGGCCCTCGATCGCGGCGCGGTCCAGTAGGGCCACGCCGTCGGGCGGCGGGGGACAGTGGAGCGAAACGACGTCTGCCTCGGACAGGGCCTCGGCCAGGGAAACCCATCTGAATGCCGCCGAGGGCGAGAAGGATGAGTCGGGGTAGAGGTCGTAGGCGAGCACCTTCATATCGAAGGCCAGAGCGAAGCGCGCGACCAGCCTTCCGATCTTCCCGCAGCCGACGATGCTAAGGGTCTTGCCCTCGAGCTCGAAGCCCTTTTCGCGGCTCCACTTCCCGGCCTTGAGCTGGGCGTCGGCCGCGCAGATGCCGCGGGCCGCGGCGAGGATATGGCCGAAGGCCAGCTCGGCGACGCCGCGGGCGTTCGCGCCCTCGGCTCGCAGGACGCGGATCCCGCGCGCCTTCGCCGCAGCGATATCGACGTTGTCGACGCCGGTGCCGTTGCGGCTGATCGCGACCAGCTTGCCCGCCTTTGCGATGAGACCCGCGCCGATCTTCTCGACCCCGGCGATGTAGCCGACCGCGTCGCCTATTACCGCCTCCAGCTGGGCCTCGGTGGGCTGATTCCCGGGGTTGGGGAAGATGAGCTCGTGGCCGGCCGACCTTATGCGATCGAGGAGGGGGTGCCCGCCCTTGGAAAGGGAGCGGGGGGTGACTATTACCTTGCCCATGGCCGGCCCCTAGCGGATTACCGGAACGCCGCCGATTCGCAGCACCCGCTTCACGAATCCCTCGGTCTCGATGTCGCCATAGTTGTGGCCCGCCTCGGCGTTGTAGGCGCAGAAGGAGACGAGGGGCCCGGCTCCCGTGTTGACCGAGCGGTGGGCCCAATAGGGAGGCACGTATACCATCCCGCCCCGCTTCATGGGCTCGGCGGTGAACTTGCCGTCTTTGGTCTTCATGAGCATGAAGCCTTCGCCGCACAGGCAGAGGTAGAGCTCCCCCGTGTGGAGGACGGAGTGGTAGTGGCCCTTGGTCATGAAGTACTCGTCGCCCACGAGGCCCGGGAGGAGCCTGGAGATGCAGTACATCAGCTGGCCGTACTCTTCGGGCACCGGCTTCTCGAAGACCTGGTAGTGGATGGGGTCGCCCTCGGCGATGAGGCGCTCGAGGGCGCCCTTGTCGGCGTAATGGCCGCGCATCGAGCTCGCCCTGCGCTCCGTCGTGCTGGTAAAGTCGGTCATCGTGCCCTCGTCGAGGTCGATGTTGGCCGAGAAGGGCTGGATGAAGCTGGTTCCCTTTACGATGTAGTCCATGGGATTCTCCTATCTGCTTTCCGCCGCTATGCGGCAGAGTTCGTCGAACGCGGGCCCGCTCGCGGGGATGTCGATGCCGAAAACTTCGGCGATGACACGGGTCCAACCGTGGATGAAATATACCCAGCCGTCCTCGATCTTGAGCGATCTCGCTTTCTCCTGGGCCCGAGCCTGGGCGACGAAGACCAGCTCGCCGCGATAGTTGTACTCCCACACCAACCCGCCATCCGGGAAGCGCGCCGCATCGGTGAGAGGCGAGCCCGCGGCGTCCTTGCCCAGGCCGGTGGCGTTGACGACGAGGGAGCGGGCTTTCAGTCCGTTCACGACCGCGTCGTTGCCCTCCGCCGTCTCGGCCAGGACATACTCCATCCTGATGCCGGGGTTGATGGCGGCGTGCACCTGCTTCATGTGCTCGAGTCGCTTTGGGCTGCGGTTCGTCACGACCAGTCGGCTGGGCCACTCGGCCTTCGGCTTCTGCTTCATGAGGTAGCAGGTCAGGGCCAGGGAGGAGCCGCCGGCGCCCAGGATGCAGAGCTCTCCACCTAACTTCCAGTACCCCGGCGGGACGATGGCGTCGAAGGAGTAGCCGCTCGAGATCGGGTCCATGGCGTGGCCCCTGAGCTTCCCCTTCCGCTTCGAGATGCTCGATATCTCGTCCAGGAGCTCGGCATAGGGATCGAGGTAGCCGAAGCGGTCGCGAGCCGCCTCGAGGAGATCCATCTTGTGGGTCGTCACGAGGGCGCCGACCGACAGAGGGTCAGCCTTGATGAAGTCGACGACCTTCAGATAGACCGAAGGATCGTCGTGCCACTTGCAATCGATGCCTTTGATTTCTACGTCGCCGAGTCCGAGATGGGCCGCCCATTTAGGGAAGACCTTCATGATGGAAGACTTGCCCGTGGTCACGCCCACGAAGTAGAACGTGGGCTTGCTCGCCGGGACGAGCTCGTTGACGGTCATGATTTCATACCCCCTCTGCCAATTTCAAAACTCGGTCAGTTTTAACCCGGAAAGCCCGAGAGGGCCCCAAGCAATCGTTCGTAATTGGCCTGACGCCTCGCATACAGCCCTGCGCGCCCACGATCGGGCAGTCGCTCCGCGCCCGGATGCGCCCATGAGCGCGCGGCTTCGGCGAGGTTCGGGAGGGCCCCGCATGCCGCGGCGGCGACGAGGGCGGCGCCCATGGGCGCTCCGCCGGAGCCTTCGATCGTGACGATCTTCATTCCGAGGACGTCGGCTTTTATGCCGTTCCAGGCCATATCGCGGGATCCGCCGCCCGTGACGCGCAACTCGACGAGATCGATGCCGGGATGGAGGGCCCGCACCGCGTCGCGGTAGACGGCGTACTCGAAGGCCACTCCCTCGAGCATGCTGCGGTAAAGCCGCGCGGCATCGTGGTCGCGAGTCACCCCCGCCCAGGCGCCGCGAAGGCTCGGGTCGCTCGGCATGACGCGGCCCTCCATGTGCGGGACGAAATAGGGATCGTCCGGTCGAGGCTTGGAATCGCGTATCGCGTCCCCGAGCCGGGCGAGGCCCTCCGCGAGGTCGTCGGAGCCCAGGACTCGCTCCACGAACCAGTTCAGGTTGAGGCCCCCGCCGTTTACATAAGCGTAGGGATGCCACATGCCCTCGACGGCAGAGCGTCCGCAGCCCATGACGCCGGCGCGGAGATCGGGCGCGAAGCTGGAGACCGTGGCGGCGAAGACCGAGGCCGTGCCGGCGACGTCGACGCAGGTCCCGGCGGCCGTCGCGCCGCAGGCCAGGAAGGAAGCGGCCGTGTCGCCGAGGCCCGCCGCGACGGGAGTCCCCGCGGCGAGGCCGGAGGCCGCCGCGGCTTCGCGGGAGACGGCGCCTACGATCTCGCGCGGCGACGCGATGCGCGGCAGCTTGGCGGCCGGGATGCCGAAGGCGCCGAGGAGGCCCTCGTCCCAGCGTCGCTTCGCGTTATCGGCGAAGCCGGAAAAGTGCAGGTAGGTGTCGTCGATGAAGGCGCCGTCTCCGCGAAGTCCGCAGAGCCGCATCGCGGCGTAGCCGCCCGGCTGCACGAAGGAGGCGACGCGCTTCCATGCCTCGGGCCGCTCGCCCTTCCACCAGAGTATCTTGGGACCGTGGTTGTAGCTGGGCACGTTGCCCGTCAGCTTGAGTACGGCGTCTCCGGGCAGGGCGTTCATGACGGCGATGTAGTCCGCGCAACGCGTATCCAGCCAGGAGTCGTAGGGCGTGACGGCCATGCCGTCGTCGCCGACGCCGATCACTCCCGCCATCTGGCCGTCTATGGCGACGGCCGCGACCTTCCCTGGGGCGAAGGCGGCCTTTTCGAGGCAGGAGCCGATCGTTCGGCAGACCGAGGCGTACTGCCGCTCCGGATCCTCCTCGACGGCGCCCGGCGCGGGATGCGCCAATACCGAGGCCTCGGTGGCCTCGGCGAGGAGAGCCCCTCCGAGGTCATAGAGGGCGGCCCTCGTGCCCTGAGTTCCGATGTCCACCCCGATCACGCCATCTTCATTCATTCCCTTTTCCCTTCTTCCCTATCCCCTACTCCATCACGAAGCCGGACTTCAAGCCCTCGCCGCGCAGCGCGGAAGCGAAGGCCTCGGCCGCGCCATCCAGGGGCCAAGTCCGCGTAATCACCGATCGAACGTCGATGAGGCCGCGGCCGATCAGGCCGAGGCAGGCGCGGTACTGGGCCAGGCTCTGTCGCGAAGTACCGGTCACGGTGATCATCCTGTAATGGATGACGTTGGTGTCCAGGCCCACGATCTCCTTGCCGGCGGGGAGGCCGCCGAAGAAAATTACGCGTCCGTTCAGCGCGGCGAGACCGAAGGCGAGTTGCTGGACCGCCGCGACGGAAGCGGCCGTTATCACGACGTCCGCCCCCGCGCCCCGCGTGAGCTCCATGACGCGCTCCTTCGCCCCCTCGGCGGGCACGGCGACGAAGGAAGGCTCGTCCTTGACGCATGCCGCGAGCCTATCGGCGTTGACGTCGCTCATCATCACGAGGCCTGCCCCGGCCAGCTTGTAGAGCTTGGCGTGGAGAAGGCCGATGGGGCCGGCGCCGATGACGATCACCGATTCGCCCGGCTTGAAACGCGCGCGCTCGAAGGAATTGTAGACGCAGGAGAGGGGCTCGGCGATGGCGGCCTCCGAGAAGGAAAGGTCGTCCTCGATGGGGGATATGTTGCCCTGAGCGACGGCGAGGGCCGGTATGCGAACGTACTCCGCGAAGCCGCCGTCGTCGTGGATGCCGAGGGCGCGCAGGGAGGCGCAGTTCTGGCCCTGCCCCGAGACGCACTGATCGCAGACGCCGCAGCCGTAGTTAGGTGCCACCGCGACCCTCATCCCCGGTCGGTAGCCGCGCACGTCGCGCCCGACCTTCTCTATCATCCCCGCGATTTCGTGGCCGAGGGTGAGGGGCGAGGACTTCGCGCCGTTCTTGAGCATCCGGATGTCGGTGCCGCAGATGAGGGCGGCGCGCACGCGCAGCAGCACCTCCCCGCTCCCGATCTCGGGAAGGGGGACGTCGACCACGCGCAGGTCGTCTACGCCGAAAAGCCTGGCTGCCTTCATCGCTATCTCCTTTTTTCAGGCGAGCTTGACGGGAACTCCGGTCGCGATGGAGCGGTTGCCCGCCACTACCGCCTCGACGGCCTTGAGCCCGTCCCGGCCGGATGGGCTCGGCGTCCCGTCCTCGAGGACGCAGCGCACGAAAGCGGCGTCTTCCTCGCGGTAGGCATCTGTGAAGAGGGTCCGCCAGCTCCTGACGGCCGGCGACGAGAGCTCTGACCCGGAGGCCGAGCACACGACGAGGCTGGACGCCTCGAGGGAGCCGACGAAGAGGACTCCCTTCGTCCCCAAGACCTCGAGACGGGCGTCGTAGCCGTAGCCCACCGAGACCGCCCCGTCGATCATTCCCTGAGTTCCCTTCGCGAAGCGGATGGTCATCGCGACGGTATCGTAGAAGTCGGGGTGCCCCACGCGGGCCTCGGGACAGCGGTAGTTGCCCGCGATCGCGTAGATCTCGGCGAAATCGTCGCCCGCGAACCAGCGCAGCGTATCGATGTCGTGGCTGTTCACCTCGGCCAAGGGGCCGTTGCTCTTGGCGATGTCGTACATCCAGGGCTGCGGTACGCTTGGTCCTCGGGTCAGGGACTTGATGAGGACGGGCTCCCCTATCCTGCCCGAGTCCAGGGCAGCCTTCGCCGCGACGAAATCCCGGGCGTACCGGCGCATGAAACCGATCTGCAGCTTCACGCCCGCGCGGTCGCAGGCGGCCGTCATCGTCGCGCACTCGGCTGCGTCCATCGCCATGGGTTTTTCGCAGAACACATGTTTGCCGGCAGCGGCAGCGGCCACCACGATCTCCCGGTGTAAGACGGTCGGCGTGACGACGACGATGGCGCCGATGGCGGGATCGGAAAGAGCGTCCCTGTAATCCGCGTAGCCCTTTTCGAGACCGAGCTCGGCAAGGGCGGCCTTCCTGGCCTCGACGACCGGATCCACCATCGCCACGAGACGGGCTCCCTCGACGCCGGAAGCGAAATTTCTCGCGTGGATCATTCCGGCGCGACCGGAACCGATAATGGCAATGCCCAGACTATCTTTGCGCATAGTATGACCTAGTCCTAATAGTGATAGCATGTTATATGCGTTATACTATCGTTTGTCAATACTATCTAGCGTTTTAATAGATTTTATTGTTGTTTCGCTATTAAATCATTATAAACAAGTCATAACCCCATGTCTCATCAGTGACAAGAAAAACTTCTACTTGGCATAGAAGAACCTTTCTCCTGGAACCATTACATGTGATTTCTGATAACGATAGTTCTCTTGAAGATAATCGATAAAAATGCCAGGCTTTTCGGTATTGACGGCGTGCTGTCCAAAATGCATTGGGATAATTATATCGAACCCTGCCGCAACAGCTAGGTTCACGGCATCTTTATAGCTGAAATTCCCCATGATGTTTCGACAATGTTTAAGCCAGTCATCCCCGTTGATTGGTAAAAATGCTACGTCAATATGTTGGCTTGACAATCTTTCAATGAGTCCGTCATACATTACACAATCGCCTGAATGATAAACGGTAATGCCTTCTAAAACTACCACATACCCGAGATTAGGGAATCCCTCCTTTTCTTTGTAATCGAATGTAGTGTGGGCAGCAGGTATGGCTTTTACGGACAATCCGTGAACTATCTTCTGATCGTCCCCACAAAAGGTGATTAACCTTTGTTCATCGACTCCCAGACTGAGCAGTTTATCTTTCGCAGTTTGAGGAATTACAAATGTTGCTTGTGGAGAACTTACCGCAATCTGACGAATTGTTGGAGGGTCGATATGATCAAGATGGTCATGGCTGCAGAAAACAATATCCGCGTTTGTAATATCATGTGCACTTAATGGTGGCAGGAAAAGCCTGGAGTGCTCATCGAGATGGCCTTTTGTAACGCGTTCCAATTCGTCAGAAAGGTATGGGTCAAAATAGGCTATTGTCTCTCCTGCCTTTATAGCGAATCCCGCTTGATTAAGATGCCAAATTGCAAGGAAGCCTTCCCATACTTTCTGCTTACTGATTTCCTCAACCAGTGAGGCCCCGGAGATTTTCGGAAAATTGTCGGTATGGTTACCGACCTTAATCCATTCTTGAAGTTGAGAGGAATCTGGCATTCCTTGCACATCAGGCATACGCATATAACCTTCCTTTCACAAGGCCACGTCCCTTATTCTTTATGATGGCCCACTTCACCGTTGACCTTTAGCCCCCCGTCAATGAGAATTTCTGCCCCATTGGTAAAACTCGCAGAATCCGATGCCAGATAGACAGCCGCACCGACTATTTCTTCCGCTTTCGCGAGGCGACCGATTGGGATGCGCGCGTCATACCTCGCGACCACATCCGGCGTATAGTAAGGTATATTCAATGGCGTGTCTGTTGGGCCAGGCTGGATTACGTTTGAAGTGATGCCATATCGAGCTAGTTCTACGGCGAGCACTCGGGTTAACGCATCTATGCCGCCCTTGGTAGCGCAATATGCGGCTCCACCTATGAAAACCATCGGATCACTTATTGAACTTATATTGATTATCCTTCCACCACGTTTCTGTTTTATCAATTGCCGAGCTGCCGCCTGTGCACAATAAAAATATCCATAGAGATTCGTGCGAATCACACTGTCCCACATCGATGGGTCCATATCGACAAGCGGCGCAACACGTAAAATCCCTGCATTGTTCACGAGAATGTCCATGCCACCGAATTTTTTTACAGCTTGATCGACCAGCAGGCCTCCAGTCTCGGGTTTTGAAGTATCCGCCTGAACGGCAAAGGCCTTCCCCCCGGATTTCTGGATTTCCTCCACGACTTCTTCTGCACCTCGACGGTCCGTATTGAAATTAACTAATACCGACGCACCTTCCCTGGCGAATCCGATCGCAATGGCCTTACCGATCCCTTTTGAAGCCCCAGTTACGATTGCCACTTTCCCTTGAAGCTGCATAAGAACCTCCAATATAGTAAATTACTATCTCGCTCCACTTCCCAGAAAACCAATAAGTCGGCACGAGAATATGTTTGTGCCCTGTGAAACCGAAAATCCGACATCAATTCCCATCATCCCATGCTTTGACGCTCATGTTTTTTCCTTTCAATAAAATCAAATTCCCGGTCTTGGTATGATGAGAGCTGGATTACATTGGACCTCTAACCAAACCGAGAACACTGTTCGTGATTCCTTCCGGGTCCATACCGTGCTTCTTGAGCAGTTCATCCGCGGTGCCCGTTTCACCGAAAGTGTCCTGGAGCCCAATGCGATGAAGGACTGCCTTGGGACCGGAATTCGGACATTCAGAAATGCATTCTCCCAGCGCGCTGCCAAGCCCGCCGTATATACTATGTTCTTCTATGCTGACAATATAGCGATAGAGACCGGCCAACCTTTCAACCATGGCACGATCTATCGGTTTCAAGGTATGAAAATTAACTACGCCCACATCGATCCCTTTTTGTGCCAATAGCTCAGAGGCAATCACCACATTCTGCAGAACCGGTCCATAAGAAGCAAGAACGACTTCCCTGCCTTCCTTTAACATTTGTGCTTCGCCTATACGGAATGGAAGACTCAAGGGGAGGATATCCCCGGTCTCATATCTCGACAATCGTATATATACTGGACCTTTGTATTCGTACGCCGCGTTTATTACCTGCTCGGTCTGATTGCCATCTGCCGGAACCAACACGGTCATACCCGGAAGAACCCGCATCAGTGCCACGTCGACGATTGCCTGATGAGTGGAGCCATCCGCACCGATTGTAAGGCCCGCACTTGAACCGCATAGTTTTACATTTGAGCGCGGCAGAGCTACTTGTTGTCGGATCTGATCGAAAGCATGCCCCGTAATAAATATCGCGAATGAATTGGCAAATACGATCTTCCCCATCGTTGCCATTCCAGCAGCGGTAGATATCATATCCTGTTCGGCGATACCCATCTCGAAAAACCGCGTTGGATCCACAGATACAATATCGAACGAATGCGTCGATCTGCCGAGATCGCAATCCAGAGCGACAACGTTCCTGTCCATCGCTGCCAATTTCGCCAAGGTTTTCCCATATCTTTCTCTCGTCGCTTCTTTCTTCGGAGTCTCTGCCATCAATGCCTCTCTATCACGCGAACTTCGTGATTGTTCCTTGTAATTCTTCGATTGCTTTGGTGTATTCCTGCTCGGTCAAGCTTGCATTATGGTACTTGAACGTATTTTCCATAAAGCTGACGCCTTTCCCTTTAATCGTATCGGCGACGATAAGAAATGGCCTGCCATTGCTCCCATCGAACCGATCGAGTGTATCGCAAATCTGTTTGATGTTATGGCCATCGACCCGGGAAGTCTCCCATCCGAAAGCCTTCCATTTTTCGATTAAAGGCTCAATGTTTTTTAAGCGATCGACTTCACCCTGGCTTTCGAATCGGTTCCGATCCACTATTACGCAGATATTGCTTAAATGCCTGTGTGCGGAATTCATCGCCGCTTCCCATACCTGCCCTTCTTGTAACTCCCCGTCACCTAGTATCAGGTAGATTTTGAATTTTAAATCGTCCAAACCCCCTGCCATTGCCATCCCATTCGCATAGGAAAGCCCCATACCGAGCGAACCGGTCGGCGCCTCAATACCCGGTGTTTTGCGCATATCGGGGTGTCCCTGCAACCTCGACCCAAACGTTTTAAATGTTTTCAGTTCTTCGTGCGGGATAATTCCGAGCATCGACAGAATGACATATTGCGTAGGTACGGAATGCCCTTTGCTCATGATGAATCGATCCCGCTCTGGATAAGACATATTATTGATGGAATAATTCATCTTGTAAAAATAGAGTGCGGTTGCTATCTCTGCGCAGGAAAGGGAGCCACCAAAATGATGGGCTTTACCGAATGAGAACATCTTTATAAGCTCCAGGCGAACCAGCCAGGCCTTTTTCTCCAGGTCTTTCAGTCGTTTCTCATCGATCACTTTGATTCCTTTCTCACCAAGATTCAGTTCTGAAAATAGCTATTGAGTTGAATATTGA